>NZ_CP107899.1:8090000-8390000 GCF_036013915.1 Streptomyces sp. NBC_00464 | reverse complement strand
GTGGATCTCTCCTGCCGGTCGGCCTCTGCGTGGAATGCTGCCGTGCGGGCGGCGTCGGCGACGACGCGTTCCAGGCGGCTGATCGCCCGCAGGGCCGCGAGGGGGGCGTCGTCGACCAGGGAGTCGAGGCGCTGTTCGACCTGGTCCAGGAGGGCGACCAGGTCCTCGGGGATCGGGATGGCGCGCGCTTCGACGTCCGCGACGTGCCGGTCCCAGTCCCCTTCGGGGCCGGAGGTGTCGAACAGATCCGGGTCGCGGCGGTCCACCAGGTTCCAGTCCAGCGGGTAACGGGGCTTGCCGCGCCATCCGCACGCACACGAGGCCCGCAGCTGGGTGGCCAGAGGTGCGCGCAGCGTCCCGTCGTAGATCCACCAGTCACTGCTTTCATGCACGTGACCGCCGCTGCCCGTATCGAAGTAGACCGGCTTCGGCTCCGACCCGTCATCCAGGACCACGCCCGGCCTGCCTTCATGCGCTGCGCCGAACTCCTCGGTCTGCCACATCGCACCCACCTCACTCCCCCGCCCGGATACAACGACGCTCCCGACGATGCCCCAGACGGACCCGTGGTGAGCAGTGAACACTCGAAGTAGTGAACGCCAGATCCTCTGACTGACCGCGGACGCCAGCAGGTGCCCTACCAGCGCCTGGGGCCGTGCTCCTTCGTGGGAGCAGAGTCGACTTCTGCAGAGCGAGTCCGGGTGTCCGGGGGCGTCCTTGTCGCTCGTACGGACGTAACCCTCCCAGCAGGCGCAACCCGGCAGCGGGCCGCTCGTCGTACTGGCATGGAACCCATCGATCCGCAGCATGTCCAAGACGGCCTGGTAGTCCTCGACATCACCGCCGCCGACGAAGCAACTGCCCGCCTGGTAATGGCCTCCCTCGAACAGCACTGGGCAACCTCAGGAATCACCGCCACCCGCCGCATGCCCGGCGAGCCCGGGGTACGGGCCCGGATCTACGCGGACACCCGGCGCCACGCCACCGAGCCCTAATGATCGCCGGCCCTGGCCGCTGGTCACCGTTGATGCCAACGGTGTTGCTGACCACCTCGCCGGCGGTGGATGCGATTCATGTGCTCGGAATCCTCGGCCCCATCAATGACCCGGTCGCGATGGTGCCGCCGACACCAGGCCCGGGCTCGCCGCTGTCACTACTCACGGCGCGGTCATCCGTTCGTGAGACAGGCCGGGCGAACCCGCCCCTCACCCGGCACCATCCAGCTAAAATCCCCACGGTCAAGCCGTTGACCAGGACATACACCGAAGTCCGGCTGGAGTACTAGTAGTCACCAGCGGAGGCTCTTCACCATGACGGCGTACAGCGGGGAATCGGCGAACGGCCGCTGTTCACCGGCCTTCACGTAGCCCCAGGCCTCGTACAGATCCTGGACCTTCGGGTGGGTTGCGTCGACCAGGAGGACGGCAAGACTCTCGTCGCGTTCCTTCAGGAGTGCTTCGTGCAGAAGGTCTGAGACACCCTGCTTGCGCCACTGCGGGCGCACCATGACCTCAGAGACGGCATAGGTCGAGGTGTAGCCGGTGTTCGGCTTGTACCCGGTGGAGCGCCACCATTCCCGACCCCGCTGAAGCGGGGCGCCGTAGGCGAAGCCGGTGGGCTCGTCGTTGTCGAAGGCGACGACGCAGGTGAAGCCCTCCATGCCCGACCAGTGGTCGACGAACCAGGGGAACTTCTGGTTGAACTCGTCGTCCATCGCCGCGGCGTAGGAGTCGGCGTGCACGTCGATCAGCATCTGCTTGAAGTCGTCGGGGAGGCTTCCGTGGACGTAGTGCCGCAGGTCGGTCACCCTGGTCACTTTTGACTCCATTCATCTCGCATGCGGTCTGCCCAGTCGCGGGCGTACCTGGTGGACGGTGCCAGCCGGAACAGGTCCCGGTGGAAGTCTCCGATGAGGGTGCGCATCCGTCCGGGCAACGGGGCTCCCTTCATGGTGGCGAACACTGTGGCTGCGGTGGTCGTGGCCTGTTCGGGCTCCCCTTGCCGTAGCTGGGCGAGCGCCAGCTCGCAGGTGACCATGGCGCGGTTGCGCTGGAACTCTGGGGGCAGCGTGGCCAGGGCGCGATGGGCCATTGCCTCTGCGGTGGCAGGGTCTCCTTGCCGGTTCAGGATTCCGGCCGAGAGGTGGTTGAGTTCCGCCGGCTGGTAGAAGTCGGTCCATCGTGGGCGTTCGTCCTCTGGCGCTTTGCGGAGACTGCTCTGCGCTGACTCCAGTGCCCTTCTGGCGGCCGCATGCTCTCCCAGTGAGGAGTACGCCAGGGCAACACGAACGCGTCCCATGGAGCCGAAGAGAGGATCTCTGCGGGCCGCGGGGGATGCGCTGGCGGCCTGGGCCGCTGCGAGTTCCTCCGGCCCGTTCTTCTTCTGGTAGGCGAGCATGGCCATGAGGACCCACACGCGCATACCCGTGGGCGGGTCCTGCGACAGACCGGCGAACGTTGACGACTCATGAAGGTGCTTCTGCGCCGACGTCAGGTCGCGCAGATCGATGTAGGACCAGACCGCGGCGTTGGTGTACTCGGCCGCGAGCGCGTAGACGGCGCGGCGGACCCGGTCGCTGGCGTTGCGCTGCTGGAGTTCCAGCAGCTTGGCTCGTTCGGTGAGGGCCCGGGCGGCCAGGGATGAGTGTCCGCCGGTGCGGTTGTCGGCATCCACCAGGGCGTCCATGGCGGCTGAGGCGCGGGCCACGTCCGACATCCCCACGGCCCGGCGTTGCTTCAGGACGGGGGCGGCCGCGGCCGCCCCGGTAGACAGGACGAATTGTCGACGCCGCACGGGGTCCTCCCGGGGGTGGTTCATGGAGCTGGGTGCGATGAGTCCTAGGTCCGCCACCGGGCAGCCGAACACACGCTCAAGTGCAGCGCAAGTGCGTCCGATTGGGCGGCGGCTGGACCCGTTGAGCAGGTTGCGGACAGTGCGCGACGACACTTCCCCCGGGCGCCCGGTGATGTCGTGCACGGCCTTGTTGAGCTGGTCCGCCAACTCGTCTTGGGTGAGGCCCAGTTGTTTCATCTGGCCTTTCAGGGCCAGGTTCGCATCCATCCACCGAAAGTAGCGCCGCCATCACGTTGGCGACAGGTGCCGTGTAAAGCAGACGCAAAGTCTTCCGGGTAGTGGGCGGGAACGAACGTGGAACTCTTCCTGTCGCCCTTCTCCCTTGGCTCGTTGACTGAGTAGCAGCCACCGAGTCGACTCCGGCGCGGCGGCCAAGAGGAGACCGGCCCTGTCACCCCCGTCGGGGCCGGTCGTTCTCTGACGGAGGGAGCGACCGTGGCCGCCGTGCAACCGATGGCGGCCGGTACTCCGGGTCATACCGCGGTGCTTTGAGGACCCACACATTGAAGGGCTCAGCATGATGATGACTGCGACTGCTGTACGGACCAGCGCCTGCCCTCGCGCTGTGCGTATCGGCCTCGACATGTCCATCGGGCGGGCGCCGACCGGCCACAGCGGTGGCCTCTCGGCAGCAGAAGCGCTCTGGCCGAGAAAGTTCCGGCGGATCATCGCAACGTCGCTGCGGGCGTGGCGCCACCCTCGCCTGGTGGAGACAGCCGAACTCCTGGTCAGTGAGCTCGTCACGAATGCCTTCCAGCATGGTCGGGGCGACATCCGCGTGCGCTTGTACTTCTCCGTCAGCCACTTCGTGATCGAAGTGCGCGACGGCAACCCGGCGGCCCCCGAACTGCGGAACACGGCCCTGGACGACGAGGACGGCCGCGGCTTACACCTCGTCGACGCCTTGTCCGACGCCTGGGGTACGAGCGACGACGGCACATCCACCTGGTGCTCGCTCCCTGCCCACCAGGGCTTCGCCAACGTCCCTCCACCGGCCGCCGTCACCGACAGCACGTCACAGCATCCTCGTGCTGCAGTGGCAGGGGTGAGGGCATGAGCACCTTCGTCCTTCCCCACATGCCTGCGGCCCGAGTGCCGGCCACCGACATGCAGGATCTCACCGCCCGCGTCCGCGCCATGTTCAGTCCGGCTATCAGGAGGCCAAGCGGTTCCTGGAAGCGATGACCGTGGCCTACCGCCGCGAGTTCAAAGTGAACACCGGGATCATCCGGCCCTTCAACGTCCACGGCCCCGGGATGCTGCCCTCCGAGCACAGCCACGCGACCGCACATCCAGCAGCCTCCCCGCGTTGCAGCGGGATGGCAGCCGCGCCCAGCCCGGAAGCACGCGCTACTCCAACAGCTCACTAGGAGGACGAGATGTTCCTTCCCTATCCCGTGATCGAACAGCTCGATGCCAGCCAGGTGACAACCTGGGAGAAGTACTTCGCCGGCGCCGGACACGAACGGCCCCGGGCGATCGAGGAGGGCATTTGGCGCCGGACGCAGGATCCGGCGAACACCGTCCAGTCCGGCTGGTCCGAGGACGAGCAGGGCCGCCGCCGCATCGTGCACTACCGATACCGGTACGACCTCGACTACACGTTCCCGGTGCCGCGACTCGTTCTCGCGGACCTGTACCTGTACACGTCGGTCCTCGCCCCAAGGGCCGAGATCAGCGAGTACCGCGCAAACGTCCGCTCCTGGCTCACCGAGGGCGGCTGGCGGCAGGTCGATGACACCATGTGGTCGAAGGGCGACCTGCGTGTCACTGTCACCCCGTACGACACGCACCCGCAGGACGAGCGAGCCTCGCGGGACACGCCGGCCGGGTTCTCCTCGCTCGACGTCGTGTTCGTCTCCGAGGACTTCGCGGTGACGCGCACCGTGCGCCAGATGCCGTGGAACGTGCTGGCGGGCGGCATCCGCATCAAGGACGAGCGTGGCAACCCGACCTACTCCGAGGACCTGAGCGCGCTGTCCAAGCACCTCCCGTTCCAGGTCGAGATCGGCTGCGGCACGAGCGTCGAGGCCGGCGTCCCGCCGCTGCACTTCCTGCACCAGGCGTACCGGGTCACCACCAGGACCGACAACGTCATGAAGGGCACGCATCCGTTCGTCCTGAGCCCGCAGAAGGACACGCTCGTGCGGGAGATGCTGCTCGACGCCACGGCGAAGGCCGACGAGCTGGTGACAATGTTCCGAGACAGCTTCCTCGCCGAACCGACGGCCGCCCACCACGCGCTCAAGGCGTTGCACGACGCCGGACACTTCGTCGGCCCCGTGCTCCAGCACAACTTCGACCTGCTCGCCGCACGGGCCGGCCTCGACGAGTGCTTCGTGCGCCGCTACGACCAGAAGATCCCGCCCGTGCCGTTCCACCCCGAGGCAAAGGCGCTCCTGGTCGTCGGCCTGCACGCCGACCGACGGTCGGTCGAGAAACGGGCCCGCGAGCGCGGCATGAAGGTCTTCTTCATCGACACCGAAGGTCTGGAGGAGTTCGGCAAGTACATGCCCTATCCGCTGGAGGGCCCGCAGCACGGCGACGTGATCGTGAAGGCCGAGGCCATCCCCACGCTCATCAAGCTGTGCTCCCAGCTCGGCGTGAACGTCCCTGCTGCCCGGCCTGTCGCCTGACCGGCGCGGCGCCCCCGGGGCCGCGCACCGCACTCGTGCGCGGCCCCATCCCCGCGAGCACACCCGAGAAGGGATTCCCCAGAGTGGACTCGTACACGCACAACCGTGAGCGGCTGCTGACGTCATCCCGGCCCATGCCGGACTTCGAAGTCGTGGGAGCACAGGGCCCCTGGCTGCACCTTGTCGGCGGCACCCGGATCTTCGACGGATCGAGCGGACTGCTCTGCACCAACGTGGGCCAGAGCAGCAGCAAGGTCCACGCCCGGATCGAGAAGCAGTTCTTCCGCTACTCCTTCGGCGGTGCCGCCGTCGTCCAGCCCCACATCCAGATGGAACTGATGGAGCGTCTGTGCCGCGCCGTGCGCCGCCCCGACGACTCCGTAGCGCTGACAACATGCGGAACGCTCGGGGTCGAGGTGGCCGTGGGCCTGGTGCGCAACATCACCCGGGTGCGTAACGGGAAGCGGCGCGGGGACATTCTGACCTCGACGTTGAGCTACCACGGGATGTCGGTGCTGACCCTCGCCCTGGCCGGCAACCACGCCCGCAGGCCACGCCCGGAGGACGCCCTCGACCTCGGCCCCGGCTTCCCAGCGCCCTACCCGCCGACGCACGCCCACGAAGACCGCGACTGCGACGTCTCGTGCGCCGACGAGATCGGACAGGAGATCGACCGCCGCGGTGCCGAAAACGTTGCCGCGGTGTTGATCGAGCCCATCAACGGGACCACCGGTGGCGCCTTCGTGCCGCCCGACGGATACCTCCGGCGGGTCTCGGAGATTTGCCAGGAGCGGGACGTCCTCGTGATCCACGATGAGGTCCTGACCGGGATGTGGCGCACCGGCACACCGCTCGCCAGCCACCACTGGGACGGCTGCGAGCCCGACATCGTGATCCTTTCCAAGGGGCTGGGCGCCGGATACACGAGCGTCGGCGCGGTGCTGGTGTCCCCCGAGGTGGCCAGGTGGATCCGGCATGAGGACGCCGATCCGCTGCCCGCGATGGGCACCATGGCCACCCATCCCCTCATGGCAGCCGCGTGCCTGGGCGTCCTCGACGAGCTGGAGGAGATGGACTTCACAGCCTTCGCAGCGCGCAGCCAACGCCTCGGGGAGGCCATGACGTCGCTGAACGGCGTCGGGCCTGTGAAGGACATCCGCGGGCGAGGCTTCCTCTACGGGGTGGAGGTCGCCCAGGGGCAGCTCTGGCCCGTGATGAAGGCCGCGGAGGAACGAGGCGTGTTCTTCTACCCGTTCACTGGCGCCGGGGACCCCAAGAGCGAAGGGCTCGTCGTCGCGCCCCCGCTGACGTCGACTGACGAGGAAATCGAGTTCCTGACGACCGTGCTGTCCGGCGCGCTGGACGCCGTGAACTGAACCGCCGGCCCGCCTCAAAGCTGGCGCCTCGACCGGATCCGCGGTCATCCGATCGAACACTCCAACGAACCTGCGAGCAACCCGTCTTGGGCCCTACTCGCCAACCGATAGCGTCGGGGGCACACCGAAGTCGGTGTGCCCCCGACCAGACAAGGACGACCTGCAATGCGCGTTTCCGTGATCGGCTGCGGTCACCTCGGCATCCCGCACGCTGCGGCGATGGCAGAGCTCGGCCACGAGGTCATCGGCGTGGACGTCGACCAGGCCAAGGTCGATCGACTCAACGCCGGCGAATGCCCCATCTACGAGACCGGCCTGCCCGAGCTACTCGCCCGCCACACGCAGAGCAGACGTCTGCGCTTCACCACCGACATTCGCGAGGCCGCCGAATTCGCCGAGCTGCACTTCATCGGCGTCGGCACCCCCATCGACGCAGACGGCCGCTCCTACGACACCGCACAGGTCTTCGGCGCGATCCGCCAGCTCGCCCCCCACCTCGACCGTGCGTCCACGATCGTCGGGAAGTCCACCGTCACCGTCGGCACCACCAGCCAGGTCACCGCCCTCGCGCAGCGCCTGGCCCCCGCCGGCAACCAGGTCGACGTCGTGTGGAACCCTGAGTTCCTGCGCGAGGGCCACGCAGTCGAGGACACCCTCCGCCCGGACCGGCTCATCGCCGGCGTCACCACCGCTGAGGGCGAGAAGGCGATCCGTGCGGTGTACGCCGGGATCATCGACACGGGCGTTCCGATCTTCGTCACCGACCCGCAGACCGCCGAGCTGGCCAAGGGCGCCGCGAACACCTTCCTCGGCCTGAAGATCAGCTACATCAACGCCGTCGCCGACATGTGCGAGGCTGCGGGCGGCGACGTCTCCCAGATTGTGGACATCCTCGGCATCGACCCCCGCATCGGCGCCGGCGGCATGCGGCCCGGCATTGGCTACGGAGGAGGCTGCCTCCCCAAGGACGTCCGCGCTTTCACTGCATCCGCCCTGCAGCTCGGCGCCGAACAGGCCGCGACCCTCCTGCGCGCCGCCGAGGAGATCAACGAGAACCGCACCGACGTCGCCCTCGGCCTCATCAGCCGTGCCCTGGGCGACCGCCCCATCAAGGACACCCGGATCACCGTGTGGGGCGCCGCGTTCAAGCCCGGCACCAACGACGTACGCGATTCCCCAGCCCTCGCGCTCTCCCAGGCCCTCCAGCAGGCCGGCGCCACCGTCACCGTCCACGACCCGCAGGCCGTGCCCACGGCGATGGTCCGCAACCCGGAGTTGGACTACACCGACGACCTGGAGGCCTCCGTCGACGGCGCGGAACTCGTCGTCCTGGCCACCGAATGGCCCGAGTACCGGCAGGCCGACCCCCACGCCCTGGTGGACCGCCCGGCCAACCCCCTCCTCGTCGACTGCCGCACCACCCTCGACCCCGAGCCCTGGCGCGCGACGGGCTGGACCGTCCACCAGCTCGGGCGTCCGGGGAAGTAGAACCGGCCCGCGCCATGAGCAGCGACGACGTTCTCCTCCGCCGGGCCCACGCCGCCGACGCACACGCTGCAGCCGATGTGTGGCTGCGCTCCTACGCCTCGGCTTTGCCAACCGTGCGCTGCGCACACGGCAAAGCCGAGGTGCGGGACTGGTTCGCCCGCGTGCTCGTGCCGCAGTACGACACCTGGGTGGCCGTCACCGGGAACAGCGTGGTGGGGCTCCTGGTGCTCAAAGGCGACGAGCTGAAGCAGCTCTACCTCGAATCGGAATGGCGCGGACGGGGCCTCGGCGACCGGTTCATGTCCCTGGCCAAGCGACAGCAGCCGGACGGCCTGTTGCTGTGGACGTTCCAGGTCAACGGCCCGGCCCGGCGCTTCTACCAACGGCACGGCTTCACCGAGGCCGAGCGCACCGATGGGCAGCGCAACGACGAGCGCGAGCCCGACGTCCGCTACGTCTGGCAGCCACAGGCGTAGTCGCCCGGGCTGCCAGGCATGCTGACGGCAGAGGCGGTCACACCCGAACACCGGGGTGACCGCCTTCGCCGTGGGGCCCACGGGGCTACGGTTACGCAGATGACAATTCTGATCGTCGGCGGCAGCGGTTTTCTGGGATCCGAGCTGGTCCGGCAGGCGACAACGGCAGGGATCACGACGGTCGCGACGTACGCGACCGAGCCGGGCGACGCCTCCCCGACCGCATGGTGCCCCCTCGATCTACGGGACGCGGGAAACTTGGACGCCGTCATGGCCGAGGTGAACCCGCACGTTGTCATCAACGCATCGAGCGGCCGGGCCGACTGGGCGATCACCGCGGAAGGACCACTCCAGCTCGCGATAGTCGCTGCGAAGCACGGAACGCGCATGGTGCACGTCTCCACCGACGCGGTGTTCTCCGGAGCCGGCCGAGTCCACTACGACGAGGCGTGTCTCCCGGACCCCGTCACCCCGTACGGCGCAGCGAAGGCCGCGGCGGAGACCGGGGTCCTCGTCGTGCACCCGAAGGCCGTTGTCGCCCGTACGTCGCTGATCATCGGCCACGGACAATCCGTGCACGAGCGCCTGGTGCACCAACTCGCCGCCGACACAGTTGATTGCGCCCTGTTCACCGACGACATCCGCTGCCCGGTCCATGTCTCGGACCTGGCTGCCGCGCTGCTGGAACTGACGTCGAGCGACGCAGCAGGTATCCACCATCTCGCCGGGACCGACGCCCTGAGCCGCCACGAACTCGGCGTCCTCATTGCCAGGCGCGATGGTCTCGACGCCTCCCGTCTGCGCGCCGGCCTGCGGGCAGAGAGCACGGTTCCCGGGGCTCTCGACGTACGCCTCGACAGCCAGACGACCCAGCGGCAATTGCGCACCACGCTGCGCGGTGCCCGCGAGTTCCTGCAGGGCTGAGCGACAGCAGACCAACGACGAGTGCCTGTTTGTAGAATCTGACGTGAGCGCGTGTTACTCGGCAACCGCGGCGGACGGCCTCCGGCCTTCAACCACCGGTCAGGTCAGGAGCGCGCGCAGGTGTGTGCACCTGGCCGATCAGCTCGCGATGTGGCTGATCGGCCGTGCGCGAATGTGAGCTTCCTGGCTGGCTCCGGAGCGTCGCCGCCCTGGGGTTACTGGCTCGTGTGCGCTCGGCTGCCCCCGAGTCGCCCGTGCGGCGACGGTTGACGGGGAGCATCTGAGGCTTCCCCAGGCTTCATGAACCGCATTCACCGGGTAGAACCCTGCACGGCAGCCGGGACGTTTCAACGGAGGGCGCGCTCGTAGGTTGCGTCCGTGTGGGTGACGGTCCGCCAGCGGTCGTTCTGATAGCCGCGATCCGTCTGCCAGCACCGTGAAGCCATTACGAGACGGCGCCAGGCTTCCTTCAGCTGGTGCTGCAGCTGAAGCTTGTCGTCTGTGATCGCTGGTTCGTCGACCTCCAGCGCGAGGCTCGCATCCAACACCGAGTCGCTCACCAGTGCACCAAGCGCCCTCGCAGTCCGACCCTCCGGGCTTTCCGCCGGATACTGCTCGACCTGCAGGTGGATGCGTTCTCCTACGAACCGCTCAATCGCCTCAACGTCGGACCAGGTGATGTCGACGGTGTAGGTGATCGCGCTCAAGCGCTCTCCCCTTGTCTCTCCGATTCGGAGTCGGCACGCTAACCGGGCCCGACGGGCGTCGCGCAGCTGGATTGGCGGAGAGCACCCTCCTGGCTGACACCGGTCTTCCCAGCTTGAACGGCACAGAGGCCGCCTCGCCAAGCGCCGTGCCCCGGTTGCTTCCTGAGGGGTCGCTCCCCGGAGTGGGGGGGCTGGTGTGCAGGACTTGAGCGTGATGGTCACCCAACCTTGCACTTCGCTTCCGCAACGATATAGTTCCCATGCGCAAAGATGATCGAAGGAAGAGAACCATGCCGCCGCAATTAGATGGGGAATCTGTATGTCTCGGGCGCCGTCAACCATTCACGCACGGGAACGTCTTGCGACGCGCGAGCCGAGCAGTCAATCGGCCGGCACTCCCCCGCGCCGGTCGATCTGCCCACCATGGCCGCCCGGCATACACAGCACCGTCCGGCACCACACGCTCGTTCGACTCACCGGGAAATTCGACGACGAAGCCCTGCAGGCCGTCCAAACGATCTATCCCTGGCGGCATGTAACCCGCTGCGGGTCCGAGATCGTTGTCTGGCCGCTCGGCACCACGGGCGTCTCCCATGAGCCCGAAGCGGTCGTCATCCGAGGCCGCTTCGACGCGCGGGACCACAGCGCCGTCCAAGCCGCGCACCCCGGACGAACCGTCAGCCACGACGGAGACCTGATCACCGTCTGGCCTGCACGGCTCACCCCGCCCAGGCGGTAGCCCTAGATCTTCGCAGGCCATCAGCATCGAGTCGTCCGGACAGCAGTTGGCCCCGCGTACGTGCGAAGTGACCGCGGGGCCAACTCAGAGAATGCCGTCCTGTCAGGGCACCCACACCGACCGTATGGCGAAACAAGCCTGACCGCTCGTCGTGGACAGCTCGCCCAACGTGTTGGACACGCGGGTGCCTCTGCGGATACGTGGAGGCAGAGCCCCGTCAGCCGGCGGCGGGGGTGATTGTCAGTGCCCTCCGGCAGAGTGCCGCTCATGATCAACGAACTGGACAGGATCGACTGGTCGTCGATGAGTCACGCCTATGGCCCGGCCGTCGAAGTCCCTACGTGGCTGCGGGCGATGGCCTCCCCTGACCCAGAAGTCCGGGACAAGGCATTCAACGACTTCTACAGCGCGGCCCACCACCAAGGTGACGTGTATCCCTGTACAGCGGCCAGCCTGCCGTTCCTCTTTGCCATGGCCGACGGCGCCGCGACCCCCGACCGTGCCTCCATCGTGCAGCTGCTGCTCAGCATCGGCCGCGAATCCGCCGACCGAAGCGACGGCCTGTACTACTCACCTGACGGCACCGAGTCGACAGCAGGCGCAGACAGCCTGGCCCTCATACGTGAGCGCGCCGACATCTTCATTTCCCACTCCAACGACCCCGACCCCTTCGTACGCCAGCCGGCGATCGAGGGCCTCGGCCACTTCCTGGAAGACGCCGACCAAGCCGTCGCACTCCTCCGCGACCGGCTGTCCGCAGAACGCGGGATTGTCGAGCGACTGCTGGTCATCCGGACGATGGCAGACCTGGCGCTGCGGCTGCCGGCAGCCCGTTCCTCCGCCACAGCGTGGCTCGACGCCCTGGCCCGGCAAGCCACAGCAGATCCCGACATCCGCCTGGCCGCCCTCGTCCACCAGTCACGGTGCTCCCCCGCGAGCATCGGCGCCGACACCGTCCCCACGGCGATCAGCCTGCTCCGACAGCTCACGCCCGCACCCAAGCCCGAACCACGAGGCAAGAAGTGCGAGGCCGGCCCCGACGCCTGCGCCTGTGCTGCCGAGCCGGCAACCACAACGGCGCAGGACGTGCCGCCGCAGCTAGCTGCCGCATTCAACGACCTCGAACGGCACAACCGTGTCCACGCACCCACCACAGATCTCCTGCGCCGCTTCCACGCGACGCTCGACGCCCGCCTGCCCGAGCGCACCGCGCTGCTCACCGAACAGCTCCGCAGCCCGGACCCCGCCACCCGGTACGACGCAATCCGTATGGCCAAGAACCTCATCACCTCCTGGAGGGGCGAGCACACCGACCTCGTCATGCTCCTCACGGAATGCCTGGCACCCGAGGACCCGTACACCGCCGCCGCGGCCGCCGAAACTCTTGGATCCCTGACTTTCGTCTCCGAACCGGCCCGCGAAGCCCTCGCCGCCTACATCGACGCCAACCGCGCTACACACGGACACGACGTGTGGGCGACTCCCCATCCGTTGCGGCGCCGTGCGCATCAGGAAGCCGTCATGGCGCTGGCACGCCTCGGCGACGTACGGGCCCTGCCCTGCCTGTTGACCGCGCTGGACACAGGGTGCGACGCGTGGCGTGCCATACAGGTCGCCGGGCACCTGAGCTCGGCCGCCGAGGAACTCGTGCCGAGACTGGCCCGGCTCCTTGCCGAGGCCGACCTCTCAAAGAAGTGGCCCGAAACGAACACCGGCGCCCTCATATCCGCCCTGGCCGCACTGCGTCACCCTGCGGGCCTACCCGCACTCACCCATGCCGTCAGCGCCGCGGCCCGGCATGAGCAGTGGTCCACCGCCACCTCCGCCGTGAACGCCCTCGCGTCCTTCGGGCCCGGAGCCGCACCGGCCCTGATGGTCATCCGCCCGCTGGCCGACGCCGAAGACGTGAATCTCCGCGCGGCCGCCGCGGCCGCAGTGTGGGAACTCGGGCGCAACGCCGCCGAGTCCGTGCCGAGATTGGAGGTACTGCTCGACAGCCACTGCAACCGCAATGCCGCCGATACCCTCGGCCGGATCGGCCCGCCGGCCCAGACCGCGCTGCCCCGACTGCGCGAACTGCTGGACGCCGGGTACGAGTGGACCCGGGTCCACGCCGCAGCCGCGCTCTGGGACATCGGAGGCGAGGCCGAAGCCGACGTCGTCGTGCAGACGCTGCTGGCCGCCTGGGAGAAGAACGACGCGACAGCCAACCACGTCCTGGCCTGCCTCGACCGGATGGGCCCGGCTGCGGCAACAGCCCTCCCCCGCATCCAGGCCGAGCTCGCACTGCCCCGACGCGGGGGGCGATTCAAGAGCGTCAGCAACGACGCGGAGGTACAGCGCCTCTGCCGCGACATCCTGGCTCGCCTCAGCTGCCCATAGTGTGGCCGCCACCGATCTGCCAAAGGCGGAGGCAACCACTCACCATGAGCACTCACCAAGCCGTGGTGAGCCCGCGCGGAACTCACCAGGCGAACTCACCACGAGAACTCACCACGGCTTGGTGCGTGCCGGCCGCGCTCCAGCCCTGATGGGCCTGTAGGCACGAGGTCAGAGTGGCCGGTCCTTGACCATGACCGAAACGCAGGACCGGTCATGACCGGTGACCGATGCAGGTCAGATCGGTCACCGGTCACGGACTTCGGATCGGTCACCGTGGTCGTCGGCCGCTGGTCACCGGTCACGGACTCCGGATCGGTCACCGTGCTCGTCGGTCACTGGTCACCGGTCACGGACTCCGGATCGGTCACCGTGCTCGTCGGTCACTGGTCACCGGTCACGGACTCCGGATCGGTCACCGTGCTCGTCGGCCACCGGCCGCCGGTCACGGACTCCGGACCGGTCACCGGCCACAGCATCGGTCGCGCCCCGACTGGTCTGCGGCGTCAACGAAGGCTCCGTCGAGCAGGGAATCACAGCCCTAGCTGCCCAGGTCAAGACTGGGCAGGAGCACGAAGGCCAATGGGCGGAGCGTGGTCGCTCTGGTCGACAACTCAGATCGTGCGCTGAGAGGGTGACCGTTCCGACCAGAGGGTGACCGACTAGCTGGCATCGGTCTGGCTGGAGACCGGTCACCGGCCATCGGCCAGAGAATCGGTCACGCGGTGATCAGCCGCCCTGGCAGTTCGGGGCCGGACATAGCTGTGGCCGATGACCAAGAACAGTCACCGGCCACGCGCGAGGGCTGGTTCGGTCAGCGGTTGACCGATCGCAGATGCGCGCGGCCCTGCTGCCGCCGTTGCTCTTCGAGGCGCTCGGCCGCGGCATTCACGCGCCGCTGACCCGTCTTCGGCGACAGGCCCAGCCGACGGGCGACCTCGGCACCCGTGAGCCGGCCACCGGACTCCTCCGCCTCGACCAACCACCTGACCACGGTCACGAGCTGCTGCTCAACCGGGTCCAATTCGGGCTCGACGCTCTGCTGCGCGGGCACCAGCGCAGCAGCAACTCCCGTGCTGGTGCCGGCGGCCTCCCAGACACCTGGCTTGCCAACGGGTGCTTCAGGCGCTCTCGGTGCCGGAAGATCGAGCTGGATCTGCTGCGGTGTCCCTCCACCGTGGTCGGCCTCGTTCATCAGCGAGACCGGCTCCAGAGTCGGCTGGCCTTCTTGCTGGGAGGCCGCCTTCGGGTCCGGAGAAGACGACATGGCCACGGACCGACCGGCCTCGGACGCACTAACCGCCGCAGCGTCAGGTTCTCCGTCGACGTGCTCAGCATCGTCGGCCGGTACGGACGCTCCCTCGTCGGCACCGCCTGGAGCTTCAGCCGCTTCGGGATCACCGGCCTGATACTGCGTCGCCTTGAAGTCCTGGAGGACGGGCCTCAGGAGTCCCTCCGGAAGTACGCCGCCCGTGACGGGGTCGACGACTCCGTACTGCGCGAGGAACAGCCCGAACTGCCGGGCGTTCGGGAGCTGCCCGAACTGGTTGCGATAGCCCAGTACTGCGTCGTTGTAGTCGACCTCAGGCAGCGCCGGCTGCTCTCCTTCGCCAACGTGACCGGTGTTCTGACTGGGCTCCGTGCGCACCGGTGCCACGAGCTGAGCAGCGGCTTCATTCGCCTCTCCTGCAGCCAGAACATGTTGCGGGGCCCCCACGAGCTCGGGCTGCGGGGCCGTCTCCACGGCGGCGGCAGCCTGGGCCATCGCCTGGGCGGGGGCCGGCGGCAGCAGGGCCGGTTCGATGCTGGCTGCGGCGAGTCCGGCGGGGCCGGTGTCGGCGAGTGGGACGCCGTACTTGGCGAGGCGCAGCGGCATCAGGGATTCGACGGGGGCCTTGCGGCGCCAGCTGCGGCCGAAGCGTGCTTGGAGGCGGGCCTGGTAGATCAGCCGGTCCTGTTCGAGCTTGATGACCTGCTCGTAGGAGCGCAACTCCCACAGCTTCATCCGCCGCCACAGCCGGAACGTCGGCACGGGGGAGAGCAGCCAGCGAGTGAGGCGGACACCCTCCATGTGTTTGTCGGCCGTGATGTCCGCGATCCGGCCCACCGCGTGGCGGGCGGCCTCGACGGAGACGACGAACAGGACGGGGATCACGGCGTGCATGCCGACACCGAGCGGGTCGGGCCAGGCGGCTGCGCCGTTGAACGCGATCGTGGCGGCGGTGAGCAGCCAGGCGGTCTGGCGCAGCAGCGGGAACGGGATGCGCAGCCAGGTCAGCAGCAGGTCCAGCGAGAGCAGGACGCAGATGCCGGCATCGATGCCGATCGGGAAGACGACGGAGAAACCGCCGAAGCCCTTCTGCTCGGCGAGCTCGCGCACGGCCGCGTATGAGCCCGCGAATCCGATTGCTGCGATGAGCACCGCACCGGCGACCACGAGCCCGATGAGTATCCGGTGCGTACGCGTCAGCTGCATCATCTGCTCACACTCTCACGATGGGTTATGAGCACTACGTGTTCGAGGACGCCCATCGTGGATCGTCAGCGAATAGTGATTACAGGGTGGTTCGCGCTGGTCTGGAGTCCGGCCGCCTGGCTTGGAGCGTTGCGGACAGCGGCCTTCCAGAGCTGGAGTTTTTACGCCGTAAAACTCCGGACCGTCTTGTGAGGGTCTCGGCCGGGCGGCAGCACTTGTCTGACCGCCCTCGCGCCAGCCCGAGGCGCCTCCTGGAGACCAGATCACCACCGGGGGAGTGGCACGAACGGCGCCGTTCAAGATCACGAGTTTTTACGCCGTAAAACTCCGGACCGTCTTGTGAGGGTCTCGGCCGGGCGGCAGCACTTGTCTGACCGCCCTCGCGCCAGCCCGAGGCGCCTCGTGGAAACCAGATCACCACCGGGGGAGTGGCACGAACGGCGCCGTTCAAGATCACGAGTTTTTACGCCGTAAAACTCCGGACCGTCTTGTGAGGGTCTCGGCCGGGCGGCAGCACTTGTCTGACCGCCCTCGCGCCAGCCCGAGGCGCCTCGTGGAAACCAGATCACCACCGGGGGAGTGGCACGAACGGCGCCGTTCAAGATCACGAGTTTTTACGCCGTAAAACTCCGGACCGTCTTGTGAGGGTCTCGGCCGGGCGGCAGCACTTGTCTGACCGCCCTCGCGCCAGCCCGAGGCGCCTCGTGGAAACCAGATCACCACCGGGGGAGTGGCACGAACGGCGCCGTTCAAGATCACGAGTTTTTACGCCGTAAAACTCGCGGCCCTCCACTACAGGGTGTTGGTAAGGCTTTGGGCGATCTTTTGTACGACCTCAGGGGTGCAGCGCTCGAGGATGGCCGTCGTGACTGACTCAGGGTTCGTCCAGTCGATCGGGCCTTGACGGTCTGTGGGTGACGCTGCTTCAAGGCGCGGTTCCGGCACGCTCTGCGCTGGAGTCAGCGTGGTCGTGGCAGCGGGCGATACGGACTCGTGGGCTGCTGCGGTCTCGGTGGGTTCGGGGGAGGGGTGCTGCAGCTGCCGCTTCTCCGCAGCCGCGGCGCGACCTCTCACTGCCTTTGGCTTCTGGTCCTGCTGGACCTTCCGCTCGGCCATCTTGGTCTCGACATACGCAGTCTGGTCTTCCGCGCTCTTCAGACTGCCGGCCTTGCGCGCGATCTCAATCGGCACCTGCTTTTCGGCAACGCGTTGCTGGATGTCTTCGGGCAGGTTGAGGAGAGCGCGGCGGGTGGAAATCCAGGAGGCGTTGACGGCGCCCCCCAGGATCGACACGACCGCGGATGCGCTGCCGTGGAACTGCACGAGTGCCTCGATGGCTTCGGCTTCCTCGATCGGCGTGAGGTCCTTGCGGAAATGGTTGGCGGAGAGCGCTGCGGCGAGGAGGTCCTCACGGGTGCCGGCCGAGGAATCGTCGACGGTGATCCGGAAGTCGATTCCCGCTTCGCGTGCCGCACGGAGTCGGCAGTGACCGTCGATGACGACGTACTCGTGGTCCGGAGGGATGGCGTCCTTGTGCTCGGGGTGCGAGACGAGGAACGCCAGTCGGCTCATGACCGTGGCGGTCTGGACCTGCCCGACCTCTCGCATGTTCTGCGCGAGCTGCGTGATGTAGTCCTTGTCGAACTCCTGCCGTGGGTTACCGGGGTTCTCGGCAACGCGGTCCACGGAGATCAGTGTTGGAGCAGCTCCCACGACGGACTCGATGATCTGACCACGGGTACTACGCGTTTGGGCTGCTCCGAAGGCGGCGCTGGCGCCTGTCCGGTCAGCGGCGCGCTGTCGAGGGTTGGGGCTCACGAGATCTCCTTGAGGATCTGACGCATGACGCGGGACTGCTCGCAGGACGGGTCGTAGGCGAGCAGCGGGCGCCGTACCCGAGCTGCTTCGCGCTGCTCTTTTCGCCGGGGGATGACTCCTATGACGCGGGGCTCTCCGAGTGCCCGCCACTCCGCGAGGGAGCTGGTGACGACGTGTCCGTCTCGGGCGTCGTAGAGATTGACCACGAGTCCGAGGTAGGAGGCGTTGATGCGCCAGTCCGTCATTCCGTCGTCGATCTGCTCGACGAGCATGGTGTAGGCGTCTGCCGACGAGTCTTCTGCCTGAACCACAATCAGGATGCCGGAGTCGCCCTCGCGCTCGCCGTCGCGATGGCGGCTGTAGTAGATCGCCGCGTCCATCGCCATTCCCAGGCTGGGTGGGCAGTCAATGATGATGACGTCGTAGTGCTGCTCAAGGGGTTCAAGGGCGTGCTCGAGCGTGGCCTGCCGGTTGCGGGCCGTTGAGATCATCACGTCCAGCAGGAAGGCGTCCTGGCAGGAGGGCAGCAGGTCGAGCCGGCCGCCGAATCGGTCGTCCTCTACGGGGACGATGAGATCCCGGATGTCTCCTGTGGCCTGGCGGGCCATGAACTTTGCGAGGCTGGGGCCGGTCGCGGGGAGCTGTTTGAAGCCGAGCTGCTTGGACAGGTGGCCCTGAGGGTCGTAGTCGACGAGCAGGACGCGGAGTTCAGGGGCGTCATAGGTGTCGTCTGCCTCGACAGGGGTCTCGCCGTCGGGGGTGGGGAGCGATTCCTCCCTGCTCGTCAGGAGAGCGTTCAGGCCCGTGACTTCTGCGCCTCCTGCGAGGCGGGCCAGCTCGCGGTCCTCTGCGAATGCACCCCCGAGGCCTCCGGTGACGGCGGTTTTCCCTACGCCGCCTTTCTGGTTGCAGACGATGATGCGTCGGGTGGTGCTTTCCGGCGGGCGATGGCGGGGGGAGGGGTGTGTGGTGAGCCAGAGGGAGACTGACTGGGCGAGGCCCTGAACGTAGGGGATTCCTCGGGCGCTGCACTCTGCCTTGAACTGAGTGGTCATCGCGTCGGTCAGCCAGGTCGCGAAGGGCGGCGATCCGGCTGTGTCGACGACTGAGGACTCGTCCTTGGGGGCGGATCCCCACTCGGTCATCGCTACGGCAACCGCGTCTTGAATGTCGACGCCGAGTTCCGCTGAACGGATCTTCAGATCGGCCTTCAGCGACGCAGGGAGCTTGAAGGTAACCTTCTGTCGGTCATCTTGCTTGTCTTGGGGCGGCATGAGGCGAGCTTACTTACCTGGCAACGCCAAATGGAAGTCGACGCGCCGCTGTACGCCTTCCTGACGGCCTGTGAGCCCTGCGAACTCCCTCTCGTACCGGCGGGTGTGAGATCGTTCGCGCACGGCCCCGTTCTGGGCTTCGCTTTTGAGTGGAATGTGCTGTTCGTTCTCACAGAAGCCGGCTCCCGTCTCATCCAATCCAGTCGGGGTACTCATGGGTGGCGATCGCGAGGGGGACGCGCTGAGCAGGTGTGCTCAGGAGAGTTGAGTACGCGACCGGATCACCACACACGGGGCGGTGCGCTGGGATGAGGACATGAACCCCGCTCCGCAGCCCGCCGCAGCGCGCGTCGTCACCAAATGGTCCGTCGCCGGACTCGTCCTGCTCGTGCCGACGGTCGTCGTCGCGTCGATCGCCGTACTCACCTCCCATCGCGGCAGCCTCTGCCTGACGTACGGAGAGCAGTGCTCGACGGTCCCGGGCGAGGCCCTTTAAGGCTGCTTCTGGGGCGCCCTCGCGGCCGGTCTCCTGGCACTGGTGTGGCCCCGGGTCAGGTGGACGGGCGCCAGGGTGGGGGTCGTCTTGCTGCAGTGGGGTGCTCAGATCACGCTGGGCGAGCTGATTCTCAGTGGCATGTGACGCGTCCCCCTCCGCAGGCCACGCCGATCGCCCGCGTGCTCTCACTGAAACCAGTCGGCGTGGCCCAACTCGTGTCGACTCGATCGGATGAGACCGCGACTAACTTCGTTGAGAACAGGCATGCGCGTTTCAACACAATCTCGACGACGCTGATGCCCGTGCCACCGAACTTGTCCTGCCCCGGCCGCAACGGCCGCGCAGGACAAAGGACCGTCAGTCGCTGGTCAAGCCGTCCCTCAGCCGTGTGATGGCGTCGTCCCTGTCGTTCCTGAGTGCTGCTGGCCCGTGCCCGGTTGCGCGCCCCGCGCCGGCCGCGTCATGGAGGTCACCGTTCAGAGCTGGGAGGGTGTGACCCTCGACGTCGATGGTCTGACCCGCGCCGTCGTCCCCGGCGACCTCGGCGGACAGCATTTCGAGAAGGTGCGCCGCGCCAGTGATGGCGGTGGTGCCCTCTGCGGACTCCAGGGTGAACTGGTTCGTCCAGCCGACTGAGTGCTTGGTACCGAGTTCGTGATGGGCGGGCTGGAATCGCAGGTAGGTGCCGGGGGAGAGGTAGTAGGTGGCGGTGCCGTCCTCGTACCCGCGCCACAGGTCACGGCTCTTCAGGTAGCCCTTGCTCTCCGTGTCGCCCACTGTCCAGCGGAACGATGCCGTGAACGCGGCGTCGTTGCACGCTGATCGTGCGACCTCGGCGCGCACATCCCCGCTGACTTCGGACGGGCGGCGCGGGGTGTCGATCTTGCGGCGCAGCGGTGTCACCAATCCATTGATCAGGCCGTCGGCCAGGAGGGCTGCGGTGAGTCCGACGACGGTTGCGGCGGAGAGCCGTGCGGTGGGGCTGTGGAGGTCGCTGGTGCGCTGGTGAGCCCACCGGCCGGCCGCCGTGCCGGCTGCGATGCCGCCGATGCTGGTGAGGGTGTCGATGAGGGTGTTCGCACCGACGGTACGCATGGTTTGGACGATGGGGGCCTGGAACTTGGTCATGAGGGTTCCCTTCCATGGGGGAGGTCTGGGCGGGTGCCCGTGCTGCCCGGTGTGAAGCCGGGACGGCTGGTGAGGTGTCGGGTGTTGCCGCCGGTGTTCGGCTGTGGACGCGGTGGTGGTCGTGGTCGCTTGTGGGGGTGGGGACGCGGTCAGTTCACGCTCTGGTCGGGCGGGAGGGCTCGGTCGCGCCGGGGAACTCAACGGGTCCTGCGCCGTCGGCGATCTTGCAGGCGGTCGAGCAGTATGGGCGGGCCGAGTAGTGCGGGGCGCCGCACAGGGCGCACTCGTTGGGCTGGTCGTCGATCTCTTTCGACCAGTCGATGAGCACGTTCGGGTTGATGCAGGCGGTGCATCGGCTGTCTGTTTGGTCGGTGACTCCGCTGCAGCCGTCGCCGCAGATGTTCCAGCTGATGGCCGAGCAGCCGCAGTTGGTGCACACAACGGTCGGGGCTGGGGCTGGAGGGTGAGGCGTCGGACGGGTCGTTGCGTGGGTGAGGACGTCCCACAGCCGGGTGCTCGGACCGAAATCAGGGTCGATGATGGTCAATTGGTGAGCGTCGGCCACGAGGCTGAGAGCGTTCGGGAAGCCGCGCCACATTACTTTGAGGTCCCCGGGCCGGAGTGCGCGGCCGACGGCGGTGTGAGGTTCACCGTTCTTGAGGGTGACGGGGATGCCGTTCTTGGTGTGGTGATCGGCATCGTTCAGGGCGACGTCCAGGCCGGCCTGGACGGCAGTGTCGATCAGACGCTGGAGAACGACGGGGTCGGATACGAATCCCTCGACTGCTGCGCGTTGGCGCCATTGGGTGCCGTCGGCGCCGGTGTGGAGACGGCCGGGCTGTGAGGCGGTGGTGACGTATCCGCCGCGGTTGGCGGTGGCAAGGACCGGTACATGCGGCACGGTTTCGTTGTCCGGTCCGAAGCGCGGCTGCCAGGCGGGATGGCTCTGCACCCTTCCTTCGAGCCATGCGGCGGTGAGTTCGCCGAGGTCATCAAGGGTGGATGCGGCCCGCCACAGTTGGCGTTCCGCGCGGCTCATCCATGGCAGTCGGATCTTCATGGTCTGTCTCTTCCTTCGCAGATGGGGTGTGCAGATGAACAGACGAGGGTCGGGGCGGCTGGGTCTGGAGGCCGGAGCTGCCCCGAGCCGTACGTGGGTCGGGGCAGCTGCGCGGCAGGCGTCCGGAACGGGGTGGCGGACCTGGATCGGGGGGAGGACGTTGCCTCTACGGAACCTGGGACCGGTCACCGATTCGCTCACCACGACGACCCGTTAGGAATCACAGTTCGGCGACGTCGGACCTGGTGAGTCCGTCGCGGTGTGGTGACTGCTCGGTTCTGCTGGCCCGGTCCCGGTTGCAGCCGGCGCCTCACTGCGGCCCGTCGGTGTGCTCCCAGACGCATCCCGGCGACGTACAGGCCCGATGGACGACGAAGCCGCTGTCGGCCGCGTCGTCGGCGCACGGCGTCCAGAGCTGCTCGACGGGGTGCGGGGTGCCGTCGTCACCCTCGCTGGTCTCGATCTCCTACGGGCCTTGGTGGTCATGCGCTCGCTCCGGTACTGGCGCCGGCCGCCTTGAGGATGCGCGGCAGATGGACGTGGAGGTGTTCGACGTCGACCTGGCGGCCGCGGGCGCGAAGTTCGCGAGCAAGCAGTTCGGTGAGACCAGATGCCCTTTTCCGGACTAGCGGATCTTGACCGTCGCCAGGTCCGCTCGCCTCTGGTGCGCAGCGTCTTGATCAGTGATGGGGTGGAGTGCGGTGACCGGCGGCAGCCACAGGTGGGTGCAGTGCCGGCAGTGGTGGTAGTGGCTCCATCCGGTGTGGTCGGGCCCCTTGGTGAAGCGGGTCGAGCGGCTGATGCGGGTGCAGGCCGGGCACCTGGATGGGATCGCTATGTCCTCCCGCTCCAGCCACTCGATGGCGATGAAGGTGGCGGGCTGGGCGGTGGGGGCGTCGGGGTCGGCATCGTCGACGTACCAGGGACAGTCGTCGTCCCTGCCCGCTCTGACGGCCTGGATGTGGGTGCGCCTGGTGCCGATGGTGAGCATGTCGGCGAGTTCGTTGGTGGGCATGATGAGCTCTCCGAGCACCCGCCGGTGGTAGGCGCTGGTGACGGCCAGGACCGTGCGGTCGGTGAGGTGGCTCAGGGCCAGGAGGCGATCGCCTTCCTCGCCCAGGGCGGCGGCCGGGATGCCGTGCAGGCGGTCGAAGCCCGGCTCGGTGCCGGATAGGACGAACAGTTCGTCGGGGGCGGCGTCGGTGAAGATGGTCACGAAGGTCTCCTCAAGTTGAGGGGGTGGCATTCGGGGCGGCCGGGCTCGTGGCCGGCGGCCGCCCCGGGCCGGACATGGGTGAAGCGGCCCACCACCGCACCTCTCGGTGGGGTGGTTAGTGGGTGGTGGTGTCGGTGACCAGGAGGAGCTGGTTGGTGGCGAGGTCCATCACGAGGTGGGCGTCGCGGCCCTGGTCGCGCTGGGCGGCGGCGTATTCGGCGGCGGGCCAGGAGCCGCGGGGGTGGCCGGCGGCGAGTCGCTCCAGGAGGGTGCGCTGCGCGGGGAGTGCGGCCGTCATCGCAGGCCGTCCTCTTTCTCGAAAGCGCCGATCAGGTCGAGGATCACGTCGGAACTGGCAGCCTCGCCGACCCACTTCCCGTCCACGGTGAACACCGGCACGGCCTCGTGGTCAGCATCGAACACGGCCGCATAACCGCCCCAGCGCTCCAGGACCAGGTCGTAGAGGATCGGGGTGAGGGCAGCCTTGAGGACTTCCATGGCGCCGACGGTGAGCAGGGCCGGGTCGGTTGGGCCGTCGGGCTGGACGGCGGTGCCGGTGACGCGCAGGAGGTCGCCGGGCTGGATCTCGTTCAGCAGGGCGTGGGCGATACGCGGGTCCCGGTGGTGCAGGCGTACACGGTGTCCGGGGTGTCGGGCGCGATCCGGCCCGCGTGGTTGGGGGAGTGGATCAGGTCGAACGTCGCAGTGCCCCAGTTTGAGCCGGGGGCCGGGATGGCGTCGACGTAGCCGTCTATGGCGAAGTTGTCTGAGAGGTCATGAGCGGGCCTCCGCCCGGGTCTTGGTGGTGCGCGGGGAGCGGGGTCGGGAGGTGTGCTGCGCGCGGAGCAGAAGCTCGCAGTTGCGACGCTGTTGCTCCGGGGTGAGTGGCCGGGGCTTCGGACCCTGCGGTGCCAGAGCGGGGAGGCGGGCGGCTCGGGGTAGGCGAGGGTGTGTTCGACGTCGTGCGGAGGGGTGCTGTTCACGGGGGCCTCCAGGTGGAGGAGCTCAGGCGTGGTTGTCGTCGCGCCGGCGTTTGGGCTGGACGTCGGAGGCGAACCTGCCGAGGCGGGCCTCGGTGGGGTGTTCGGAGATCCAGTTCTCAGCGCACTTCCCTGTCAAGTCCTTCTGTTCAGATCAGCAGCCGCCGTCGGAGCCTAACCTCGGCTTTTCAGTTGGTGCTGCTGGTCGGCTGTGCAAGGTTGTTTGAGGCCGCGTCGGCCGGGGGCATGGGGAGGGCCCGACGCGGGGTCGGGTTCTCCAAGGTCCTTGAGTCGAGGTGGGCGGGGACGACGAGTCAGCTGGCGGGGCGAGGCAGTGCGGCCAGGCGGCGGAATGCGGCCGCGAGCTCATGTCGTCAGGGCAAAGTCGCTGATATGCGCAGGTGGAGGCGGCGGCCGCCCCGGGTGATCCGGGCGGCGACGTGCAAGAGCCGGTAGCGGAGTTTCTTGGGTTCGGCAGCCGCGAGTTCGCCGTCCAGCAGGAGGACGCGGGTCAAGGCCCCTCGCCCCCTGACCCCACCTCAGGAAGTCCTTCGGCCGGTGTACTGAAAGAGCCCGGTGCCGGCGCCCTCCCGAGTCGTCCTCCAGGAGAACAGTCGCTTCCCGATCTCGGTGATCTGGCCATCACGGAGGTATCGAGTATCTATCGTCGAACCGCGTTGCTGATCGAGGTGCCAAAGGGCCGGAGGCGGAGGGTGGTGGCGTCGGGCGTGGAGCAAGCGGGGGGCGTGAGCGAACCGCGGCACGTGGTGCTGTCGCTGGGGATCGCGTTGACGCGTACTGAGGAAGGTGACTCGCCGCGGTTCGGTCTGGACGTCCTGGAGGACGCCCCCGTTCATGCTGCCAGGGTCGCAAAGATCCTGGAGGAGTTCCGGTACACGCAGCGCCCGACCGCAGCGCCGGAGGGACAGGCCGACCACGGGAAGCTGGTCGAGGCTGCGGTCGAGGCCGAGGACGCCGACGTGCTGATCGTGCACATCGTCGGGCACGGTGAGCTGGCCGACGGCAGCAGCGAGAAGCTGTACATCCTGGGCAGCGACGGGGATCGCCTGGGCAGGCCGGTGGGCGGGTGGATCGACCTGATCGAAGACCACCCCCGGCGGCATCGACCGATGACACTGTTCGTCCTGGACGTCTGCTACGCCGGGCAGGCCGCAGTGACCGCCTGGCACTCGCGGATGGACGTGGACAAGCGCCGGGCCTGGGTGCTGGCCGCGACCGGACCGGACAAGCAGGCGTTCGGCTACCGCCTGAGCCAGGCCCTGGTACGGGTGCTGGCGAGGTACCGCGACCTGGAGGTCCGCTTCGATCCCTCCTTGCGGTACATCCCGCCCGGCACGGTCTGGCGGGACATCGACAGCACCGTCAGCGAACTGGCCGATCGGGCCGACGGGCTGCCGCAGACGATCCTGACCAGTCTCGTTCCCGGCCACGCCGACCTGTCCCATCTACCATTCTTCCCCAACCCCTCCTACACCCCCCAAAGCACCACACCGGCACCGGGACTGCCCCCGGAAATCGCCCGCCTGGCCGACTGGGCCGCGGACCCCCAGCACTTCATGCGCCGCGCCGGGGGCGGCGAACCGGTGGACCGCGACTGGGACGAGGGCTACTTCAGCGGCCGCACCGCACAGCTCGACACCCTCACCGCGTGGCTCGACGACGACACGGCCGCCCCAGGGCTGCGCGTGGTCACCGGCAAAGCAGGCGCCGGCAAGTCCGCGCTCCTGGGCATTCTCCTGTGCGCCGCCCATCCGGCACTGCGCCGCCACACTCGCCCCCTGTGGTCCGGACTCGACGACCACGTACCGGGCGAGAACAACCGGATCGCGGCCGTCCACGCACGACGCCTCGGCCTCGACGACATCACCGCCTCCCTGACCCGCCAACTACGCCACATCACCACCCCCGACAGCCCAATGCCATCGGACGAGGAAACCCAGGACACGGCCGGAAACCCGGCACAGCACCTGCTGAACCTGCTGCCCCCCGGCAGTCCCCCGGTCACCATCGTCATCGACGCCCTCGATGAAGCCCTGAAACCCCAGGACATCACCACTGCCCTGCTGCTCCCCCTCGCCCGACACGCGCAGACGGCGGCCGGCCGGCTGCGGCTGCTGGTCGCCACCCGCGAGGACAGCCGGTTCGACCAACTCCTCGGCCTGGCGCGGGACGCCGGAGCGTGCACGGACCTGAGCACCATTGCACCGCACGAGGTCCGCCGGGATGTGGCCGTCTATGCCAAACGACTCCTGACCGCCGACGGCCCCTACACCCGCGGTGGCCTGCGGAGTATGCGGGACACCCTGGCAGAAACGATCGCCGAAACCCTCACCACCGACGCCCCGACCGGCCGCGAGGGCCACGACGCCGAATCCCTTGAGTGGGGCGAGTTCCTCACCGCGGGACTCTACATCCACCATCTTCTGGCCAGCCTGCCCGCCGACACGCCCGAGGAGGCCGTACGGCTGGGCCGGGCCGTGCCCCGCCGCCTGCCCGATCTCCTCGAACTCGACCTGCAGCGCCACGCCGACCGGATTCACCTGCGTCCGGTGCTCACGGTCCTCGCCTTCGCCCAGGGCCGGGGCATGCCCGAAAGTGTCCTGGTCCACGCCGCCGCAGCCTTCACCGTCGACGGCGACCCTCCCCTGTCCCTACGGGACCTGTTCGTCCTCCTGGACGGGGAGGCACGCTTCTATCTGCGCCGCGACATCGACACAGACGGCACCACCCTGTACCGGCTCTTCCACGAAGGCCTCGCCGACTGGCTCCGCCGGCCCACCAGCTCGCCGTCCGCCGAGGCCCCCCCGATGACCGCGAACCCCCTGCCAGGTCAGGCAGAGCGCCTGTTCGAGCGGCTCCTGGACTGCGTCCCCCGGGATGCGGCCGGCGGCATGCTGTGGCAGCACGCTGCCGGCTATCTACTGCGGCACACCGCCCAGCACGCGGTCGATGCCGGGCGCATCGATGAACTCCTCGACGACGCCGGCTACCTCCAGCACGCTGACCCCCACACCCTCGCCGGCGCCCTGTTTTACGCCCGCTCCGACCAGGCCAGGCTCAATGCCGCCGTCTACCGCGCCTCCTGGGGCCTCCACCACACGCTGCCACCTGCGGCACGCCGCCAGTTCCTCGCGCTGGACGCCGCACGCTTCCGCGACACGCCGCTCCAGGATGAGCTGCCCGGCGACGCCGACTGGACTGTGCGATGGGCAACGGGCGGCCAGGTCTCACCATTCCTGGTCCGCACCCTCACCGGCCACACCTACGGGGTGAGGGCGGTGGCGGTGGCGCTGCTGGGGGACCGCCCGCACGCCGTCACCGGCGGCTACGAGGGGTCGGTGCGGGTGTGGGACCTGACCACCGGCACCCCGGTCCGCACCCTGACCGGCCACACCGGCGGGGTGAGGGCGGTGGCGGTGGCGCTGCTGGACGGCCGCCCGCACGCCGTCACCGGCGGCTACGAGGGGTCGGTGCGGGTGTGGGACCTGACCACCGGCACCCCGGTCCGCACCCTCCCCGGCCACACCAGCGGAGTGAGCGCGGTGGAGGTGACGCTGCTGGACGGCCGCCCGCACGCCGTCACCGGCGGCTACGACGGGTCGGTGCGGGTGTGGGACCTGACCACCGGCACCCTGGTCCGCACCCTGACCGGCCACGCCGACGAGGTGAGGGCGGTGGCGGTGGCGCTGCTGGGGGGCCACCCGCACGCCGTCACTGGCAGCTACCGGTCAGTGCGGGTGTGGGACCTGACCACCGGCACCCCGGTCCGTGAACTGACCGGCCACACCGGCGAGGTGACGGCGGTGGAGGTGACGCTGCTGGACGGCCGCCCGCACGCCGTCACCGGCGGCTACGACGGGGCGGTGCGGGTGTGGGACCTGACCACCGGCACCCCGGTCCGTGAACTGACCGGCCACACCTACGGGGTGAGGGCGGTGGAGGTGGCGCTGCTGGACGGCCGCCCGCACGCCGTCACCGGCGACCGCGACGGGTCGGTGCGGGTGTGGGACCTGACCACCGGCACCCCGGTCCGTGAACTGACCGGCCACACCTACGGGGTGAGGGCGGTGGCGGTGGCGCTGCTGGGGGACCGCCCGCACGCCGTCACCGGCGGCTACGAGGGGTCGGTGCGGGTGTGGGACCTGACCACCGGCACCCCAGTCCACGACCTGACCGGCCACGCCGACGAGGTGAGGGCGGTGGCGGTGGCGCTGCTGGGGGACCGCCCGCACGCCGTCACCGGCGGCTACGAGGGGTCGGTGCGGGTGTGGGACCTGACCACCGGCACCCTGGTCCGCGAGCTGGCCGGCGGCGGGGTGACGGCGGTGGCGGTGGCGCTGCTGGAGGATCGCCCGCACGCCGTCACCGGCGGCGGCGACGGGTCGGTGCGGGTGTGGGACCTGACCACCGGCACCCCGGTCCGCGACCTGACCGGCCACGCCGACGAGGTGACGGCGGTGGCGGTGGCGCTGCTGGGGGACCGCCCGCACGCCGTCACCGGCGGCTACGAGGGGTCGGTGCGGGTGTGGGACCTGACCACCGGCACCCTGGTCCGCGAGCTGGCCGGCGGCGGGGTGACGGCGGTGGCGGTGGCGCTGCTGGAGGATCGCCCGCACGCCGTCACCGGCGGCGGCGACGGGTCGGTGCGGGTGTGGGACCTGACCACCGGCACCCCGGTCCGCGACCTGACCGGCCACACCGGCGCGGTGAGGGCGGTGGCGGTGGCGCTGCTGGAGGATCGCCCGCACGCCGTCACCGGCGGCTACGAGGGGTCGGTGCGGGTGTGGGACCTGACCACCGGCACCCCGGTCCGTGAACTGACCGGCCACACCGGCGCGGTGAGGGCGGTGGCGGTGGCGCTGCTGGAGGATCGCCCGCACGCCGTCACCGGTGACCGCGATGGGGCGGTGCGGGTGTGGGACCTGACCACCGGCACCTGCCTCACCACATTTCACTTCCCGGATGCGGTGAGAGCTGTGACCCTCACCGCGGACGGCACCGTTGTGGCCGGCTTCGGCCACGAAGTGGCCGCCCTCAGCCTTGAACCCCTCGTCAGGAGGCTCCGTTGAGCAGTATCGCGACTCCGCGGCTTCGAGTCGTCGCCGTACACGGCATCTACAACAGCTTCGGCACCGGAATCTCCGACGCACGCAAGGAGGAACTTCGCGCCCTCAAAGCCGCCGCCTGGGCACGGGACCTGCAAAGCGGCCTCGGTATCTCCCCGGACCGGCTCGACGTCGACTTCGCCTACTACGCGGACAGGCTCCGCCCCGGGCCGGCAGCCCAGGGGGAGCAGGAGAGCGACTTCCTCAACGACCCGCTGGCGCAGGAGATGCTTGATGCGTGGGCGCGAGAGCTGGGGCTGCCGGACGAGGTGGCGCAGGGGCACGCCGCGGTGCCGCTGCGCGCTCTGACGTCGTGGATGGCGCGCAGGTTCAACCTGGCCGAGGGGCCGCTGGGGGTCTTCATCCGGCTGCTGTGCAGTGAGGTTACCGCGTACCTGCGCTCTGCGGACGCCCCGGAACGCATAGCGGCGCGCGAGGAAGTTGCCGCGCGAATCGCCCAGTACCGGCCGCGCGTCGTCGTCGCACACTCGCTGGGCTCGGTCGTCGCCTACGAGGCCCTACACGCGCACCCGGAGCTGCAGCCTGAGCTGTTCCTCACGCTGGGCTCGCCGCTGGCGCTGCCCCGCGTGGTCTTCGAGCGCCTCATCCCCGCACCCCGGCCCGCCGACGGCCCGCAGCTGCGGGGTGCGGGCCTGCCCGGGAGGACGCGCTGGGTGAACATCGCCGACCCCGGTGACCCCGTCGCCGTCCCGCCCCAGATAAGCAGGTTCTTCGACGGGATCGCCCTGGACCACACCACCGCCGTCAGTGCTCTCTTCCGTTTCCATCACGCCGAGAATTACCTGCGGTGCGCGACCACCGCAGCCACCATCGCCCCCTACCTCGGCATCTGACTCGGCCTGGACCGCCGGCCGCTCTCACGCTGCCATTGGAAGAGCCTCTGGATACCTGACTCCCACCAGGGCGGTATCCCGTAGAGGCACAAAGGCCAGGCGCAGGGACAGTGCCCCGGTGCCCCGGCGAGGCGACCGCCAGGTCCCACCCGAACCTGTTCACTCCCCCTGGCAGGGCTCAAGTGGTGCTTGGGAACGAGGAGGGCTGCCCGGCATGACGAGAGCCGGGACGGCCCTGCGGGCGGGAGGTTCAGCTGCTTGGCGGGCGGAGGGGAGGTCCTGTACTCCCAGGACACCTTCAGCCGGCAGCGACCCCCACCGCTCCGATTCGGCACCCGCACCACATCCCACACGTTCAACACACACCTCTACTGACGACTGAGAACACACTCGATCATCAGGGAAGCGCACACTTTGTGAGCGGGCTCCCCGGAGTGGGAGCGCAGCGGTGTGGGCTGTTCGCACAGCGCGCAGGGGCGGTCCTGCCAGTGGTCGTAGTGCTGGCTGTCGCGCCAGTCGAGAAGGCCGCCGGGAGCCGGAACGCAGCCCGGCTCGAACGGTGGCTTCTTGTCTCGCTTGCGGGTCACGGCCGGAAGTCGGGCAGTTGCTGGAGCGCCTGCTCCACCAGGTCCGGCGTCGGCTTCCAGGGTCCGAGCTGCCCGTCGACGGGGACGGGCAGCGGCAGCTCCTGGACGTCCTGGAGGACCAGGTGCCAGGCGCCGGCCTGCGCCCACGGCGTGCAGGGCGGGGATCCGTCGGGGTCCTGGTGGCAGTCGACCAGGCGAGCGACGCCGATCACGGCCCCGGCGGTCAGCTCCCGATTGAGGATCGTGCGGGCGACCAGCGGTTCCCGTAGCACGGCGTGCTCCGGCTTGGCCTTCCCTGCATGGAGAAGGACCCAGCCTCGCCAGCTCCACGGGCGCGGCCTGTTCTCTGGGCTCTTGCCCGCGAGGATGCAGGTCGCCCAGGGCTGGCGGACCGTGATGCCGCGGATCCAGTCGCCTTGAGGCAGAGAGGCGATGCTCATGCGGCTCGCCCCCACACGGCCGTGCCCGGACGCCCGGCGCGGCGTCCGTTTATGGACGGCGTGGTGGCATGGGCGGCGGTGGCGAGGTGGGCGCGGCCGGTGTGTTTCCCGTCGTAGAGCGCTGCGTCGGCGGCCCTCTGTAACGCGGTCAAGTCGCGGGTGCCGAGCACGTCCGGGGACGCGGCGCCGACCGACGCGGCAACGTCGACGGTGCGGCCGTCGTCCAGGACGACTGGTGTGTGCAGCATCCGGACCAGCTGTTCCAGGCGGTGCGCGCGGCGGCCGGGGGCCAGCTTGAGAACGACTGCGAACTCGTCGCCTCCGAGGCGGCCTACGGCAGCGTGCGGGCCCGCCCAGGCCGTGAGCCGAGCGCCGATCGATGTGAGGACGGTGTCACCCGCCGCGTGCCCGAGGCCATCGTTGATGGCCTTGAAGTGGTCGGCATCGGAAGCGCGCGGGTTCCCGGAATCCTGAACGTTGGTAAGCCGGAACCTGCATGCCAGCTGATGGCTGCGGCGGTCCCACGCGCGGGTTCCGGGCTAGCTGACGGGACATGGTGAGCGAAGCCCGGTTCTGCCAGGAGGATCGGGAAGACCACAGCTGATCTGAAAGACGCATTTCGCCTGGGACTTCGGCTTCGACGACGGCGACGAACTCACCTGGCGACTGCCCTGACAGGCTGCTCTGTACGATCACCGAATACTGGGCGCTGGTCCGCCTGTCCTGTGCGGAGATCAGCAAGGGGTACCCTGTCCGGATAGTTGAGGGAGTTGGCGGGTGTCCGCTTTGGACTTCTACGCTCACCTCGCCGTTTGCGGTGAGGTCCTGGGAGTTGGCCTCGGTGCCGACCCGGAAGCCTGGGAAGCCGCCCTGGGGGCGACATGCCTCGATGTTCCCGGTGGTGGCCTACTGCGGCGGGACTACGGGCTCGTGGAAATCAACTTCTCGCCGGACCAGCCAGGGCGACAAGGGCAGATGTCGTGCTTCGGCTTCGGCGTGAAGATCCAACGACTGCTGTACGACCAGTCCCCGAGCACCGTGCCGTCCCCGCTCTCGCGGGCGTACGGGGAATTTGCACCCAGAGTCCCCTTCAAGGAACTGCAGACCGCCATCCTGGCCCTGGGCCACACGATCGAACTCGACAAGCACAACACGTCGAGTGACATGGACTGCTTTCGCGTATCCGCGTCCGCCGCCCGCATCCACGTCGTCGCTGACCCTGACCCGTACGGGTCAGGCGACCCAGATCCAGACGGACATCAGAGGGGCGACGTCTGGTCCGTCGACGTGTGGTGACCAGCTGGCGACCTCCCAGCAGTGTCCGTGATATCTCTTCGCTACGAGGAGCGCCGGGCAACGATCACCTGCGCGGCGGGCAACGATCTGAAGAGCCCACCACCCAGCTGATCAGCCACACTCAAGCCCCCCGTGCCGCATCCAACCGGCTAGCCCGCAGGCACATGTGGGTTCGGCGTGCCGTCATCGCTCATGTGCGCCCGTCGCCAGATTTCGTTCCAGTGGAACGGGGTCTCCGGCACGAACCGGTGCCGCTGCCCGCACGGACATGGCGCCAGCGCCCGCGCGCACCCACGGCACAGCTCGACCCAACCGTGCCCGGTCGAGCTCAGCACTCGTGGTCCCTCATCCCCACAAGCCGGGCAGCCGGCGGATCAGCACCGTCCAAAATCGCGTTCTGCCGCCGGACGTACTCGGACAGACGCAGCGACGGGTGGCGAAACGGGTCTTCGAACCAGGCCCGGTCGGGGCTTTCCCACCAACTCTGCAGCCACCACGGCCGAGGGTTCGGTACAGCCCGCCGCCCAGCCTGCTTCTCCGCCCGGCGCTGCGCTGTGTACTCGTCTGCCCGCACGAGCCACAGCACCCGCGCCTCGTGCAGTTCCTCCACCGCCCGCGCCAGCGCGTCCGGGTCCGCCTCCAACCGACGGGGGATCGCGGCGCTGAGCGTGAGGTGGTGGTATGTCGCCCGCAAGCCGTAAGGAGCAAAAACGGTGAGGCAAGTGCGCAACGCGCTGTGCCGCCGGTGGAGGGGGAACCGGGCGTCGTGCACGCGCGCTCGGTGGGTCAGGAAGCTGGTCATGGTGTGGGCGCCAGGTCCAGTGCCCGTGCCAGGGCGGCAGTGACGGCGGCGGCGTGTGCCGGCAGGTGTTGTTCAGCCCAGGTTTCGGCAAGGCTGAGGAAGTCCTGCAAATCCTGCTGGGCGCCGGTGACGAGCGTGCCTATCTGGTCTACCGACAGCTCGATCACCGGGCTGCTGTCCGTCTCGTGGGCGTCGAGCGTCAGCCGGACGATGTCGCCAAGACGTTCAGCCGTCGAGAACGGATCGTGGCCGAAGTAGGCGCACCCGGTGCCGTTGAGCACCTCCAGCCAGTCGCGCCAGGTCTCCAAGCCGTTGCAGCAGCCCGGCTCGACGAAGACGATGTCGGTGGCGTTGTCGGTCACCCGGAAGCCGCCGGCGGCGAACAAGTCAGGCATGGTGAGCAAGCCGTGCAGGAAGGCGCCGAGCGGGTCGGTCGGGCACGGCCCGTGCTCCTCCTCCGGCTCGAAGTCGTTGCAGTCGGCGATCTGCATAACCGCCGTGCCGACCTCCGCCGGAGTGAGCTCCCCGTTCAGCACGAGGTAGCCATATGACTCGTGCTCGCGAACAGGCCAGAGCGCGAAGTCGTCGGCTGCGGAGATCTCCAGAACGGGTTGCATCACAATCACATGGGGATGATGCCGGACCCACTGCTACACCGCCACGGGCTTTCAGCTGGCATCGGGCTCGGAGCAGGCCCACTACCTGGGCAGTTGGGTCTGCCGCACGATCGGGTGACATCTGAACTGGCTTGCCCTGTGGGGTAGGTGGGAAGGATGTCGTTGTGCCCAAGCCTTATCCGGAGGAGTTCCGTCAGGACGTCGTGCGGGTCGCGAGGAACCGCGACTCCGGCGTGACCATCGAGCAGGTGGGCTCCGATTTCGGGGTCCACCCGATGACGCTGTGGAAATGGATGCGTCGCGCGGATATCGACAAGGGCGCCAAGCCCGGGGTGAGCAGTTCCGAGAGTGCGGAACTGCGGGAAGCGCGTCGGCGGATCAAGTTGCTGGAACAGGAGAACGAGGTGCTGCGCCGGGCCGCGGCCTATCTGTCGCAGGCGAATCTGCCGGGAAAAGGATCTACCCGCTCGTGAAGGAGCTGGCCGTGGACGGGGTGCCCGTCACGTTGACGTGCCGGGTGCTCAAGCTCGCCAGACAGCCCTACTACCGCTGGCTCGACAAGCCGGTGGGTGACGCCGTGCTCGAGGAGGCGTATCGCGCGAACGCGTTGTTCGACGCCCACCGGGACGATCCGGAATTCGGCTACCGCTTCCTGGCCGACGAGGCCCGAGGCATGGGTGCCGGTATGGCCGACCGGACCGCGTGGCGGATCTGCCGGGACAACCGCTGGTGGAGCGTGTTCGGCAAGAAGCGCGGCCGGGGCAAGAAGGCCGGCCCGCCGGTCCACGACGACCTCGTGAACCGCACCTTCAGCGCGGACGGCCCGAACCGGCTGTGGCTCACCGACATCACCGAACACGCCACCGGAGAGGGGAAGTTGTACCTCTGCGCGATCAAGGACGTCTTCAGCAACAGGATCGTGGGCTACTCCATCGACGCAAGAATGAAGTCCCGCCTGGCCGTGACCGCTCTGAACAACGCCGTGGCCCGGCGCGGCCCGGTCGACGGCTGCATCCTGCACAGCGACCGCGGATCCCAAGGCGGATTCAAGCGGTCGTCGCAACACCTCGTGACCAGCGAGGTGTGGGATGGTTCGTCGTCAGCAGGCAGCCGATCGGTCGGTGCGCCCGAAGTTGAGGTCTCCGGGACATCCGAAGTACCAGCGTCACATCGAGGCGGCGTTCTGGGACGCGATCGCCGATGGTCTTCTCGCTGAGGAAGCGGCTGGGGCTATCGGCGTGGCGCCGGCGGAGGCAAACCGCTGGTATCGACAGTGTGGCGGCATGCGACCATTCGATCCGAAGCCGCATTCGGGCAGATATCTGTCGTTCGCTGAGCGGGAGGAGATCGCCCTCCTGAAAGCCCAGGGAAAGGGCGTACGCGAAATCGCCCGGCACGTCGGGCGAGATCCGGGGACGATTTCCGGGGCCAGGACGGTCGGTACCTCGGGATCAGCAGCGGCCTTCATCCGCACCGCCGGATCCGGGTGCGTCACCCGCTGCTCCGCCATCAGCACGGGCGGTGGCTCCTGCACCGCGACGGGCGGTTTCTCACTCTCGCCGACGATCCGCCGGATCTTCGGTTCCAGGTCCTGCGCCAGGATCTCCAGCACCCCGGCAGGGATACGGCGCTTGTACTCGAAGAGCATCACCGCGTACACGAACCGGACCCGTGGTTCCGGATCCCGCGCGAGCCGGGCCAGCACGTCGACGTCCGCCGTCGCGTTCTCCGTCACGTCCAGCCGGTGCTGGATCTGCGGCGAAGCCACCAGCAGCTCCGTCGCTGCGGCATCCAAGGTCCTGTACTTGAGCCAGAAGCAACTTCTCGTGGACCCGGCCCAGATGCCTCGCCTCGAGCAGATCCACGCCAATCTCATCGACCGCCTCCAGGAGGCCAAGGAACAGGGCTGGCTCGGCGAGGTCGCCGCCATCGAGACCACCAAGGCCGCCGCCGCGCAGAAGCTGGAGGCCATGCGCGACCGTGCAGGACAGCCCTCCACCGTTCACCTCGGCATGCCCGACTTCCGCCGCGATGCCGGACGAAGCAGCACGGACTCCGAGGACTGAGCGCTGACGGGATTCTGATCACCGGACAGCGAAGCGCAGGGCCGCCTTCTGCCGCCTGGCTGACCTCCTCGGGGAGTCGGGCCTGGCAGGAAAAGCTGAACAATCCAGCGGCTTCAACCTGCCGCAACCTACTTCTATCCACGTCGATGGATTGAGGCTCGCCCGACCTTCGGCTCGCGAAGCGCGGTCGGCGCGCCGCTGGATACTCACCGCTGCGGGGCGTTCGGGTGGCGGCTGTTCCTCGGCTCGGTTCTGCCCGCCGAGGTGTTGAGCAAGGCGGTCACCAAGGTGCGCAGCGAATCGGCGAGGCGCTGGCCGTCGCCCTGCTCCAGCAGGCGCAGGATCGGGTCGCTGTGCAGGGTGGCGAGCAGGATATGGGCTAGGAGTTCGGCGTCCAGGTCCGAACGCTCCTGGCTGATCAGCGAGGTGATGTGGCTGTGCCAGAACTGGTAGACGGGGTGCGCGCTGCGCGGATCCTCTTCGGGCTTGTGTGCTGTCGTCACGGCGTGGCCGAGCGCGGCCAGGAGTCCCTTGTTGCGGGCGACCACGCCAACGACGGCGTCGAGGAAGGCGAGGAGGCGCTCTCGTGACGGGGCACCCGGGCCCAGAGGCGGTGGGCCTGTCGTGACGGCTTCGTGCAGGGCAAGGGCCCGTTCTGCCATCAGCGCCCGCATAAGGCCCATGCGGTTGCCGAAGCGGTGGAAGACCGTGCCCTTGCCGACGCCGGCTGCGGCGGCGACTTGTTCCATCGAGATCTGCTCGGGCCGGTGCCGTGCCAGGAGTTCCTCGGTCGCCAGCAGGATCGCGTGCCGATTTCGTGCCGCGTCGGCACGTTCGCGGCGGCCTTCTGTCATCGAGTCCTCACCCCGCATGGACAACTGGACTGACGGTCCAGTACGGTCGCCGAAGCTGACCGGAAGTCCACTTTAGCTGTCGGCGGTGGCACCCCTTGCCCGTTGGCCCCTCAGGAGAGTCCATCATGCGACGAGTCCGCTACTACGAATACGGCGATCCGGACGTCCTCACGATCGAGGAGGCCGAAATCCCCACGCCGGGGCCGGGCCAGGTGCTCATCCGGGCCGAGGCGATCGGGGCAAACTTCGTCGACACCAAGTTCCGGCGCGGGCCGTCCAGCGGGGCGATCTTCCAGCGCCCTCTGCCCGGCAAACTCACCGGCGACGTGGTGGGCACCGTCGAAGCCGCCGGACTCGGCGTCGACACACAGCAGGTCGGCCGACGAGTCGCAGGACTGGCCGAGGACGCGTTCGCCGACTACATCGTCGCCGACGCGCAATGGCTCGCCCCGATACCCGACGGACTCGACCTCGGTGCAGCCAGCATGCTGCCCATGGGCGCCCCGGTTGCACTCCGGACCTTGCGCACCGGCCGGCTTGCGCCGGGTGAGACGGTACTGATCCACGCCGCGGCCGGCGGCATCGGCCACCTGTCCGTACAACTCGCTAAACTGCTCGGCGCCGGCACGGTCATCGCCACCGCCGGCTCACCGGCCAAACTCGACTTCGCCCGCAAGTGCGGCGCCGACATCGCCATCGACTACACAGACAGCGACTGGCCCGACCAGGTCCGCAAGGCCGCACCGCGAGGCGTGGACGTCGTTCTCGACTCCGTCGGCGGCGAGACCCTGCAGCGGAGCTTCGACGTACTGGCTCCGTTCGGCCGGATCGTCATCTACGGAGCTGCGAGCGGCGAGCTGACCGGCCTGCCTGTCACCAACCTCTTCGCCCTGAAGTCCGTGGCCGGGTTCTCCCTCATCGCATGGCGCGCGGCCGACCCCGAGCAGGCCCGCCGAGAAATGACCGAGGTCGCCGAATACTCGACTGCCGGGCAACTACACACCGCCGTGCACGCCCGCCTCCCGCTCGCCGAGGCAGCCGCAGCACACCGGCTACTCGAAGACCGGTCTCAGCTTGGCCGCGTCCTCCTCCTGCCCTAAAAGCACGCGACACGCCGCACCTCACATCAGCACGAGAATCTCTATGGTCACCTTCAGTCAACGGGCAGCGGCCGCGATGCGAAGAAGCCGCTTCAAGATCAGTTCGGTTAAGCCTGCGTCCGCTGCTCCCTCCTACGCCCAGACCCGGCTCAGCGCAGCAGGCTGGTGGAGATCCGCGACAACCTCCTGGATCGGATCGCCGAGGCCGAGCGGGAAGGCTGGCTCGGTGAGATCGAGGGCCTGCGCGTCAGCCTCGCCGGCTCCGAATCCAAAATCGACCAGATCGACTCCGCACCCAGAAGCATGGCGATCAACCTCGGCATGCCGCGCAAGGCCCCGGGTGAACCCGCACGGAATGAGGGAGCAGCGTTGTTGAGACAATCACTGGATGATCAGCAATGAGATCCGGTTCGCCTGCCAGCACCGTGGTGATGGCGGTCCGCTCGTGGTCGTCCCCCACGTTGACGGAGCGCCCCTCACCAAGCTGATCGATGAGTTCGAGATCGCGGCCGGAATGCAGCCAGCTGGTGATGCCTACGGCGGTCTGATCCCAGAGTTCTTCCGGTTCGGCCCGATGCACGACCACTTCCTTGGACTGTCCACCAGTGCGATGGGGCCAAAGACTCCCGTCCTCGGTTGTGAATGCGGCGAGTGGGGGTGCTGGCCGCTCATGGCGCGCATCACCGCAACAGTGGATCTCGTAACCTGGGACGCTTTTGAGCAACCGCACCGCAAGACGCGCGACTACATGGCATTCGGTCCGTTCCAGTTCGACCGTCACCAATACGATGGCGCCTTGCGGGCCCTGAGCGCGGTGATCGACTCCGACGCCGGCGACACGAGCGCATGACACTGGCCGCAGCCCGTCTTGCCGCAGATCGAGTCCAGGGGCAGGCAACAGCGGCGGGAAGTCGTTCATCATCCGCTGGCTACGGGCAGGTTGTGCCACCAGTGACCGCATCCACCGGAACAGATGCGCTCGCGGCGCCGTTCGTCCGCAACCCCGAGCACCGCGACCAGGAGCCGGAACGCTTTGCGGCGTTCGTCGGCAGGGGCGAGGCCGGCGATCTTCCCCAGTTGCTGATCGATCGGGCCGCAGGCGATCAGCACCGCAGGCGTGTATGTCGAGCGCAGCCCGGCACGTCGGATGCTCTCCGGCCCGTCTTCGGTGATGGCGCGCGCCTGCACGCAATGATGGCGTAGAAACAGGAGTACCTCGGCCTGCGCCTCCGGACCGTGGGTGTCGAACCACTCGATGCCCTGTGCCATCGGGCGCAGGCCTTGGGCGAGTTCGTTGAGGATGATGTCTCGCTCGGTCATGCTCAGCTCCCGCAGGCCAGCGAGGCGAAGACCTCAGCGGTCTCGTCGACGAAAGCACACAGCTGCTGCACGGCCTGCTGACAGTCACGCGGGTCAAGGGCCGCCACGGCCCGGACCTCGTGCCATCGGTCCCAGGGACCGGCCGGGGCAAGGAACCGTGTTGCGCACTCGGAGCCGTGAATCCCATCGAGGTACAGAAGCGTCCCAAGGACGACTGCCTGGTCGTAGTCGAGGTCGGGGCGCGACAAGTAGTGATCAAGGTATGCGCTGAGCAGCGCGGCATCGGCTGTAGTACCGAACTTCGCAAGGGCAACGCAGTATGCAGCGCCCGCATAAGGCCCCTCGCTGGCCAGCAGAAGCCGCCCCATGAGCTCGCGAAACTCGGACCTGTGGGCCACAGCAACCAGCCATGCAGCAGTCTTTCGCTCGCGCCATCCACCCTCGAAGAGGACTCCAAGCTGCTCCGGAGTGATTTCGTGCGCAGCCTGAGCCAGATCCCGCACAAACGCGGAGCGCTCGACCGGACCCAACCGGAAAACGCTCCCGCCCAACCGAAGGTATCGGCGATCAGGCGTGACGAACCGCCGAACCAGGTCCTGCAACTCGGAATCGCTCTGCACATCACGCATAGCCGCATCCTGACCCGGGACGGTACGCATGTGCCACAAGTTTGCTGGCTTCCTCAACGGCCCGAAGCTACTGGTTCAGAGAAGTAACTAGCCCGAAGCTGATGGCTCCGCTCCACAGGGCGTGCGGCATCGCGTCCTCCTGGCGGGTGTGGGCCGGGAAGGGGTGGTGCACCCAGGGGCAGGCGCCACCCGATCAAGGCCGGTACTTCGATCTCGTTCGGGCTGGTCGTGATCGCATCGCGAGGTCGCGTGTTCGATTTCTGTTCGAGTACTGTAGAGATCCGGAAGGCCCTTTTGGGTTGTTTTAGGATTGTATGACCGGAGAGTGTGATGGGTGGTGGAGTGCATCTGCATGTCGCCAGCGGCTACTCGGCCCGCTACGGCGCCTCCCATCCGCATGACCTGGTCGCCCGGGCCGCCGAGCGCGGCATCCAGACGCTCGCCCTGACCGACCGGGACACGGTCACCGGAACGGTCCGCTTCACGAAGGCCGCGACCGCGGCCGGGGTACGGCCGGTCTTCGGAGTCGACGTCGCTGTCGCCCCGAGCGCTCCCCCAGCCCCCACCGGATCCGGCGTGCGCCGGGCCCGGACCCCGGTCCGCGGCGGCGCCCACGTCATCGAGGCCCCCTGGCGGGTGACCCTGCTCGCGCAGGACGGCGCGGGATGGGCGCGGCTGTGCCGTCTGGTCTCCGCCGCCCACGCCACAGCGGACGGCAGGCCGCCGGCCGTGCCATGGCCGGTGCTGCGCGAGTACGCCAGCCAGGGCCTCACCGTCCTGCTGGGGCCGGCCTCGGAACCGGTGCGGGCACTGTCGGCCGGGCGTCCGGATGTTGCCGAGCAGCTGCTGGCTCCGTGGCGAGAGGTGGCCGGGGCGAACCTGCGCCTGGAAGTCCTGTGGTGGGGCCAGCCGGGGCTGGGCCCCGGGTCGCTGCGTCTGGCCGCCCACACCGTGGGCCTGGCCGACCGCCTCGGCATCCCGGCGGTCTTGAGCAACGCGGTCCGCTACGCCGATCCGGACCAGCACCGGATCGCGGACGTCCTGGACTCCGCACGGCTGCTGCGCCCGATCGACCGGCACCAGCTGGACTGTGGCGAGCGATGGCTGAAGGACCCGGGTGCGATGGCGGCCGCGGCCGAGGAACTATGCCGGGCCGCCGGCACCGGGCCCAGACGGGCTGCTGAGCTGCTCGCCGAAACCGCGCGGACCGGTGAGCAGTGCGTGATCGACCCGGTCGCTGATCTCGGGCTGGGCCGGCCGCATTTCCCGGAGCCGTCTGTGGTCGGTGCCGAGCCGGGCGACGGCGGGGCCCTGCGGTTGCTGCGGCAGCGGTGCGAGGCCGGGATGCTCGCCCGTGGCCTGGACCACGACCAGCAGGCTATGGAGCAGCTCGACTACGAGCTCGCCATCATCGGCCGGCTCCGCTACGAGCCGTACTTCCTGGCGGTCGCGCAGGTCGTCGCGGACGTGCGAGATATGGGAATCCGGGTCGCCGCCCGCGGGTCCGGTGCCGGATCCATGGTCAACCACTCCCTGTTTGTCGCCACCACCAACCCGCTCCAACATCGGCTGCTGTTCGAGCGGTTTACCGACCACCCTCAGGCGGACCGCCTCGTTCATTCAGGTGGCATCTGAGCCCATCGCGTGTCCCTTTACCGATCGCTCGAGTTCTCTCCAGCACGTACGGGTTCGTCGGGAAGGTGTGCGGTGCGGAGCGTGAGCGGGCGAAGGCGAGCGGGACGCATCGGCGCGCAATGCTCAGGGACTCCCTGATCAAGGGCGCGGCGGGCAGGTTCCGGCCCGCCGTGGCTGTGAGCGCATACTTGCCGTATGGACACGTCCACGCGTACCGCACTCGGCCTGCGGGAGCGGCTGGGCAGCGCGATCTTTGCCCAGGTCGCCGGTCCCGCAGGGCCGACGAACCGCGCTCGTATCCACGGAGCGCCCGGCCCTCGGTGGTTCGGTCCGGACCGGCCGATCCGCACGGTCCACGGCGATGCGTCAATGTTCATCGGCGGACTGCGGGCGCTCCTGCTCCAGTCCTTGCACCCGTTGGCGATGGCTGCCGTGGAAGCTCATTCCGGCTACCGCGGCGACCCCTGGGGAAGGCTCCAGCGCACCAGTACCTTCCTCGCCGTCACCACATACGGAACAGCGGACGACGCGCAGCTGGCCGTCGACCGCGTACGTGCCGTACACAACCGGGTGCGTGGAACGACTTCGCTCGGAGAGCCCTACTGCGCCGCCGATCCGCATCTTCTCGGCTGGGTGCATGTGGCCGAGGTCGAGAGCTTCCTCCTCGCCCACCAGCGATACGGGGTCGAGCCGCTCGACGCGGCCGGGTACGACGGCTACATCGCCGACACAGCGCGGGTAGCGGAAGCACTCGGCGTCACCGAACCTCCGCGTAATCGCAAAGAACTCGCTGCCCGTCTCGGGGCCTACCGGGGTGAACTGCGGCCGACCAGGGAAGCGTGCGAGGCCGCGCGCTTCATCCTGCTGCACCCTCCCCTGCCCTGGGTTGCCCGTGCCCCCTATGCCGTCCTCGCCGCGAACTCCGTCGCCGCCCTCCCCCAGTGGGCCCGTACGTCACTCGGGCTGCCCCGGCTGTCCGGCACAGCCGAAGCGTGCGTGACGCCGACCGGGAGGGCACTGACTGCCGCGATTCGCTGGGCCATGGTCCCACCACCCCCGTCGAATTGATCACTCATATCCCGCTCCGCTCCGGCGTCTCGGCGACGAAGGCAGCCGGGTTCCCCGCTGCCTCAACACGCCTGTCCGGGAAGATTGATGGGGGGGAGATACACCTGGCCGCATGGATTTCGACCCTTGGCGCGGCCTCGCGTCACGGCTGTCGACAGCGACAGATTCTCCGCACCTGCGCTGTTCGCCCTCGACGGCCGCGAGAGGTCGCTCAGCCCTCGTATTTCTGGTCACCCGTAACGGGGCCACTCATGGCCGGAGTCAGTTGCGCGGGCACGATTCGTCCTACGTACTCGCAACCCTTTCCTTACCGCACATTCGCGCCTGCTTCTGCTTCTGCTTCTGCTTCTGCTTCTGCTTCTGCTTCTGCTTCTGCTTCTCAGCTGAGTATGCCCACCCCCCGGCTATTGTTTAATCGTGACGTAATTCTCCGGGCCGTAAGGAAGGTGTCATTGATGAACGGCACGGAAGTGGCACGTGCCAGAGTGCTGGGAGAGCTGATCGCTGCGAGTCATCTGATGACCCTGGAGCAGCTTCCCGGTACGGTCGCGTCGCATGCCTGTCGGGCGGGCTGGCCACACGTGCTCATCTATTTGGCAGACCTGCGGCAGGAACGGTTGTGCCTGCTCGCCGGCAACGTCGACCTCAGCCCCGGCGGAGTGGACGTGCCGTCCGAGTTGACCGTTGAAGGAACGGTGGCCGGGCGAGCCTTCCGACTTGGAAAGATCTCACCGGCCTCGGCTTCCACGACGGGGCAGTGGTGGGTTCCCCTGCTGGACGGAACCGAGCGGCTGGGTGTGCTCCGGGTCGGTATGCCGGGTGCGCAGGTCGAAGCGGATGACGATCTGGAGAGGCTCGCCGGTCTCGTCGCCCTTCTTCTGGAGAGCAAGCGTGGAACAAGCGACCTGTACTCCAGGCTGGTTCGTCGCCGGAAAATGAAAGTGGCGGCGGAGATGGAATGGCGGCTGATGCCGCCGCGGACTTTTGCGACTGATCGGATCCTGATCAGCGCGGTCATGGAACCGGCTTACCAAGTCAGCGGAGACGCTTTCGACTACGCCCTCTCAGGGGAGACCCTGCATCTTTCCGTCTTCGACGCCATGGGGCACGACACTGCTGCCGGGCTGACGGCCAATCTTGCGTTGGCCGCTGCGCGCGTCCACCGTTGCCAAGGTTCCGACCTCTTGCAGACAGCCGAAGGTGTGGGGGCGGCACTGACCGAGCAATTCGCCGGCAGCCGCTATGCCACGAGCATCATGGCCGACCTTCACCTGTCCACGGGTGTCCTGACCTGGACGAACTACGGCCATCCTCCCCCGGTGGTTATCCGCGGCAACCGCACCGTCGTGCATTTGTCCTGCCCGCCCGCACCCCCGCTGGGGACCGGGCTGGGCGTGCACGGCGCCCTGCGCCGCGACCAGCTCGAACCCGGGGACCGCCTGCTGTTCTATACCGACGGCATCACCGAAGCCCGCAACAAGGAGGGGCAGGAGTTCGGCGTTGACGGCCTGACCGAATTCCTCATCCGCCACCACGCTGACGGCCTCCCGGTTCCGGAAACTCTGCGGCGACTGGTCGAGCACCATTTGGCCTACCACCACGGCCGCCTGAACGACGACGCCACCGTGATGCTCCTGGAGTGGCACGGCCCGAATCCCTACCAGCCAACTCAATTGACGGCACTGACGGGTCTGCCCCCGACCATCGCCGCGGACACCATCGCCTCTGCATGGGTCCAGCAGCCCACTGACGGCGACAGCACCTGATTACAGCCCGCCTCGCGGCCGATTCCAGTTGGGTTCATGTCGCCGAGGACGAACGAGTTGGCTCGCCGCCTGTCTCCCCGCCAAGGCCGCCGAGGCCGCCCACGACTTCACACTTCACCAGCAGAATGAGGGGCTCCGCTGACGGCAGCACCGGAGCCCCTCCCGCGCGCCTGCGTCAGCCGGTCGGGCCATCGGCGTACCTCTTCCCCAGCCGTCAGGAAACGCACCAGGAAACGCAAGGCGCGTATGTGTCGGCTTGCCGGCCGGTCACCGATCAGGCATCCACCGCGCCGGACGGCCTGACACCCTCGTGGTATTCGGTGTTGATGCGCTGAGCCTCTTCGAGCTGGTCCTCAAGGATGACGATGCGGCAGGCCGCCTCGATGGGGGTGCCCTGGTCGACGAGTTCCCGGGCGCGCGCGGCAATGCGCAGCTGGTAGCGGGAGTAGCGGCGGTGGCCGCCCGCGGAACGGAGTGGGGTGATCAGGCGGGCTTCGCCGATGGCACGGAGGAAACCCTGCGTGGTCCCGAGCATTTCGGCGGCTCGGCCCATGGTGTAAGCAGGGAAGTCGTCGTCGTCGAGACGGCCGAACGAGTCATCTGCTGTCATTTGCACCTCTCTGTGGAACGCGTGGAGGGGCCCTGGTGCCTTATGGCACCAGGGCCCCGAAGGAACTGCTACACCATCTGCCGGCGTTTAATGCTGTGCCGGCCTTCTGTTTCCGCATGTCCCGACGTGATGCTGCCGGGGTTGCGGGGATCGCGGTTGCTTGACCGGAGACCACCTCACTATCGATGTCCTGCGGTACCCGGGCCCAGTCATTCGGCCCGGGCGATCCTGATGGCGCCTGGCCCCTCCGTTCTTCCCTCTGAAATCGATCACTTACTGAACGCTGTACTGCTCCGTGGCCTGTGACAGCGCCACTCTTCGCCAGCCGGCCCCGTCGCCCATCCAGCATCTGCTCCGGCTTGGAACCCCACTGACGAACCTCCCGGTGCGCGCGTCCGCAGCCGACGCCTTCACCGAGGTTGCTGCTCACTGACCTGACTGCTGGGTTCTGCGCACGCACTTACGGGTACCACTACAGGGCCGCCCCTGATCACTGCGGGCCACCCGGTCCGGTCGCCAGCCCCGTCGCCGTCCTGCGACAACCCTGGCTTCGGAACTCCGCCACCGAACCGTCCTGCGAACTGCAACCACCCGTACCGCACGTGCTGCTGCCCGGCAGTTCATCTCTGCCAGGCCCTGCGGCCTTTCTGGCTACGAGAGAAACCATAACCACGCCACCACCCTATGTCTACTCTCGCCGACATAGATTTCCATGTGGTCGCTCGTGAGGTAATCCCCTCGCACGCTCAGCCCGCGTAGCCGGCACCGCGGTGCGCCCGCGGACGTCCGTGACGGCCCGTCCGGGCTGCCGCCCCTACGCGTCGGTTCACGTGGATCATGCGGGACGACGTTCTCGCCGGGCGCTCAGAGGCGCAGCAGCACCGCCCGGGTTCCCAGCGTCGGTACGTCGATGGTCGTCGCGCCCCTGGCATCCGGTACCAGGAGCTCACCGGCTGCGCCGAGGTAGTCGGCCGTCACGGTCTCCATGACGGGGAAGCCGGGGGTGATCCGGCAGGCGACCGGCTCCTGCGCGTAGGACTGAAGCCTGACCAGCACCTGTCCGGAGGCGGGAACGGTGAGACCCACGACCCGCACCCGGGGATCGCCGATCGTCAGCAGTCCGTAGGAGGCATCCGGCTCCTCGCTCTCCTCGCCCAGCGCCCGGACGGCGATCAGGGGCCGGCTGCCGGCGGCGGCCGTGCGCATCCCCAGCTCGGGGCCGGTGGTGTGCGCGGCCTCCCCTACGGCCACGCTGTAGCGGAACACGTGGTCGAAGGCCTGCTCGGAGGGGAAGTTCGTGTCCCAGATGTTGTTGTGCACCCAGGAGAACAGAGTGCCGGGCTCGTCCTGGGCCAGCGACTGCGGATAGGGCGCGTACGGAATCGCGATCCCGCCCACCTGCACCAGCGGGGCGTCCTGGGTGGCCACGGCGGCGACCACGGTCTCCTCCTCGAAGCTCACCCAGCGCCGCACCGCACGCATGTGCCGCGCCGATCCCGGCACCGTCGGAAGACCGGTGCCCGTCATGCCGCCGGTGGCCTCCATGCGGACGACCGGCTGGGACATGGCGAAGGGGAAGGCGAAGAAGGCGCTCTCCTTGGTCAGGGTCGCGCGCTTCACGATCCGGTTCTCGAGATCGATGCGGGCCTGCCTGTGCGGGAGGTGTACGCGTACCCGCAGCAGCTCCGTCCCGGCCGGCGCGCACTCGTAGACCAGTGTCTCGCCGGTGGCGTCGCGGAAGCGGTCCACCAGCGCGGCCGGTGGGGCTGCCGTACGGGAGGCGAGGAGGTGCATCGACTCGTTCGCCGTGGTCTTGCTGGACTGATGGTTGAAGCCGCCGGCCGTGGCGTACTCGTCGTACACGTAACCGTTGAGGCCGAGCGTCGCGTCCTGCCGCACCAGTTCCCGGCCGGTCCGCTTGTCGGTGACGGAGCTGATCCACGCAGACCGCAGATCGACGCGCACGCGCAGGAACTCGTTCTCCAGGACGGTGGACTCCGGGTCGCCGGTCGTGGCCGCCGTCGACGTCTCCTCCCCCGCGACGATGTCCACGCGGACCGCCCCGTGCGCGGGCACGTCCGCCGGCCGGAACAGAAGGAAGCGTCCGGCAGCCCGGTGCAGCTCGTTCGTCTGGGCCTCCTCCGTGTGCTCCAGCGGTGCGCCGTCGCGCGCATCGAGCACACGGACCGGATCCTCCAGCGGGACCGTGCTCTCCGGAAGGAACAGCCGGACCGTCTCCGAACGGGGCCAGCTGCACGTGTTGGTCACGTAGTAGCCGGCGAGGGTGCCCGCGCGCGGCGAGAGGCGGCCGCCGAGTGCCGCGCCGGCGCCGTCGAGGAGCGTCTTCGCGTCGTCGTGGGCACGCAGCGCCTGCGCGTACTTCCAGTGCCACTGTCGTTCGCCCGAGGCGTGGCCGTGGTCACCGTGCGTCCAGGGGTCACCGCCGCCCCAGGTGTGCTCGTTGAACAGGGAGGCGGCCCGGTAGACCTCGGGGGCCGACGCCGTGATTCCGGCGCCCGCCGCACCGAGGATCTCCGCGTGCCCGGCCACCGACTGGGCATCGGCCAGCGCCGCCTGACCGTCTCGGGTGGCCGCGAGCGGGACGGCACCGGCGCCGACGCCGTCCACCCACCAGTCGCTCCAGTCGCCCTCGAAGGTCGCCAGCCGGTCCCCGTAACGGGCTTCCGCGTCGGTGAAGAAGTCCTCGTTGCGCGAGGTGCGCAGGGCGGGGAAGGCCCACTCCTCGTTCCAGCGGCGCACGGTGTCCGCGATGACCCGGCGCGGCGGACCGTTGTCCGCGAACTTGCCCAGGACCCGCAGGTGCAGGATGTCCCAGGGGTACGGATCGCCCTTGAACTCCTCGTCCAGGACCGGGAACCCCGGGATGCCACGCCCCTCGTGCGGGTACTGGTGAGTGGCCAGCGCCGAAAGGTAGTGGGGCAGGAGGTCGTCGACCCGTTCGAAGGACTCGTCGAAGCCCAGGATCGAGCCCTCCATGTACGCCAGCCCGTGCGGGGTGTCCGTACGCCACACCAGCACGCTGCGACCGCTCGGCGCCTGCCACTTGAACAGCCGGGGCAGTTCCCCGCCGCCGTTGTGGTGCGGCACCGCTCGGCCAGCCCAGTTGTGGGCGACCGAGAGATAGCGGATGCCGCTGTCCGCGAGGACGTCGGGCAGCCCGACGACCTGCCCGGGGACGTCCGTCTGCATCGCCGTGGTGATGTCGATCCCGTGGCGTTCGCGCAGCTCCCGTACAGGGCGTAGCAGTTCGTGCAGTTCGTCGGTGGAGCAGGTCTCCGTGTGCAGGTTGAACGGCATCGCGGTCAGTTCGATGCGGCCCTCGCGCACGCGTTCCAGGAACCGGGCGACCTGTTCCGGCGGGCGGTTCTCCGACCAGTTCTCGAAGCTGAAGAAGCCCTCGACCGCCCAGCGGAACTTCGACGCGTCGGACCGGTCGTCCGTGGCACGGCACAGTTCGAGAAGGGAGTCGAGGTACTTGCGGCCTTCGGCGAGCACCGTTCCCTGCGGGTCCGTGTAGCCGATATCGAGGTGGGCGTGCTGCACCAGGTGCAGCGTCCAGTGCCGCTGGGGGGTCAGCAGCACCTCGATGTGCTCACCCGGCGCCAGCTCGGGCAGCTCCACCAGGACCGGGAGGGGCGAGTCGACCTCGGGGACCAGCAGCCGGGTTTCGGCCTCGGGACCGGGTATCAGCTCGCAGCGCAGGGAGGTGCCGGACAGGGTGGTGACATGGGCCCGCGTGAGGGGACGGCCGGCCTGTACCCGTACGGACTGCAGGAGTCCGCCGTCGCCGTCATGACGCAGCAGCGGCTCGCAGGAGAGCCGGACGTCGTGTCCGCCGAGGACGCCGGTGGCGCTCACTCCACGGTCGCGCAGGATGTCGCGGGCGATGTCGGAGTCCCACCAGGATGGGCGGGACAGGTCGGGGCGGGGCATGGAGAGGGTTCTCCGCTCTGGCGTGGTGTGCCGGTTCGGTGCGTGCGGGGGCAGGGGTGCGGCGTGGGGCGGACCGCAGGGGTGCGGGGTCAGGAGCCGTCGGTGGCGAGGCCTGCGAAGATCTGCACCATCGCCGACTGTTCGAGGGTCTCTGCGGGGGCGGCCGCGTCGTAGTCACCGCCGCCCGACGGCTGGAAGCGGAAGAGACCGTTCGACGGGTCCCGGTTCTCCTTCCAGGTGCGCTCCGCGTACGCCTTCTCCACCTGCAGGTAGGCCTGTCCGGGGTGCACCCCGGACAGGATCCGGAGGTTGTCGAAGTAGATCGCGTTGAAGATCGCCGGCTGGTCGTGCAGGCGCTCGCCCTGCTTCCAGTAGGCGAGCGAGCCGTCCGCGTCCTGCACGGCGCGCTTGAGGTAGGAGCGGTCCCCGGTCACCTGGTAGAGCGTCGTCGCGGTCCCGATCATGGCCCCGGAGTTGTAGGTCCACAGGGTGGGGTCGACGGTTCCGTCGTCGCCGCGGCTGTTGCGGTAGAGGCCCGGGGACTCGCGCAGGCAGGACCAGTTCCACTCGTACCATTTCTGGGCGCTGGTCAGGTAGCGGCTCTGGTGCGTCTCCTGGTGGAGCCGGGCGGCGAGTTCCGCGGCGAGCCCGGTCACGTTGGCGGCGCGCATGGTGTTGGCCGGGGAGTCCACCCAGTCCATCCCGCCGGGGCACTCCTTGGCCGGGGCGTCGTCCCAGCCGCGGCTGACGATGTCGAAGGTCAGTTCCGCGCGGCGGAGATAGGTGGGGTTCCCGGTGGAGGTGTACTGGTCCAGCAGAGACAGGCCCACCACGGAGTTGTCGTCGTAGAAGACGTCGCCGCCCTGGCCGAGCGGTGCGGGGAGGTACGAGTCGTAGCCGGGGCGGCCGTCGCGGGGTTCGAAGTAGAGCTCCAGGGTGGCGAAGCGCTCGGCCGCGTCCGCCGTGTAGTGCTCACCCGTGCCGGGGAGGCCGGCCATGTCGACCGTCGCGGCCGCCGCCTCGCGCATCGGCCAGAGGTAGGAGTGAGCGTTGTCGGCGCTCTGGCGCGGGGTCTTCTCCTGGTACAGGCCGTGGTTGTCCGCCCCCTGGTACAGGTGCTTCTGGAGTGCGTCGTACGTGTGGACCGCGCGGTCCTTCCACGGTCCCGCGGCCGGCTGCGCGGCGGCAGCGGGCGTGGGAGCGAGGGCGGTGCACAGCAGCGGGGCGGCGGCAAGCGCGAGGGCGGTGCGGGCGGGAATCTTCACCGGGGTGCCTTTCGGGGTTCGGCTCGGGGCGTCGGTGCGGGAACGGGTACGGACCGTGCGTACGGCCTCGGCCGGTGTCAGCCGAGCTTGAGACTGCTGACGAAGAACCGTTGCGCGGAGAAGAACAGGACGACGGTCGGCAGCGAGACGAGCAGCGCTCCGCCCAGCACGACCGGGGGCCCGACATTGGAGTAGTTGCCCTGGAGCTCCGCGAGCGCGGCCATCACCGGGCGGATGTTGCGGCTGGTGGACAGGGTGATCCCGAAGAGCAGGTCGTTCCATACGGCGACGAACTGGAAGACGAACGCGGCGACCATCGCGGACCTGGACAGCGGCACGTGGATCTGCCAGAAGACGCGCCACCAGGACGCGCCGTCCAGCCTCGCCGCCTCGATCACCTCACCGGGCAGCGTCTGGGCGAAGTTGCGCATGATGAAGTACGCGAACGGGATCGCCACCGCGACGTAGACCAGGAACAGGCCGATCTGCGCGTCGTAGAGGCCGGTGCGCGCGTAGGCGAGGAACAGCGGGCGCAGGAAGACCTGGAGAGGCAGCAGCGTGCCCGAGTAGATCAGCCAGAACCACAGGGTCTTGCGCTTCACGGGCATGATCACGGTGGCGAACGCGGCGGTCGTGGCCACCACGATGGCGGCGGCCGAGCTGGTCACCGCGTAGAGCAGGCTGTTGCCCATCGCAGGGCCCAGCCTGGCCCTGGTCCACGCCTGCGACATGTTGTCGAACAGACCGAAGCCACCGTGCGGCAGCCAGTGCGGGCTGCCGCTGTAGTCGGCGGCCGGCACCAGGGCGTTGACCACCAGCAGCCAGGTGGGTACGGCCCAGAGGAGGGAGACGAGGACCAGGACCGTGTTGCGGACGGCGGTTCCGGCGGAGATGCGGCGGGTGGTCATGCTCATGCGCCTTTCGGGGTCAGCTGGCGCCGCAGATACAGCCACGAGGCCAGCAGCACGATGACGGTGAGGACGACGGCGACCGCCGCCCCGGCGCCGGGACGCAGCGCGAGGAACGTCTCCTGGTACATCGAGACCGCGAGGGTCTCGGAGTTGCGGCCGGGTCCGCCCTGAGTCAGCACCCAGATGAGGTCGAAGGACTTCAGCCCGTTGACCAGGCTGCTGCCGACGACGATCACCGACACCGTCCGCAGCTGGGGCATGACGACGTACCAGAACTTCCGCAGGCCGTCGGCGCCGTCGAGCGACGCCGCCTCCAGAGTCTCCGGAGGGATGGTCTGCAGGCCGACCAGGAAGAGGATCACGGCCACACCGGTGGACTGCCAGGTGTTGGCGACGATCATGACGAGGGTGTTGCCCGGCCATTCGAGCAGCCAGCCCTGGGCGAACGAGCCCAGGCCGAGCGCCTGGAGGGCCTGGTTCGCCGCACCGTCCGTGGTGAGGATGAAGTTCCACACGACGGCCACGGCGGATCCGGAGATCGCGTACGGCAGGACCACGAGCAGCCGGGCCACCCGGGACCATCCGGACTGGTTGGTCATGACCGCGATACCCAGGCCCAGGACCAGCGGCAGGGCGACCGTGCCGACCACCCACATCAGGGTGTTCTCGATGGACTTCGCGAGAACCGGATCGCTGAGGAACAGACCGTAGTTGGTGAGCCGGTTGAAGGACGAGACCCGGCCGTCGCTGAAGAAGCTGCGGTACAGCGTCACGGCGAACGGGGTGAGGAGCAGGGCGGCGACGAGCAGGACGGCGGGTGCCAGGAAGCCGGCTCCGGCCAGCCTGTCCTTCAGCCTGCGCGGGGGTGTGCGGACGGGGGATGCGGGTGGCGGCACGGGTGAAGGGGCTGCCGTGGGGCGCCTGTCGACTGCCGATGTCATGATTCGTCCTTGTTCCAGGCGGCCCATTCCTTGGAGGCCCGGCTCGCCATGCTGCGCAGGGTCGCCTCCGCCGACATGGCCTGTGTCATGAAGGCGCCCAGGTCGTCGGTGTTTCCCTGCATGAGGTTGGGCGGCCCGGACTGTCCGTAGCGGGGCAGCTCGGTCCAGTGTTCGCGCTGCGCCCTCTTCCTGATGCGGGCGAGCACCGGATTGGAGGTGACTGCTTTCGGGTTGGCCGAGCCGTCCTGGAGGAAGTCGGTCCACACGCGCTGGACCGAGGGGTGCAGCCAGTTGCCCGCGTTGGCCATGGCGGCGTCGTGCGACACGGCCCTCTCGGGCACGGCGAGGACGCCCGCCTCGGTGATCACGGACCGCTTCGTGGAGGAGTCGACCGGAGGCAGGACGAAGGCGTCGAAACCCTCGCCCGGCTTCATCCCGGCCGCCGCCAGCCCCTGCGACTGCCAGGAACCGTGCAGGAACATGCCGACCTTGCCGGTCTTCAGTGCGGCAGGGCCGTTGTTCTGGTCGAAGTCGGCCGGGGTCATCCAGCCCTTCTTCATGAAGTCCTGCCAGATCTGCATGGCCTTGTGCGCCTGCGGATCGGTGTACCGGGCCCGGCCCGCGATCAGGTCGGCGTAGAAGCCCGGATCGACCTTGCTGATCAGCTCCTCGAACCACTCGTACGCGGGCCAGTTGCCGTTCTGCGTGGCGACGAACGGGGTGACGCCGGACTTCTTGAGCACCTCCGCGGTGTGGAGCAGCTCGTCCCATGTCTCCGGTGCCCGCAGCCCGTGCTTGTCGAAGAGCTGTGTGTTGTAGAACAGCACGTAGTACGACTGGTAGAGGGGCACCCCGTACACGGCGCCCCGGTAGGACATCGCGTCGCGCAGGGACCTGGTCACCCAGCCCTTGCGCTCGTACGCGTCCCACATCCCGGTCAGGTCGCTGAGGCTGCCGGTGCGCGCGAGTTGCTTGAGGTTGTAGCCCGACTGCCACTTGATCAGGTCCGTCGCCTTGGTCGTCTGCAGGGAGATCTGCGTGACCTGGGTGTAGGCGGTGGGGTTCGGGTTGGACAGCGGGCGCAGCGCGTATCCGGTGAGCTTCTTGAGCTCGCGTCCGGCTGCGACGTATCCCGCGTCCCAGGTCGCGTTGTCGTTGGCCAGTGACGTCGTACCCGGAATCGAGGCCGTGCTGTCGCCGCGTGCGCAGCCTCCGGCCAGCGCGGCCGCCGCGCCGGCGCCGAGGCCCGCCAGCACGGTGCGCCGGCGGATCGGGTGAGACGACTGCTCTGTCGTCTCGCCGGTTGATCTCATGCGTTCACTTCCCTCTGGATCCCGGCGGGATCCGTGGCTCTGGGGTGCGGTGTGGAGATCCACCGAATGCGCGTGCGTCGTCCGTCTCCGCGCTCCGGGTTGCCAGGATGTTAACGACACCACGAGATCGAAACAAGGGTTTCCCTTCAGATTCGACAGATCAGCACCTCAACCTGGCCTTACAAGAATCAATGTCAGGCGCATCTTGTTCGCATCGAATGTTATCGATACCATGCACGTGCTTGCCGGTCCCCGTCCTCAGGAGCATCTGTGCATCAGCCCCGTCCCTACGAACGCAACCCGCGGTACGCCGCCACCGGCGGCACCGTCGTCACCGGCTGGACGGCCGCCGTGGCGGACCTGCCGACGGCCCCCACCGTCCTCGCCCTCGACGGGCCCGCCGCACTGGACTGGGAGGAGGCCGCCGGCTCCCTCGCGGCCACCCTGCGCGCCCGGGGCACCGAAGTCACCGTGTGCGATGTGCGGGGCCTGTGGTCCGCGGCGGCCGTCGAACGGCTCTGTGTCCCGGCCGCGGACGCGGACGCCTTCTTCCTGCCCCTCGCCGAGTTCTCCATGGGCGACCTCTTCGAGACGCCCCCCGTTCAGCAGCGCCCGCACGCCGGCGTCCTTCTCGCCTACGGTCCGGGGGCCGCCCTCGCCGAGCCCGACCTGCTCTGGTGGGCCGACCTCCCGAAGCGGTACGCCGAGGAGGCCGTCACCCGCGGAGAGCTGCCGCTCGGTGCCAACCTCGGCCGCCCCGGCACCCCCGGGGAGCTGCGCAGCCTCTTCTACACGGACTGGCCCGTCGGTGACCGTCACCGCGACGCCTTCGCCCACCGGGTCGACCGCTGGGTCGACCTCCAGGGCGAGGACCCCGCCTCGCTGGACGGCGCCGCCGTGCGGGCCACCCTCGCCGCGCTGGCGGCCGGCCCCGTCCGCACCCGCCCCTTCTTCAATTCCACACCGTGGGGCGGACAGTGGGCCGCGCGGGAGCTCGGCTTCGAGCCCCGGGGCGGGAACACGGCCCTCGGCTACGAGCTCATCGCCCCCGAAGCCGGGATCCTGGTCGGCCAGGACGCGGCGGCCCAGGTGGAGATCCCCTTCCAGCTCCTGTGCGAACTGCACCCCGAGGAGTTCCTCGGCCCGGATGTCCACCGCCGCTACGGCACGTCGTTCCCCATCCGGTTCGACTACCTCGACACGGTCGGCGGCGGCAACCTTTCCCTGCACCTGCATCCGCAGGAGCAGTACATGCGGGAAACATTCGGCTGGCCGTACACCCAGCACGAGACGTACTACGTGACCGCGAGCGAACCCGGTGCACAGGTCTATCTCGGCCTGCGGGACAGTACGGACGTGGACGTCATGCGCAAGGAGGTCGAGGCGGCCGCAGCGGACGGGCTGCCGCTGCGCGTCGAGGACCACGTGATGACGCACCCGGCGGACACCGGGCAGCTCTTCATGATCCCGGCCGGCACCCCGCACTCGTCCGGCGAGGGCAACCTGGTCCTGGAGATCAGCGCCACGCCCTACCTCTACTCCCTGCGCTTCTACGACTGGCTGCGCAAGGGCACTTCCGGCGCCCCCCGGCCGCTCTCGTACGCGCACGGCTTCGCCAACCTCGACACCTCCCGGCGCGGCGAAGACGTCCTGAAGGACCTCGTCCAGCAGCCGCGGACCGTGCGCGAGGGACAGGGCTGGCGTGAGGAGATCGTCGGTGAGCTGCCCGACATGTTCTACGCGGTGCACCGCTTCGTGATCGAGGGTCCGGAGGCCGCCGAGGACGACACCGCGGGCCGCTTCCACATCCTCAACGTCTCGGCCGGTGATGGCGTCGTCGTGGAGACCGCCGGCGGCCTCCGTCACGACCTCGCCTTCGCCGAGACCCTCACCGTGCCCGCGTCCGTCGGCCCCTACCGGCTGCACCCCGTCGGCAGCCGGCCGGTGCACGTGGTGAAGTCCCTGGTGACGCAGGTATGAGCCGCGTTCCCGTGCTGGAGATCGGCGGCACACACGTGACGGCCGCCGTCATCGACACCGAGGCCGGACTGCCCGTCCCCTTCTCCGCCGTACGGCAGCCGGTGCCCGCCGACGCACCGGCCCGTGAGCTCCTCGACGCGATCGCCGCCGTCACCGACCGTGTGGACGTCCCGGCGGCCGCGCACTGGGGTGTGGCGATACCCGGCCCCTTCGACTACGCCGCCGGCGTCGGCCGCTTCCGGGGAATCGGCAAGTTCGAGTCGCTGCACGGTGTGGACGTGGGCGCGGAACTGCTCGGCCGGCTCCCAGGGGCCCCGAGCGGCATCAGCTTCGTCAACGACGCCGACGCCTTCGCCATCGGCGAGTACCAGGCGGGCGCGGCCGCCGGCCGGCGCCGAGCCGTCTGCATCACGCTCGGCACCGGCGTCGGCTCCTCCTTCCTGGACGGTGGGAACCCGGTGGTGGACGGCCCCGACGTGCCGCCCGGCGGCAGGGCGCACCGGATCGCCGTCGACGGGCTCCCCCTGGAGGAGGTGGTCTCGCGGCGTGCGATCCGCAGGTTCTACGCCCGGGCCGCCGCATTGCCCGACGACCACCGCCTCCCGGACGTGCATGACATCGCCGGCTCTGCCCGCGCCGGTGACGCGCATGCCCTGCGGACGGTCCGGCACTGCTTCGGCGCTCTGGGCCGGGCACTCGCACCGTGGTGCGAACGCTTCCGGCCGGAACTCCTGGTCGTCGGAGGGTCGATGGCCGGGTCCTGGGACCTCGTGGGGCCCGCCGTCCGGGCAGGCTTCGAGTCGTGGGCTCCGGGGACCGCGCCCCCGACCGCCACGGCTCTGCGCCCTGCCGACGCACCTCTGATCGGCGCCGCCCACTGGGCTCTGCACCGGTCAGCCGGCACTCCCCCGGTACGGATCTAGAATGACGGCGTTCACGACCCACCGGCCACCCGACGACCCCGCAGGAGAACCGCCCATGGCACAGCACCTCCCGGGCGACGGCGGAGCCCCGACGATGCGCGACGTCGCCGCCCGCGCCGGTGTCAGTGCCATGACGGTCTCCCGGGTGCTCAAGAACGACACCCGGGTCAGCGAGACGGCGCGGGAGCGTGTGCTGGCGGCCGTCGAGGAGCTCGGTTACCGGCGCAACGAGACGGCGCGCAGCCTGCGTCTGGGCGGCAGCGGGATGATCGGACTGATCGTCACCAACCTCGCCAACCCGTTCTATTCGCGTCTGGCTCTCGGTGTGCAGGAGGTGGCGTCCGAGCACGGTTTGCGGGTGCTGCTCAGCAACACCGCCGAGCAGGTCGACAAGGAGCGCGGGCTTGTCGAGGACCTGGCATCCCGTCAGGTCGACGGCATGATCGTCGTCCCGGCCGGCAGCAGCCACCGCCATCTGGCGCCCGCCGCGCTGCGTGGCATCCCGATCGTCCTGGCCTCCCGGCCGCCTGCCGGGATGGACGCCGACTGCGTCCTGGTCGACGACTTCGGCGGCGCCGAGCAGGCCGCCGGACAGCTCATCGCGGACGGCCACCGCCGGATCGGCTTCCTGGGCAACCCGCCCGCCCTCTACACCGGGGCGGAACGGTTCCGCGGATACTGGGCCGCCCACGAAAGCGCCGGGATCGAACCCGACGAGCGCCAGGTACGCCGCGGGCTCACCGATGTGCCGACCGCCGAGGCCGCCGCACGCGCGCTTCTCGAGTCACCCGACGCGCCGACGGCTCTCTTCTGCACCAACAACCGTCTGACACAGGGAGCCATCCGCGCCGTGCGAGCGCTCGACCGGCCGGTCGCGCTCGCCGGTTTCGACGACTTCGACCTCGCCGACGTCCTCGGTCTGCCGCTGACCATCGTCGCGTACGACGCCGACGAGATCGGCCGGCGGGCGGGCCAGATGCTCATCGACCGGATCAACGGCGCGTCCGCCGAGCCGATCCCGGCCCGCAGAACCGTCGTCCCCACCCACGTCATCCGCTACGGGACGCGCTGACCCAGCCCCTGCCGTCCCTTCCACGGCACCGGCTTGCCCTTTCGCCTCCCCGCAATCCCTCACGGAGTTCCCATGCACCACGACCGAACGGTCACCGAACGCCGGCTCGCCCGCGTACTGGACCAGCGCCTGCGGCCCGCCGTGTACCGCGAGAGCCTGCCGCTGGACGTCGCGATCTGGAACGTCGACGGCGAGCCCGTGCCCGTGTCCGAAGGACTCGCGGCGCCGTACGAACCGGTCCGCACCGGCGCGGCGTGGGGACCGGCCTGGTCCACCAGCTGGTTCCGGATCAGCGGCACGGTTCCCGCCGCCTGGGCCGGACAGCGGGTCGAGGCGGTTCTGGACCTCGGCTTCGGCACCACCCAGCCGGGCTTCTCCGCGGAGGGCCTCGTGTACCGCGCCGACGGAACACCGGTCAAGGCTCTCAATCCCCGCAACGCCTGGCTCCCGATCGCCGAACCTTCCTGCGGGGGCGAGGAGTTCGTCTACTACGTCGAAGCGGCCGCCAATCCGGTCATCTTCGACTCGGGGACGGACGGCGACCCGTTCGTCCCGACCCGGGCGGGCGGTGTCGCCCCCTGGTTGCGCGGCGGCGGGGCTCCGGACGAGCCGCTCTACCGGCTGAACCGGATGGACCTCGCCGTCTTCGACTCCGTCGTGTGGGAACTCGTGCAGGATCTGGACGTGCTCGGCGGGCTGATGCACCAGCTGCCCGAGGACTCCACCCGGCGCCGGCAGCTGGCGCACGCCGTGGACCGTGCGCTGGACGTCATCGATCTCCAGGACATCGGCGGTACGGCCGCACCCGCACGCGAGGTCCTCGCTCCGTCGCTGGCCTCCCCCGCCCACGCGGGAGCCCATCGTGTCTCCGCCGTGGGCCACGCGCACATCGACACCGCCTGGCTCTGGCCCGTACGCGAGACGGTCCGCAAGGCGGCCCGGACCGTCTCGAACGTCACCGCCCTGATGGACGACCACCCGGACTTCCGCTTCGTCATGTCGCAGGCGCAGCAGCTGGCCTGGCTCAAGGAGCAACGGCCGGAGGTGTTCGCCCGCGTGGTCGAGAAGGTGCACACCGGGCAGTTCCTGCCGACCGGCAGCCTCTGGGTGGAGCCCGACACCAATCTGTCCGGCGGGGAGTCGCTGGTCCGGCAGTTCGTGCACGGGAAGCGCTTCTACCTGGAGGAGTTCGGGGTCGAGACGAAGGACATGTGGCTGCCCGACACGTTCGGGTACAACGCGGCTCTGCCCCAGCTCATGAAGCTGGCGGGCATCGAATGGTTCCTGACCCAGAAGATCTCCTGGAACACCACCAACGCCTTCCCCCACCACACCTTCTGGTGGGAGGGCATCGACGGGACCCGCATCTTCAGCCACTTCCCGCCCGTCGACTCCTACAACGGCGACCTCTCCGGCGCCGACATCGGACACACCGAGCGCAACTTCCGGGACAAGGGCGCGGCCAACCGTTCGCTCGTCCCCTTCGGCTACGGCGACGGCGGCGGTGGTCCCACCCGCGAGATGCTGGCTCGTGCGCGAAGGCTGGAGGACCTCGAAGGCTCGGCCCGGCTGGAGATGGAGGGCCCGGCGGAGTTCTTCACCAAGGCGCGGGAGGAGTACACGGACGCCCCCGTCTGGGTCGGTGAGCTCTACCTGGAGCTGCACCGCGGCACGCTGACCAGCCAGCTCGCCACCAAACAGGGCAATCGGCGCAGCGAGCACCTGCTGCGGGAAGCCGAGCTGTGGGCCGCCACCGCGACCCTGCGCACCGGCCGGCCGTATCCGTACGAACTGCTCGACCGGGTGTGGAAGACCGTACTGCTCCACCAGTTCCACGACATCCTGCCCGGTACGTCTATCGCCTGGGTGCACCGTGAGGCCGAGGAGACGTACGCGGAGGTGGCCCGCGAGCTCGGCGAGGTCATCGGCACCGCCCAGCGCAGCCTCTCGGCGGGCGCAAGCGGCAGTGGGACGGGCGGTGAGACCGTGTTCAACGCGGCGCCGCATGCCCGGGACGGCGTCCCCGCGCTCGGCGCCTCGCCGCGGGCACGGGCTGTCGGCCCCGTCGCCGCCCGGCCCACCGAGGACGGCGGGTTCGTCCTGGACAACGGCCTCGTGCGCATCACGGTGGATGCCCGGGGCCTGGTCACCTCCGCCCTCGACCTGACGGCCGGACGCGAGGCGCTCGCACCGGGCACGGTCGGCAACCTCCTCCAGCTGCACCAGGACTTCCCGAACCAGTGGGACGCCTGGGACGTCGACGCCTTCTACCGCAACACCGTGCGGGACCTGACCGAAGCCGACGAGGTCGGTGCGGTCCCCGACGGCGTACGGGTGGTGCGGAGCTTCAACGCCTCCCGCATCACCCAGGTGCTGCGCCTCGACGAGGGAAGCCGCCGTCTCGACATCGAGACGCACGTCGACTGGCAGGAGTGCGAGAAGATCCTCAAGGCCGCCTTCCCGCTCGACGTACGGGCGGCGGAGTCCAGTGCCGAGATTCCCTTCGGTCATGTCCGGCGCCCTACGCACAGCAACACCTCGTGGGACAGTGCCCGGTTCGAGATCTGTGCCCACCGCTATCTGCACCTCGCGGAGCCCGGCTGGGGTGCGGCCCTGGTCAACGACTCCAGCTACGGCCACGACGTGACGCGGGACGTGCGACCCGACGGCGGAACGACCACGACGGCGAGGGTCTCGCTCCTGCGCGCTCCGCTCTTCCCGGACCCCGACTGTGACCGGGGTGAGCACCGTCTGCGGTACGCGCTGGTCCTCGGCGCGGACATCCAGGACGCGATCCGCGAGGGATACCACTTCAACCTGCCCGAGCGCGCCGTCCCCGGCGGTGCGGCTGTCGAGCCGCTGGTGCGGATCGACGAGGAGGGTGTCGTCGTCGAGGCGGTCAAGCTCGCGGACGACCGTTCGGGCGATGTCGTGGTCCGCCTCTACGAGTCCGGGGGCGGTCGCGTGCGGACCACTCTCAGGGCCGGTTTCCCGGTGGTCTCCGCCCGGATCACGGATCTGCTGGAACGTGACATGGAGGGTGAGGCGGCACCGGCCCTGCGCGGATCCGAGGTGACGCTCTCGCTTCGCCCGTTCCAGATCCTGACCCTGCGGCTGGTACCCGGCGCGGGCGGGACCTCGGCTGCCGAAGCGGGCTGACGGCCGAAGGCGCCTGGCGCCCGGCGTGAGGGGCGCCTCCCGTCCGGGAAAGGGGTAGGAAACCACCGGACGGGAGGCGCCCCTCAGTGAGCTGATCCGGGTTTCGTAGCGGCCCTGAGGCCGGGCATGACTGATCCGGCGGATGGGAAGCGCAGCTCTGACGCCTGCACCCAGGAAGTATCCCGACGAGCTTCGTGAGCGAGCCGTCCGTGAAGTACAGAACTCGGGCCGTCCGGTCGCCCACGTGGCTCGGGATCTCGGGATCCATCTCGGGATCCATAAGGAAGCCTTGCGGCTGTGGGTCCGCCAGGCCGAGGCCGACCGCGGCGGCCGACCCGACCTGCTCTCCTCCGCCGAGCGGGCCGAACTCGTGCAACTCCGCAAAGAAGCAGCTGAGTTGCGGCGGGCGAACGAGATCCTGAAGGCCGCCAGCGTGTTTTTCGCAAAGGAGCTCGACCAGCCCCGCACGAGGCCGACGCGGTGATCAACCACCTCCGCGACGACTTCGGGGTCGAGCCCGTCTGCCGGGAACCGGACCCTGATCGAGGCCGGCGCGACCGCGTCGGTCGGCTCCGTCGCCGTCAGCTACGACAACGCGATGGCCGAGGCCCTCAACGGCTCCTTCAAAGCCGAGCTGATCGAGCACCGAGGGCCCTGGCGAGACGCTGACCAGGTCGAACGTGCCGTCGTCCGATGGGTCGGCTGGTACAACACCGAACGCCTGCACTCCGCCCTCGACTACCTCCCACCCGAAGAATTCGAGGCCCAGCACCACCGATCCCAGGCGATCACGAACACCGCCTGAAACCAAAAAAACCGGCCGCTACGAAACCCAGGGCAACTCACTTGTGGGTAAGGGGGGACAACTGCGTCCCGGCCAATTAGCACACCCCCGATATCGCTTCGGCCGGCCGGAAACGGCCGGCCGGCTTGGCGCACGATCTGACACGAATGTTCCTCAACCCGCGATGCGCCTGACAGCTCAGAGCCCGTCTCGCACCAGGGCAGCGAGGTGCGACGCGAAAGCTCGGAAACAGGTACTGAGCTTGTTCTTTTTCTTCCGGCCTCGAACGATGTTTCGAACTGAGTCGCCCCGTGGGGATTCGCCGGACGCGGGGGGTAAGTGGTTGGAGTCCAGGACGGTCCGGCGGAGGCTGCAGCACGGTAGAACCGCCTGACGGTCCGACGCGTCTTCGCTGTTCTGCGGGACCAGTCGCGGGAGGGTTTGGATGAATATCGAAACCGGTGTAGGCGTGTGCGCGACCGTCATAGCGCTGGGATCCTTCTGGATCAGCTGGGGGCAGGCGCGGGCATCCCGGGCACACAACCGGCAGTCGGTGCGGCCGTTGGTGCTGATCCGCACAGTTCGTGCGGGATACCGGGACGACGTGGCCCGCCTGGAGGTGATCAACGCGGGGATCGGGCCGGCGGTCGTGACGCGGACGTCGGTCACTCTCGACGGCCGCCTCATCGGCCAGTGGGATCTGCCCACGTATTACCAGATGGCCCAGGACCTCCCCCTGCTGCCGAAAGTGAAGACGTTGGTCACGGGGGCAGCTCTCATCCCGGGCGAGAGGAGCTACCTGCTGCATCTCGAAGAGCGAAACGGGCAGGAATCCGCATGGTTCTGGGAGCTCATCTCCACGAGACTGCTCGTTGAGATCCGGTACGAGTCCCTCTACGGTGGTGAGGACTTCGTGGCTCGCTCGACTCTGGTCTGAGCTTGTTCATTTTCTTCCGGCCTCGAACGGTGTCTCGAACTGAGTCGCTCACCTGGGGATTCGCCGGACGCGGGGGCGGCCTTCGTTTGATCATGTGCTCCGACCAAAGTGCACTGACCAAGACGAAGGCCGTGAGGGTGAGTCTGCTGCCTGATGCTGTCCGGAGGGAAGCGTTCGCGGAAGCGTCACGCTTCCGGGGAGAGTTCTACGAGTGTCTGACTGCCCGGCGCGACGAGTTGTTCGAGCTGGCGGACGCAGTGCTGTGCGCGGACGGTGCGGTGAAGTCCCTGGTGGACTTGACGCTGTTGCCCGAGCATGTCGTGGGCACGGCGCGATGTACGGCGGCCTGAACCACGGCCGGATCGACGTCGATCGGCTGCGAACGGTGCTGGCCGGGCTGTCGCTGCCGCGATTCGGCGGCGGGCGCCTGGTCCTGGCGGTCGATGTGTCGCCGTGGCTGCGTTCGGACGCGCCGTGCTCGGCCGATCGGCTGTTCTGCCACGTCTACGGCCGGGCGAAGACGGCGTCGCAGTTCATTCCGGGCTGGCCCTACTCCTTCGTCGCCGTGCTGGAGCCGGGCGCCACGTCATGGACCGCCATCCTGGACGCGGTCCGGCTCGGCCCGGCGGACGACGCGACCGCGGTCACCGCCGCCCAGCTCCGGGGTGTCGTCGAGCGGCTCATCACCGCGGGCCAGTGGCAGACCGGGGACCCGGATATCGTGATCATCAGTGATGCCGCCTACGACGTCACCCGCCTGGCCTGGGTCCTGCGCGACCTCCCCGTCGAACTCGTCGGCAGGGTCCGCTCCGACCGCGTGATGCGGATGCCGAAGCCACCGCGCATGCAGGGAGTCAACGGCCGGCCGCCCAAGCACGGCCCGGAATTCCGCTTCACCAACCCCGAGACCTGGCCCGAACCCGCGATCACCACCGCCACCGACACCACCAACTACGGCAAGGCCGAAACTCAAGCATGGGACCGAGTCCACCCCCGGCTCACCCACCGCGCGGCCTGGCTCGACCACGATGGCGAACTCCCCCTGATTGAAGGCACGTTTATCAAGCTGAAGATCGAGCACCTATCGAAGGACCGGGACGCGCCACCGGTGTGGTTGTGGTCCTCGAAGACCGGCACCGCCCCGGACGACGTCGACCGTTGCTGGCAGGTCTACCTGCGCAGATTCGACCTTGAGCACACGTTCAGGTTCGCGAAGCAGACTCTTGGCTGGACGACCCCGAAATTCCGCACTCCCGAGGCGGCGGACCGCTGGACCTGGATCCTGATCGTCGCCCACACCCAGATCCGGATCGCCCGGCCGCTCGCCGAAGACCTCCGCCGACCGTGGGAGAAACCCACCGCCCCCGACCGGCTCACCCCGGCCCGGGTCCGCCGGGGGTTCAGGAACATCCGCGCTCACCTCGCCTGCCCGACACGTGTTCCCAAACCCCGAGGCACCGGCCCCGGACGGCCACCCGGCGCCAAGAACAAACACCGGGCACCCCGCTACGACGTCGGCAAGACCGTCAAACGCCCCGAGACCCTCAAGGCCATCGGCAGACCTGGCAGGTCCTGGTAGATAAAGAACAAGCTCAAAGAGCGTTTTGTCCTGGCCAGGGCGTTTGATAACTGGCGCGATGTTGGCCGCTTTGGTCGGCCCGTGCCGGCGTGTGAGGATCCGCCTGTGGAGTGTGATGTGTGCGGGCGGTCGATGTGGCGGTGGCCGGTACCACCGACGGCCTGGGAAGAGGAGATCTGGTCCTGTTCCTGGTGCCATGCGGCCACCCATGTGGGCGGCGAGTGGTTCGAGATTTCGCGCCCGCCGTATCTGCCCCTGGGGATGCGCTGGGAGAAGGCTGTCGCGGATGGCCTTGCCTCTGGTGTCTCCCACGCGTTCGGCATCTTCGACAAGACGCTGTGCGGCATTCAGGAAGCCGGCATGTCACCGTCCGACTACTCGTGGCTGCCGGAACGGGGAGATGCGTGCGGCGCCTGTCGGGAAGCGGCGAGTCTCATCGATAGCCGCTGGCCGCGGTCGATGAGGAGTGAGGATGCGCGGGTCACCGTGGCCCGGCGGCTATGAGTCCTTCCAGTTCGGAGTCGACTCTCGGGTGAGCCTGCGGCTCATCAGGTCGATCATCGCGAGGTGGATCATCGCTTCGGAGCGATGGGGGTGGGTTTCGTAGTCGCGGGCGAGGCGGCGGTGGTGCATGAGCCATCCGAAGGTCCGCTCGACGACCCAGCGTCGCGGAATCACCTTGAAGCCCTTGTGAGCGGGGTCGCGGCGGGTGATTTCGACGTCGATGCCGAGGCGGGCGCCGTGGTCGATGACCTTGGTGCGGTAGCCCGTGTCGGCCCACGCCTTCGTGACACGCGGATGGTCTGCGGCGATGCTCGAGAGAACCTGAATGCCGCCGACGTTGTCGGAAACGTTGGCGGCTGTGACCAGCACGGCCAGGAGGAGGCCGAGCGTGTCGACGCCGATGTGCCGTTTGCGGCCCGCGATCTTCTTGCCCGCGTCGATGCCCTGGTCGGCCGCGGGCACATTGGCCGAGGTCTTGATGCTTTGGGCGTCCAGGACGCAGGCGCTCGGATCGGCGTCACGGCCTTCGGCCTCCCGGACCAGTCGCCGCAGGAGACCGTTGAGCTGGTCGAAGACCTCGTCCTTCTGCCAGGCGGCGAAGTACCCGTAAACCGTCTCCCATGGGGCGAAGTCGTGCGGCAGGTACCGCCAGGGGATCCCGGTCCGGTCGACGTAGAGGATGGCGTCCATGATCCGGCGCAGATCGTGTTCGGGCGGTCGGCCGATGTCCAGTCCCTTTCCTCTTCGCTCGGCCCGCCAGGCTGTCAGAGTTGGTTCCAGCAGTTGCCAACGGGCATCGGACAGGTCACTCGGATAGGGCCGCTGCTTACGAGGCATGTTTCTGTAGTACCGATGGCCGCCGCCCTGCCACAGGGCGCAAACCGGTGCGAACGGGGGCGCGTTGGGATCAGACAGGAGCGAAGGGACCGAAACGGGCCCTCGAAAGCCGTCATCCGCCTCACCTGTCACAAACACGTCTACTGCCCCAGCCGACCCGAAGCGGTCCGTTAACTAAACGGCAATGAAGCACCCCTGTAGGGACAAAACGCTCTTTCAGTACCTGTTTCTGAACCGGAGACCGCTTGATGTAGGTGGTGGTGTGGCCACACTTCGTGGAACGCTAGGCCGATGATTGCTAGTGCACCGGATGCGGAGTCGCTCGCCGTTGGGGCCCTTGAGTGGCTGATGAAGGCTGCACGGGACACAGACGACGGTGTGGTCTGGCCAAACACTCTCGCCGACGACCAGGTCACGCCGGAGCTGTACAGCGGAAGTTCGGGGGTGCTGCCAGCCCTCCTCGATGCATGGCGATATTTCGCCGACGACCGGTACGCGGACGTGGCCTTGCGCGGTGCCCGAAGCGTCGCTGACGCGGTCGAGGACTGGGAGGACAACGGCCTCTACACGGGAGTGGCCGGTATGGCTGTCGCCCTGCGGGGCGTGCACCGTGTGCTCGGTGACGCCGCGGCAGGGGCGTCTGCCGACCGTGCTCTGGACGTCCTACGGTCCCGCTACGACGGCGCAGGGTGGAACAGTCGCTTCGAACTGATCGTCGGCAACGCCGGCATAGCGCTTGCCGCGCTGGAGTGCGGCGATCTCGACCTCGCCCAGCTGGCCGTCGACCGCTACGCGGGCGCTGCCGAGCCCACCATGGCCGGCGTTCAGTGGGAGACCCGGGTCGGCGCGGTCCCCCGCCTGCACCACATGTCGCACGGCACCCTCGGCATCGTCTACGCGCTCGCTGCCGTCGGCCGGGCCGCCGACCGCCCCGACCTCATCGACCTCGCAGTGGCCGGAGCCGCCGACGTAGTCTCGCGCAACGAAGCCGGCCCGGACGGCTTCCTCGTCGCGCACTCCGACCCGCAACAGCAGCACGAAAAGATCGAACGCCATAGCTACGGCTGGTGCCATGGCTCAGCCGGCGACGCCCAGGCGTTCCGCCTTCTGACCCACGTCCTGCCCGACGATCCCTCCTGGCCCGCCCTCGCCGACCGCTGCTGGCACACAGTCGTCAACTCCGGCATCCCACGACGGATCCGCCCCGGCTTCTGGGACAACAACGGCCGCTGCTGTGGCACCGCCGGCGCCCTCGCCTTCGCCTGCGACCGTCAGGTTGAACGCGGCGACGGCCGTGACTTCGCGGACATCCTCGTCGCCGACCTCTCGGCCCGCGCGACGACCGACACCAATGGCATCTGTTGGTCCAATTTCGAACACCGGGAGACGCCCAGCGACCTCGCCCCCGCCACCGGCTGGGCCATGGGCAACGCGGGCATCATCCGTGAGCTCCTGCGCCACGCCCGCATCACCGCGAAGCGCGACCCGCAGTACGCCGTTCCCTTCCCGGACCACGCCCCCACTGCCTGAGTGCCAGTTGCGGATCCATATGCACACATAATGTGCCGACTGCAGGGCCCCGTGGAGTGACGTGGGACGACCGGACAGCCGCCGATCCTGAGGCGTGAGGGGTGCCCGGCCGTCGCACGCCAGGTGAACCTTGGTTGTCAGCCCGCCGCGGGACCGGCCGAGCGCCTGGTCAGCCGCCGCACGTGCCGGATCTTCCAGTTCGTCCCCCCCGCCGGTGCGAGGGATGATGGGGATGAATGACGGAACATGAGGTCAGGAGTTTTCATGGCGAAGCGGGTTCACCGGCCCCGTGAGGACGCGGAGTTCAACTTCATCCTCGGGGTGAGCGGGGTTCCGGTCCTCGCGTACTTCACCGGGACATGGCCCACGGCAATCGAGCCCTGCCGGGTGATGGACCTCGTCGTGGGTGGCATCGCTGACGACTACACGGGCCGCCTGACGGTCGTCCGCACCGACATCACGCGTTGTCCGGCCGCAACCGAGCGATACGGGATTACCGGAGCCCCGTCCTACGTCCTACTGAAGGAGGGAGAGGCGGTAGCGCACGGCACGGGGCCTATGACCATCGCCGAGGTACGGAAGTTCCTGGATGGCCAGCTCTGAGCGGCCACTCCGGCACGTGGCCATGACGCCCGTCACGTCTCGTCTATGGGAGTGCTCCGCCGGAGAAACCTTGGGGCTGAGCCCCCCCCCAAGTCACATAGATCGTGCTGGCGGTGACCGCTTCGTGGACCGCCGAAAGGGAGCGGGCAGAGTCCAGGATCCGGTACGCCTGCGCGCGGCTGATGCTGAACTCCGCGTCGCAGTACGGCTTCCAATTCGGGTGGCCGAGAGAGAAGCCAGATGCGGGCAGTGAGCACCGCTTTCCGCAGACTGACCGTGATCTCCCAGGCGGGGTGTCCTTGTCGTTGTTCCAGATGAAGTTGCGGTTCTGGCGGTAGACGATGTGCGAACGGAGCGCCCGGAGCCTACTGAGGCGATCGTGCAGTGATGGCTAAGTGAAGAAAACGTGACCATGCCATCGGGTGGGAAGCAGCCTGATGCTTGGGGAGTCCAGGTGGGCCCTGGATAAGTCGTGGTGGCGGGCCCCTATCTCTTCGGTCAAGCCGTGTGGGTGCCTGAGGGGCCCTCGGTGGAAGCGTCAGTCGTGTCGGCTCCGGCGTATCTGTAGGTCCAGCCGGCGGCAGTATCGGGGGCCGGGACGGCTTCGTAGATGTGCCAGGCAGCAGGGTTTCCAGGTATCTGTCGCCGGCCGCCGCGAGCACGAAGGCGTGCGGGTGGAAGCCCGTCCTGGCCGAGCTGGACGATCTTGGTTTGTCCGTTGAATGGGCCGCCGGTCACCTTGATGCCAACGGTGTTGTTGACCACCTCGCCGGCGAGCCAGCGGTGGATGAGTTTCATGTGCCCGGAATCCTCGGCCCCCATCTCCGAAGCTGATCACGCACCTGTCCGCAGGACAAGAAGGTCTCAAGTCGCTGCGGCGGGACGGAACTCGTAGAAGGTTCCATCGCGGAGCATCGCGAAGAGGACGTCCGCCCGCCGCCTGGCGAGGCAGAGCAGGGCTTGCGTGTGGTGCTTCCCCTGGACGATCTTCTTGTCGCAATAGGTCCGCGATGCCGGGTCGTCCAGGGAGGCGAACGATGCTGCGGGTCGCGGAGGCCGCTTTGTCCGAGCCGTCCGGCACGGTGCGGCGGGTGATCTCCCCGGTGGTCGGCGAGGAGAAGACGCTCAAGGCGCCGGCGGCGGAGGCCGCCGCCAACGAGGCCCGCTACCAGGCCCGGGTCCGCACGGTGCTGCGGTCGTCGTATTCGGCGCACTGGCGCCGGATGCTCTCGCCGCTGCTGGGCGCGCTGGAGCTGAAGTGCAACAACACCGCCTACCGGCCGGTGATGGACGCGATCGACCTGCTCCAGCACTACCTGGACCAGCCGCTGAAGGAGGGCGCGTTCTTCGACCTGGCGGAGAGTGTGCCGCTCGCAGGGGTGGTGCCCGAGCACTGGCGGGCGGCGGCGGTGGTGGACGAGCGTGGCCGCATCGAGTGCGTCCCGTACGAGCTGTGCGTGCTGGTGGCGCTTCGGGACGCGGTGCGGCGCCGGGAGATCTGGGTGGTGGGTGCGAACCGGTGGCGTAACCCGGAGGACGACCTGCCTGCGGACTTCGAGGGCAACCGGGACGTGCACTACGCCGCGCTTGGCCAGCCGCAGGACGCCGGGGAGTTCATCGCCACCCTGCAAGGCAAGCTCCGGACCTCTTTGGACCGCTTCGAGCAGGCCCTTGCGGAGGGCACGACGGGCGGGGTGACGATCGTCAAGAAGCGCGGCGAGCCGTGCATCAGGGTCTCCCCACGGACGAGCAGGAGGAGCCCGAGAGCCTGGTGGCGGTCAAGGGCGAGATCGAGCGGCGCTGGGGCACCTTCTCTGAACTTGCGACTGAGGGAAGGATGAGTCAGGAGCGCCCCTGCTCGCGGGGGAGTTCGTGGTAGCCGCGGAAGTCGAAGAAGTGCAGACCCTCGATCACTGCTCCAGACACGATTTCCGGCAGGGTCCATGGGTGGGTGGTGTAGTCGTCCGTAGCCACGCCTCCGTGTTCAAGCAGCAGAGCGATCATCTGGTGAACCTCTGCGGTGCCGTCGATCCGCCCGGAGATGTCGACCTGCACGGCCCAAGTGGGGTGATGTCCGACGGCCGCTTCGATGATCGTCACGTCCTCGGGATCCCAGTCGGAGAAGAGGTAGCCGGTCTGCTCATCGTCGATGTCAATGTAGAGGTTGCCGTTCAGAGTCCAGGGATCGCGCTGCTGGGGCAGGTGCTGATTGAGTGCGGCAATAGTCTCGGCTCTCTCACCTGCGGGGAACACGAACACTGTGCGCATGGGTTGGAGCGTAGGCAGTGCAGCCTTGCGGAGGCCATGGATTTTCAGCGATGGTGTTGGCTCGTCGATGTGGTGGTGTGGTTGGGGATGTCGGCGAAGATCGGCATGCCGAGATTGACCGTGGAGGACGGGCCGCTTCACCATCAAGCTGGGCCAGCTTGTCCTGGGCGCCGGCGAGGCTGACGTGCAGACCGTCGACCTCGCCCAGCCAGCCCTCCCGACCGGCCTCGGCGATCCTTCAAGGGGCCCTGTCCTGCCTCTACCGGGTGGTCTCACCCGGGCTCTTTGGGTTCAGAGGGCGAGCCGGTGGACGCCGCCTCCGTGCAGTCCGGCGTACACGTCTCGGGCGCCGGGGTCGACCGCGTACGTCGTGGAGAGGCAGGTCGCCGGAGGCGTTGTGCCAGGTTGCACCGTTGTCCTGGGACCGCAGGTCGCCCTGGCCGACAGTGATCACTGTCGGGTCCCCGGGACCAGCGACCTCGGACGCCAAAGGTCGATGGGTGTAGCTCCTTTCAAGGACAGGATGAGCTGAGCATTTGCCTGACCGGCCGGGCTGAGCACCGCATAGATCGTTTCGAAACCGCCAGGTCACGCTCAGGGCCGGATCAAGATCGACTGCCTGGAAGTCGCGGATCGCGGCGATGCCCTCCTGGGGACCCGGTTCGATCACCCGGTCGCACGCCAAGCCGCAGTTCATGCAGGTAGGGCCATCCCTTGAAAGGAGCTGCACCCATCGGAAATCCGGCGCCCGATCCGCATCCGCCGGCGATCCCCCGATCGGTGTTGTGGGGGGCTCCCCAGCTCGGTGCGGTGTCAGCCGGCCTTGTTCGGCGCGAGGCCGTAGCGGCGCTCGCGGACGGGAGGTCCCCGTGTTGCCGGAAATGTCATCCCAGTCGACTCTGTGATGAAGGAATCGGGCGCCATTACGGCGGGTCAGAAAGATGGGTCATGGCTCTTGTACGGAGAAACCAGGAATTCCTGACCGCGGCGGAGAAGAAGCAGTACAGCCAGGCCATACTGGGCATGAAGCGGCTGGGACTGTACGACAAATATGTGGTACAGCATTCCGAGATCGCCTACAACGGCCATGGCGGTCCCAGCTTCCTGCCCTGGCACCGTGAATTTCTCCGGCGGTTCGAGCAGGATCTGCTGTTCGTCGATCCCACGGTCACCCTGTTGTACTGGGACTGGTCGACCGACAACACGTCGATCTGGAGCGACGCACTCATGGGCGGTAACGGGCGGTCCGGCGACCACAAGGTCACCAGCGGGCCCTTTGCCTTTGACAACGGCGACTGGCCCTGCCTCACCATCGACATCGCCCAGAATTACCTGACCCGGGAATTCGGCGTCCACGCCCAAAACCTCCCGACCCCCACCGACGTGACAGCCTGTCTCGCCGCCACCCCCTACGACACCGATCCATGGAACAGGACGAGCCAGCGGAGCTTCCGGAACGGGCTGGAGGGCTGGATCACCCCGTACATCCACAACCGGGTGCACGAGTGGGTTGGCGGACACATGCGCCCGCTGAGCTCCCCCAACGACCCGGTGTTCTTCCTGCACCACGCCAATACCGACCGGCTGTGGGCGGAGTGGCAGTATCGTCACCCAGACCTGACGTTCGAGCCGCAGAGCGGGGGTCCTTCAGGGCAGAACGCGGCCGACTCCATGAACCCCTGGGGCCCGCCGACCACCATCGCGAGCGTGCTCGACCATCAGGCCCTCGACTACCTCTACGACACGGAGAAGCCCCCGGCCCAAGGCGACCGAATGCTCCCCGGCGACACCCTCACGGCCGGGCAGTTCCTGGTGTCCCACAACGGCAGATACACCTTCATGTACGGCGAGGACGGAAACCTGGTGCTGTTCGAGACTGCCCGTCCCCAGACGGTGCTGTGGAGGTCCGGCACCAGTGTCAAGCCAACCGGCGTGTGCATCATGCAGGAGGACGGCAACCTCGTCGTCTACGACCCCGCGGACCGTGTGATCTGGCAATCGGGGACCTCCGGCAACCGCGGCAGCCGCCTGTACCTCCTGGCCAGGGGCGGGATCGGCATCTACCGCCTGAACCAGACGGAGGTCTGGGCCCAGCCGCCCGTGGGCTGACCCTGCACCGGGAACACCCGGCCTGGCTCCGCTCCGAGGGGCCAGGCCGCCTGTGAGCTGTGGCGTGGCCCGTGCGGCGGGACCTTGCCGACGCGGTTCGTCGAACCAGCCGGTAGAACCGGCAGTGCTCCGGCGCCGGCCTCACCCTCGCGTCCTCGCTCCGCGCGGTCACGTCCGCCGGAATGTTGTCACGCTGACCCCGTGGGTGTGCAGGAGCGTCCGCTCGGGCCTGCTCAAGGTCGGCCGGTGGATGGCCGCGCCGGATCGCGGGCGTCCGTGTTGGGCGGGCGGCCGTCCCGGTGTGGGGTGGCTGGTGTCAGGTGAGGTTCCGGCGACGGCCCACCGGGGTCGTGAGCAGCTCAGCGGCTCGCCGGCGAGGAGAGCGCCAAGGCGCTGCGGGTGGCGGGCCTGGTCGGCGAGCGGCTGCCACGCCTGGACCCTGCCGGGGCACCGCGACGGCGAGCCGCTGGACCCGGTGGCCGATGCCAGGGCCACCGTCCTGTTCTGCTACCCGGGCGACCGGCCGCCCGGGCCCGTTGCCGGACGGCTGGGCCTGCATCCCCGGGGCACATCGGCTGCACGCTGGAGAACCAACTGTTCCGGGACGCGTACGACGACTTCCGCGCGGCGGGCGCCGAGGTGCGCGGCGTCAGCACCCAACGCCCGAGCCAGCAGCGGGTGTTCGCGGTCGGGAAGGGCATCCCCTTCACCCTCCTCTCGGATGTCGACCTGCGCCTGGCCGCCGCTCTGCCGCTCTGCCGCTCCCGGTGTTCCGCGCCGGGCAGGCACTGCGGCTGAAGCGGGCGGTCCTGGTGGTGGACCGCGACGGCGTGGTGCGCCATGCCCGCTTCCCGGTGACCGACATCCCGAAAGCGCTGCGCGAGGCGCCGGCGGTGGTAGGGCAGGTGGTGGCGGGGGGGGCGGAAGGGCGCCGGCGGGGCGCCGGCCCCGGGCAGGGCCAGCACATCCGTCACTGCTGCTGGTGACGGTACGGATCAGTACTTCGCCGACTCCTGGAGTGGGCTGGGGGACCTCCCGGACGGACAGGACTTCGGGCCCTCCGCGGCGAGCAAACGGGATCGCGCGCATGGCGACCTCCTTTACGAGGCGAGCAAACGGGAATCAGGCGGCGATCGGAGCTTCGTGTTCGGCATCCTTCGCCGCCGTCCGTGTCCGAGGCAGGACGAGATAGGTGAGGGCCAATCCGATCAGGCTCAGCACCGCGCCCGCCAGGCCGGTCCACCGCAGAGCGCCGGCGGCGACGATCGCGCCGCCGATGACCGAGCCCGCTGCGGCCCCGAGGTTGAAGGCGCCCACGTTGACGGAGACCGCCAAATTGGGGGCGGCGCCCGCGTGGTGCAGGATCAGTCCCTGCAGCGGGGCGATGGTCGCAGTGGCGAGCAGGCCGAGTACCAGGACCGCGGCCACCGCGGTGGGCTGCCACACCATGGCGAACGGGACGAGCAAGAGCGTCCCGGCCAGCCCGCCGAAGACCCCGCGTACGGTGGCGCTCATCGACTTGTCGGTCAGCTTTCCGGCGGTGAGGTTGCCGAGGAAGCTGCCCGCGCCGTAGGCGAGCAGCAGACCGGAGACCGCCGTGGCGGAGAAGCCGGAGACGCGGGTCAGCAGCGGGACGATGTAGGTGAACACCGTGGCGACGCCGGAGAAGCCCACTGCGGTGGTGGCGATGGCGAGCATGACCGGCCGACGTGCCACTACGCGTATCTCGTCGCGCAGTCGCGTGGACGGCGCCTCCTGCCGGGGCAGTACGGCGGCAAGCAGCATGGTGCCCACCAGGGACAGAACGGTCAGCACGGCGAACGGAGCCCGCCATCCGGCGCCCTGCCCGAGCAGTGCTCCCAGGGGTACTCCGAGGAGCGTGGCCACGGTGAATCCGGAGGCGACGGTGGCGATGGCCGAGCCCGTCTTCTCGGCCGGGACCACCCGGGCCGCCGTCACCAGCGCCAGGGCCAGGAACGCCGCGTGACTGAGCGAGGAGACCATGCGGCCCACGAGGAGCAGGCCGAACGACGGGGCCACGGCGCTGATCGCGCTGCCCGCCGCGAACAGCAGCATCAGGCCGATGGCGAGCCCCTTGCGCGGCAGACGCGAGGTCAGCAGGGCCATGAGTGGCCCTCCGATCACGACTCCGAGCGCGTATGCGGTCACCGCTTGTCCGGCGGTGCCCACGGAGACATCCAGATCAGCGCCGACCTGGGGCAACAGCCCGGCGATCAGGTACTCCGAAGTACCCACGACAAAGACGCTCGCGCACAACGCGGCGAGCGTCGCGAAACCCTTGTTCACCTTCATGCCGCAGACGCTAAAGTCTCACATCGGTATGAGAGTCAAGTCGAACGGGCAAAGCCCGCGCGACCATCAGGAGGTCCATGTGCGCATCGGTGAGCTGTCCCGACGGACCGGCGTGGCCGTGCACCTGCTGCGCTACTACGAGGAACAGGATCTGCTCCACCCGCAGCGGCTCCCCAGCGGATACCGGGAATACGTCGAAGAGGACGTTGCCATCGTCCGCCGCATCCGCAGCCTGCTGGCCGCGGGCCTGGGCACCTCAACGATCACCACAGTCCTGCCGTGCCTGCAGGACACCGGCGACCGCCTCGTCCCCACCTGCTCGGACTTGCTCGCCGACCTACACCAGGAACGCGACCGCATCGCTCGGGTCATCCGCGACCTTCAGACCTCCATGGACGCACTCAATGACGTCATCGCTGCGGCCCCGGCCGACGTTACTCGCCGGGCACTGGCCTCACTCGACGTGTAAACGAATCAGCTCTCAGTGGGCGTTCGTAAGGTGATGTCCTCTTCTGGCTGAGGTGTGGGCAAGGTTGCCCAGGCCGGTGGCCCCCTCGCTACTGCTGCTGCTTGAGATCGGCCATACGGCAGGAGAACCAGGTTCGCCTGTGGATACGTGTCGACAGGCACGGCAGTGCGAGGCCGGGCGGAAGCCGCTTCCCCGCCGCTGGGACGGGCACCGGCTCCACGTTGCGGGCGGCGGTCGCATCTGGAGGAACGAGGCGTCTCAGCCGATCGGCTGGTCGGCGATGCCGGACCCTGCGGTGACTTGGCACAGTTCGTCGGCGGCTTCGCGCCGGCGGGGGTTGTTCAGCCCGATCAGGGTGCGGTGGGCCGTGGTCAACGTCGCGCGGGCCTCGTGGTGGCGGTTGAGGTGGCGCAGGGTAATGCCGAGGTCGAGGCGGACGGGTTCGCTCCAGGCAGGCATCCGGCCTGCCTCCCAGTGGGCCAGGGCGGCACGCAAAGGGGATTCGGCCTGGCCCCATTGCCCCAGGGCCATGAGGTCGCTGCCGAGGTTATGGCGGGTCTGCGCCAGAAAGGAGGCGACGAGGTCGTGCGGCACCCCCGGCACTCCGGCGAGGCAGAGAGCTTCGCTGCGCCGGTGGATGACCAGGGCCTCGTCCGGACGGTTGGCGTAGCGCAGGTGCTGGCCCAGGGTATTGAGAATGGCGAGTTCGGCGAGGCGGACTTGCGCGTCTGTGTGGTTCCTGAGGTGGGCGGCTGCTTCGCGCAGCCGGACAATGGACTCGTCGGTCCGTCCGAGCCGGCGGAGTGCTCCCGCCGCGTAGCCCAGGGCCCATCCCACTTGGAGCTGGTCCGCGGCCTCGTATGCCGCGGCCAGGGCTGCTTGTGCGGCGGCCAGGGCGGCGGGGTAGTCGTGGAGGCAGAAGTTGTAGGCCCAGGCGAGGTAGTTGAGGTGAACGGCCTCGTCGCGCCTGCTGCCGAGCGCGCGGGCGGAGTCAGCGGCCCGCTGGAACACCTCCGCCCACAGGTCCCAGTGCGCGGTCACGTCGGAAAACCAGTGCATCGCTTCGGCGGCGTCGATGACCTGCTGGTGCCGGCCTGCCGTCTGGGCCTGGCCCAGGGCGGCGAGCCACTGGGGCCGCTCGGCCTCCAGCCAGATCCGGGCCTGCTCACGGTCGGTGGGCGCGGTGGCCAGGTCGGGATCGCCGTCGGGCGCGTCCTGGTGGTGGTCGGCATCGAAGCGCAGTGCGGCGGCGGTGGCCCGGCGCAGGATCCAGTGGGCGGCCCGGTCCTGGGCGTCGGCGATCTGGATGGGATCGTCATCCTCGGCCAGTTGTTCGGCGGCGAACAGGCGCAGGAGGTCGTGGAAGCGGTAGCGGTCGGCGGTGGAGTGGGGTTGGAGCAGTCCGGCGTCGGTCAGCCGTTCGAGGCAGCGCGCGGCCTGGCGTGGGGGTACGTCTGCCAGGAGGGCTGCGGTGGTGGGGCTGAAGTCGGGGCCGCAGGCGAGTGAGGCGCGGCGGAAGACGGTGCGGGCGGCCGGGCTGAGCTGACGGTAGGACAAGGTGAACGCGGACCGTATCTGCAGGGAGCCTGCCTGCAGCGTGTCCAGGCGGTCCCCGTGAGCAGTGAGCTGGGTAACGAGTTTGGCCAGGGTCTCGCTGGGCCTGGAGGCCAGGCGCTGGGCGGCGATGCGCATGGCCAAGGGCAAGTACCCACAGAGTTCCGCAAGGTCGCGGGCGGCCTGTGTCTCCCGCTCGACCCGCTCCAACCCGATGACGCGGGTGAGGAGTTCGACCGCCTCCTCCCGGCGCAGCAGCGCCAGCTCCGTGCGGTGGACGGCTTCCAGGCCGGCCAGCGAGCGGCGACTGGTGACCAGGGTCAGACAGGCGCCGTGGCCGGGCAGTAGAGGGCGGACTTGGTCCTCGTCGGCGGCGTTGTCCAAAAGGAGCAGCACCCGGCGCTCGCGCAGCACCGAGCGCAGCAGACCGCTGCGCTCGTCGGTGGCGGCCGGGACAGCGGTATCGGCCACACCGAGCGCGTAAAGGAGCCGGGCGAGCACCTCGCGCGGCGGTGTGGGCTTCGGGTCCATGCCGCGCAGGTCGACGGCGTACTGCCCGTCCGGGAAACTTGGCGCCAGAGTATGGGCGGCGTGCACGGCGAAGGCGGTCTTGCCCAGCCCGGGCTGCCCGCAGATCACGGCGACCGGCGGTCGGGCGGGATCGAGGTGATCGGCCAGGACCCGCAGCCCGGCCAGGGCGGGGCCGCGGGCGGTGAAGTCACAAAGATCACGCGGCAACGCCAGCCCGTGCTCAGCCGCCGACCCCGCGCCTGGTCTTGTCCCGGCCGACGACCCGGGCCCCGTCCCGCCGACGGCCCGTGGACGACCCGATCGGGCGGCGTCCTCCAGCTCATGGCCCACAACGCCATCCGCTCCCAGGGCCGCCACCAATGCCTCCACCGTGCGCTGCCGCGGCCCTCGCGTCCGCCCGCGCTCCATGTTCGACAGTGCCCGCACACTGATCCCCGCCCGCTGCGCCAGCCGCTCCTGGCTGATGCCCGCTCCCGTGCGCAGTGCGTGCAGCCGCTCGCCGAACCTGTTGTCGCTCACCGCTGTGGTCCCCCTGGTCTGCGTTGCCCGGCCGGAACGGCGTACCTACTGGTAGTACTCACCGGCAGAAGTATGCGGGCCGCTCTATCTACCGGTCGAACTTCCTGGTCCCCCCGACCTGCACTGGATTGGATGAGGTGTGTCGGGCGCGGTCCTGTGCGCTCTTGTTCAGGGAGAGAACGCGAGGGCGCGGATCAGCATGCGCTGAAACGCGCCTCACGTGACGCAGGGCCCCATGCCGGCCGCCACCCGACAGCGGGCACCCGGTTCGCCAGCGCATCCAACCGGTTGCTGCGCGTCTGTTCACTTGTGCGGACGACTTTCTAGACAAGGCCCCTTTACATGCATATATTCAGATTTTCAGATGCCTCCGGTCAACGTCCGGGTCGCCGCTCCAGCATGGTTGTCCGCCGGTGGGACCTGTGGGCATTGGCGGCGAGCTCCTTGACGGCCCTGGGTGTGGGGCTTGCTTCCGCATCGAACACGTCGCAGCACCGGTGGGGACTTGCCGCTGCTGTCGCCTACGCCTGTGCCGCGCTGGTGTCGCTGGGTTCCCGTGTCCAGTGGTCTCGTGTGGTGGCCCTGATCGGCGTCGTCGGCGCGATGGCCGTTCCGCTGGTGTGGCTGACTGCCGTGGGCCTGCAGCAGATGGAGGTCGGCGTCGTCGAACGGTCCGCCCAGCACTTCCTGGAGACCGGCACCCCTTACCTCTCGCATCCGGTCGCGGTGCGTGACTTCAACCCCTACCTGCCCGGCATGGCCCTCTTCGGGCTCCCCCACGCGCTGTTCGGCGCGGGAGTGTTCTCCAGCGCCCGCCTGTGGAATCTGGTTGGGTTCGTTGCCGCGCTGACCGCTGCCGTGGCCGTGCTGGTCAAGGGCCGGCCGCAGGCCCGACGCACGGCGGTGACGGGGGCGGCATGGATCGCGGCCTGCCCCGTGGTGGCGCTGCCGCTGGCCATAGGCGGAGTTGATCCCGTGGTCGTGGCCTTCGTTCTTCTGGCCCTGGCATACGCGCACCGGGGCCGTTCTGTGGGTGCGGGTCTGGCACTGGGAGCGGCAGCCATCCTGAAGTGGACCGCGTGGCCGGCCATACCGGTCATCGTCGTCCTCCTGGCTGCGACCAAGGGATCACGCGCGGCCAGGACCGCGGCTGCAGCGGCGGTCGCAGTGGCGGCGTTGGTGGTCGTGCCGCCGCTCCTGGCCGATCCGCATGCCTTCCTCGACAACGCGGTGCTCTACCCCTTCGGACTGAGCGATACCGCCTCGACCGCCGCCAGCCCGCTCCTGGGCGCCCTCCTGTCTGCCGTGCTGCCCCACGGCAGGACCATCGCCGTCGCTCTCATAGGAGTCGGAGCCATTGCCATAGCCCTGTCGCTCATCGTTCAGCCGCCGACGACCACAGCGGCTGCCGCCCGCCGGCTCGCGCTCGGCCTCACCATCGCCATCCTGCTGTCTCCGGCAACCCGCATCGGCTACGCCGTCTACCCCCTCACCCTCCTGATCTGGGCCCGCTGCACCGTCCTGGCCAGCCCGCGACCCGCCCCGGCTCTGACGCAGGACCAGGGCACCAGCAGTCCAGTACCGCACCCGGCCGTAGAGCGGCTCTGAAACCGGTCGAAGCCGCCCGCACGCCCGCCGACGGCTGGGAGCGCGACCAGCTCGCCGCCCAGGGCATCCCGCGCCCCCGCCCAACGGCTGGAAGGACGAGCTGGCCGAGCGCTGGCAGCCGCGCACCCGGACGGCTCTCCGCCGCCCGCTGACCAGCCCAGCCCGGTCCGGGCCGACTTTGCCCAGGAGGCGCTCGACCTCGGCCTACCGCACGACAGCCGGGGCCGGACAGGGTCGCCCTGTCCCGCCCCGGCTCGTCCACTGCTGCTGACCGATTGAGTTCGGATGGGTGGCCCCCACGCGAACTCGAGGTCGTCGAGCAGGAAGTCGTTCTCTTCCGCGATCTTCTACCGACCGCGCATGAGGAACGGGACGGTTTCCATGCGCTCGCAGATGATCAGGCTCTCGCGGGATACCGAGGCACCACGGCTGGCCGGGGCCGCGGTCGGCCGGGGTGGGTACGCGAACGAACCGGGTTGTTGACAAGCGCTGGGATTCTGAGACTCTCCAAGAGAGATGGACAGAGCGGCTATGAGGTCATCGGAGGCCGCTCGGATGGGTGAGGCCGCCGGAGCGTAGACGCGGCGTTCCGCGGGATCTCGGATTCCCTTCGTGTCTGCCGTATCCGGCTTGCAGGAGACCTGGCCGGTGACCAAGACCACCGCTCGTTCCGACTCCGATCGCCGCGGGTTCCTCGCCCGTTCCGGGGTCAACCGTGCGCCAACCCACTTCGCGAACAGACTCTCGCCCAGCCGGGCGGGAGATCACAGACACCCGCCGTCTGCCGGCGCGGTACCAGGCTCGGATGGCGTATGCCACCGAGTGGAGGAGCCGAACATGAAACGTGCACTGAGTCTCGTCATCGCGACATTAGTCATGTGGGTCGGCTCGGTCGCGTTCCTGGCCACACCGGCCAATGCGGGTGTGCTGGACATGACCTGCACTCCGCCGACGAGCGTCCTCAACAGCTACAGCCCGCCGCTCACCCTCACGCCACAGACCGTGACCGTCTCAACGACCGCTCTCTACGGCCCATGTGTCTCACTGTCGCAGCCGGCGATCACCTCAGGGACGCGCAGCGCGTCCGCGACGACTACGACCAGCTGCGCCGACCTGCTCGGCCCCGGAACGTTCACGTACACGATCACCTGGAACACCGGACAGACCAGCACTCTGAGCACCAACTACACCAGGGTCGCGGCCGGTGGGGTCTACACCGTCACCGCCACCGGAGTCGTCACTGCTGGAGTGTTCGCCGGGGATACCGTCCTGGTCAACTACACCGGAGTGTCCACCGACATCACCCTGTGCACCCTCGGCCTCGGAACGGTCTCCAGCCTCTACCTCCCCCTCGGCACGCTGGAGCTCACGTCGGTCTGATTCGGGCCGTCAAGGGCGCCCAACGACATTTCACGTTCGAACTCAGTAGGTGTTGTCGTACCGAACCTGAGGGCGACGTTTTCGCTGGTCAGGCAGAGGGGTGGCGATTTCGTGAGAGTGGTGGCCTGTCGTGTCGTCGCTCCTGGGGAGGCCGAGGATGCCGTCGGTTGTGGCGTTGCTTGAGCAGCGTGAGCTGGATGCTCGCCGCCGTGTGGACGAGCTGCGGGAGGAGGCCGACCGCATCCAGGCCGAGCTCGCGATTGGGCTTGATCCTCTTTGACGGGCATTCGAGATCTGGGGTTCAGCCCCGGGAGGATGTCCATCTTGGAGAGCATGGGGAAGAAGAAGCCTCGGCGCCCTCGTCGTTCGTTCACGCCGGAGTTGAAGGATGAGATCGTCGGTCTGTGTCGACAAGGTGACCGCTCGGTCGGGCAGGTCGCCAGAGACTTCGAACTGACCGTCCCCTTGATTTGGTTCAACCAAGATTGAATCGGAGCCTCATCTGGGTGCTGACCAGTTCGTAGCCGGCGAGGTCGGGGGCACTGAATGGGTTGGGCAGGACGGTGATGTTGCGGCGGTCGCGGTCCAGGACGTCAGAGACGTACACGATGAAGTACGTCTCTCCCTGGGCCGGCCGGGAAGCGCGTCGCACCTCCGACTCGCCCAGGATGATCTCTCCGCTGTCGCCCGTGGACGACTTGACCTCGTAGAGGTAGGTCGCGTCGCCGTCATGGATGAGGAAGTCGTAGCCGAGCCGGTCGTCCCCCGGCTGCGCACCTGCCAGTCCGTGCACGCGCAGGCTCGACTTCCACGAGTCCTGTGGTGCGACGCCGAACTGCTCGTGCAGCCACGTGGCCACCGCTGCCTCCCCCGCGAGGCCCACCGGTAGGGTGCGGTCCTGGTCGTTGCCCGCGGCCTGGTAGGAGCCGCCCTGTGATCCGGTGGCGGGCTGCAGCGGGGTGCGCGGCCTGGGAATGCGCGGGACGAGTGCGGTGACGGTCGTGGCCGGGGTGGCGCGTTGTTCCGGTGTCAGGTCCGCGGCCACCTCACGGGCCAGCGCCGCCAGGTCGTCCGGACCTGCCGGGACGAGCCTGCCGTTCATGACCACTTGGGGGCCCGGCAGGGGTGCTCCGGATCGGCTGGTGCCCGCGGGCGTACCGCTGTGCCCGGCAGGCGTCGGCGAGTTCGTCGGGGACAGCCCTAGTTGGGCCGGCCGGTCGGACAGGGGCATACCCGCTGGCCAGTGGCTGTGGTCGTTGAGCCAGGTGATCAACGCCTTCTTGGACAGGGCCTCGAAGTCCAGCAGCCCTTGGCCGTCCAGCGCTCGCAGTACCTCTTGCGGGGGCGGAGGCACCACGGTGGTCGGACGCAGACGCTGCCAGTCCTCGATCAGCTGCCGTAGGCGCGGCAGATGCCGGTGGACTGCGGCGGTGGATGACTCGCGGACCTCGGTGAGCGGCGCCAGCGCGCGGGACGTCGACGGTTGTGCGGGGAGCGATCGGTTCAGCCAGGTGTCCGCGTGAGCCTGGAGGAGTTGGTCGGTGAGGTCCCAGAGTGTCGTGTGCCAGGCCGGGTCCGGGGCGAGCGCGGGCAGGCCACGCAGCCGCACGTAGGAAGTCAGGGACCTGCCGGAGCGGTAGTCGTCGGCATGGGCGTCCCTGACCCGCTCGGCGAGTGCGGGACGGTTCCGTTGGAGCCAGGCCGCGAACTGCCGTTCGTGCCGGTCGGTGTTGTCGATCGGCGGCAGGCCCAGTGCCTGCCAGGCGCGGTTGGCCTCGGCCAGGGTTACGGACAGGGCCCTCAGCTGCCGTTCCGGATCGTCGTCGTCCAGGAGCCGCATGAGGCGTTCCGCGTCCGGTGTTCCAGCCCGGGAGGTGAGCCAGGCCAGGAGGGCAGCACGGTCGGGAAAGTCCTCGATGCGTTGCTGAAGTTCCTCCGCGAGGTCGAGGTCGAGGCAGGCGAGCAGCGGCACGAGCCGCGTGCTGCCGGAGCGCTGCGAGGCCCGCTCGGCGAGGACGGCGCGCAACTGGTGCTGCCGCAAGTCCAGGACGTCGGCGAGATCCTCCTCGGAAACGTCGTCCGTCTTCAGGCCCCGCTCCTCCAGCCGGGTCAGTGCCTTCCACAGGATGTGCTCGAGGTGGGGAGCACGGATGAGAGCGGCGAGGGCGGGCGCGGCGGAGCGGAGTATCCGCCAGCCGGTGCGTAGCCCGCTGTGTACGACGACGACACAGGGACGGTCGGGGTGGGGGTGGAGCAGGGCGCGCTCCGTACCCTTCTCGGTGAGACGGTGTCCGGCGATCCAGACGACGGCTTCGCCGGCCACGGCCACCTCGCAGTGGCGCAGGAGGCTGGTCGCCTCGGCCACGGCCACGGGTTCCGTCCGGGACGCACGCTCCTCGTCGAACTCCAGCAGAGCGGCGACCAGGGTGAGCAGCCAGGGACCTGCGTACTGGACCAGTGGCAGTCGTATCGCCTCACGGACGGGCAGTCCGTCGGCCTGGATGTCGTGTGTGGCGTCGCCGCACCGTTGGATGTCGAACGCCGCCCTCTTGTCTAGGAAGGCGTGGACCCGGGCGCCAAGCGCCTTGTCCCCGATCGGGATCACGGGTACCGGGACACGGTCCAGGAGGATCCGGTTCTGAGCCCCGTCAGGGTCGGGGGCGAAGACCGTCTCGTCCGTCTGCGCCGGGTCCAGCGATTCGAGGACGCCGGCCCGGTGGACCAGCAGCCGGTGCGGTGGCGTGGCGTGCCCGCCGTCGGCGGTACGTGTGCCGCCCTGGGCGGGCAGCAGCTGGGCCCATGCCTTCTCGTACTCCCGTCCGATCTCGTGTGCGAGCCTGCCTTCGCGCAGGTGAGGCCTGGCTTGCACCAGGTCGGGCAGGTGGCCGAGCCTGTCGAGCGCGGTGCCGGCATCGTCCCAGGAGCGGATGCCGAGCAGGCCGAGGCGTGCCATGAGCTTGGTGGACCGACTGCTGCGCAAGGCCGCGGGCACCACGCTGAGAAACGGGGGCGGGGACTGCGTGGCCTGCCACCACCAGGCGCGGCCCGCGGTCGCGAACACCGTTCCCTCCGATGGGTCGCCTGAGAGGGAGGTCTGCGGGATCCACGGCGCGTGGGTGAGGAAGGCGGCCAGCGGGGTGGGCCACCAGGTCCCGGCTGTGTCGGTGCGGCGTATGAAGTGCATCTCCAGCGCGGAGTCGGGCCAGGAGATGGCGAGGCCGTGCACGATGAGTTCCGCGTACAGCCTGCGGTCTTCCTCGCTGAAGCTGGCGTAGACGCCCTGTCCGGGCAGCGCGGCCGTAGTAAGGGAGCGTGAGTGGTAGTAAACGCTGACGTAGCCGACGTGCCGCCGGTTCGGCCAGTGCTCGGCGGTCGTTTGCCACTGTGGCAGCAGATCTTGTCTGTTCGGGGCCCAGAAACGGGCGGGCCGGTTGAGAACCTCGCCTCGCACTTCGGTACGGAAGTGCTCGTCGCGGGGGCGGAGGCCGTGAGCGACGTAGTGCCGTTCGAGGAAGCGCCGCATGGCCTGGACAGGGGTCGCGTCCCCGCAGAGTTCCTCGGGGCCGCGGAGGAGCTGCCGCTCGGTGTGGGTGAGTACGGAGGACAGTTCGCGGACATGCTCCAGGAACCGGGTCAGGGTGTCATCGACTGCGGAGTGCTCTCCCGACCACCCCGACCCGAACATGGCAACGCTCGCCTTCTGCCAGCCGCCCCGTGTCGGGACCCGGAGACCATGCAGTCGCGGAGGCTTGCGTCCCTCCCTCTCCAGGGTGTGGGACAGCACGCAGGCGTAGCGGAGGCAGGCCATGCGCACGTTGTCGTCGTCTTTTCCCTCTCCGTCCGCGCGCAGGGCCGCGGCCACGACCTCGAGCACTTGGTCGGCGCTGTAGTCGTGGACGAGGCCGACTGTCTTGAGCCAGGTGCGGCCCTGCGCTCTGCGCTTGCGGCCTTTGCCGGTCCAGGTGATGGCCTCGTGCAGGAAGTGCAGCCTGCCCGACAGTCCGGTGGGCAGGGCCGGAAGAGAGGGCCTCCGTGGGGACTCCCGGTCGAAGAAGACGCCTTCCGCGGCGGCCGGTGCCAGCGCCGGCCCGGCCGTGAGGATGATCCGCTTGCCGGCGACGTCCCAGCCGTCAGGGAACTCCTGTGAGAGGTCGTAGTAGAAGTCCGCCCACCATCCGGGGTCGAAGGGTGCGCGGGCGGTCGCCTCGGCGAGCCGCTCGGCCCAGGAGGCGAGGCGCTCCGTGGGCGGTTCGAGGCGCGTGCCCATACTCCCGGCCAAAGACACCAGCTCCCGTAGCCGAACGGGATGCAGCTGCGGGTCGAGGAGGTCGGTGATCCCCGTGGCGGCGACCGCGTGCGGGGTGAAGGCCGTGGCGGGCTCCTTGCCTTCCCACAGCACTGCCTGGTGCAGGGATGTGCGCGTGCCGGACGCCGCGGCGATCGTCGGGATGAACGGCACTTGGGTGATGCCGTGACCGAGCTGTTGGAAGGCGGTGGTGAGCCGGGGCAGTGCCTTGGGCGATTGCCAGCACATCAGGTCGACGAGCGCCCCGGAGGGAATGGGTGCGCGTCCGTCCGTCGTGGCGAGCACCGCGCGGGCACACGTCTTGGCCACGGTGTCGAGCAGCAGGTCGTTCCACGGCACCCCCGCGTTGAACGAGCGCCGGTTCATCTCGGCGAAGAACGGGGCGTGGACGAAGCCGCGCAGAGGAGCCGCGATCTGCTCGCCCATCGGCAGGAAGGTGTACAGCCGCCCCTTGTCGAGGGGATCGCCGACCGGTACGGCGACGCGGACCTCTGCTTTCTTCTCCCAAGCCATCCAGTCGTGTCGCATCCCGTTCTTCTCGATCGACGCGGTGAGCGCCTCCCGGGCGCGGTCCGGGTCGGCCTTCCCGCAGATGACGATCAGTCGCATCCGTCGGCGCAAGGTGACCTGTTGCACCTTCAGGCCCCGGGCCTGGTGCAGCATCTGAACCTGACGGTCGTACGTTCTGCGCCGGTTCTCCCCTGCGGCCCGCCACTCCAGCTGGACGCGTTCCAGGCGGTCGAGGAACAGCTCGAACGGGGCACTGTCGTCCATGAGCTCCCGCACCTGTGCGGCTGCGGCCGAGCAGGCGTCGGCGGACTTCAGCGGCAGACGGACGACGGTGACGAAGCCCCGGCGTGTGAAGTTGTGGATGGTCTTCGGCGCCTCTTTCAGGAAGACCGGCACCTTCAGCGTGTGCAGGTTCGCCTTCAAGTAGTCGGGGAAATCCGCGCGCTCGGGTGCCACCTCGCGGGCGAGCGCATCGTAGTCGTCGAGCCGGGCGAAGCGGAAGGTGAGCCCGTCGGGGATCCGGGACCCCTCCCTGTCGACGCTGTAGACCTCAGGGGCACCGCACAGGTTCAGCACGCTCTTGAACCCGACGCCCTTGTGGCCGATCCCCGCGTCGGCACGTTTGCGGGACAGGGCGATGCTGCACAGGTCCTTGAAGTTCTTGCTACTGAACGGCTTGCCCTGATTGGCCACATAGAGGGTGCCGTACTCACCCTCCTCCTCGTCCAGCCGGATCTCGACACGTCCGTCGGCGGCACCGGCCGGGTGCGCGTCATGTGCGTTCTGCAACAACTCGATGAGCGCCCGGCCCTGGTACTCGGGCGCGATGAGCGTATCGATCACGGCCTTGGCCTCGCGAGCCGCGTCACGGTCGTCGTCCCAGTCCCGCAGACAGCCACGCACCTCGACCAGCGCCTTCTCGTGCACGCGCCTGCGCACGGCCGCCGACCGGCGCTGCCGCACACGCTCCGCCGACGGTCGCCGGCCCCCCTCTGCCATACCGCTACTCCCCCACTCCGATGCCCATATGTCACAGCTGCTCGAGCAGCCTCTCAAACTGGGTGCGCGCGGGGGCGGGAAAGCGGAGAATCCGGGCCCATGACCACAGAACAGGCCCTTCGGCGCTTCGGCCCCCAGTTCGTCGCCGAACAGCGCCACCGCTACGGCAAACGCCCGCCGGAGAACCGGATGCTCTCCTACGACCTGGCGGTGCTGGACGAGTACGAGCCCTGGCGGATCTGGCTGGACGAACAGCTCGGTCTCCTGCCGGAGGCCGCCGCGGAGACCTTCGCTGCGAACCTGCGGCCGGTGACGAGGACGAGGTGGCCGCCCGTGCCCTGGGGCGGGGTTCTCGGGCCAGGCGGATCTCCTTGACGACGGACGCCATCACGAGGCGCCCGTCGTCAAGAAGGTTGTGGAGGCCGGGCACGGTCAGGGCCGGGTAAACCTCGGCGTCCAGCGCTTGGACGTTCAGCACGTACTGGACGAACGGGGCGTAGATCAGGCAGCGGATCGTTGCGGTGTCCAGGTCCTCGGTGTACGCCCCGCGCTTCCGGGCGCCGTTGAGGAGTTCGGACATGGTGTGCGCCGCACCGGTACGAATCAGGAGCGCCATGCGCAGGCAGGCGATGCCGCACATGTGGCCGCACCGTGAGCGTTCGTCGAGCGTTTCCTTCCGGGCCCGCCAGGCCCTCGTGACGCACGCGGGCGAGCAGTACACGGCGTTCGAACGCCGGTCCACCCCGGCCACCCAACTGACCCCGCACTCGGGGCACCTGGCCTGACCGGAACCGCTCACCTCCGCGGCCACCCGCTTGCGCAGCCGACAGTTCCGACGCCACCGCCTGGAACGACATGCTGCCGAGCAGTACACGGCCGTCGGCCGCGCTTCCGGCCTCAGCCGATCACTGCAGCCCGCACACACCCGCTCTCCGGCTTGCCCGGTGTCCTCGGACACCCCGCCAACTCAGACCCCAAAGCTACTCAAAACCCGGGATCAGAAACAGGCACTGTGGGTGTTTAGGCACTATATGTATCTCTAAGTTCAGGTTCATGGCGAGTGACTGGTGGGGCTGAAGAGGCCATCGGTCCCGGTGGTGCGGAGACGGCCGTGAAGGCACCGTTGCACCCCATCTGCTCCTATTTCATCGCAAAGGGGCAACGGTTCACTACGAATGCTTCCGCTTCTGCCGCGCGCGCCCTGCCGTGCTGAGCGGGCCTGTCGCCGCCTGGGGAGCATGAGCGAACGTCGGCGGTATCCCAGTGACTTGCCCGATGCCCGGTGGAGCCTGGTGGAACCACTGCTGACGAGCCGGCGGGACGACAAGGCCCGCCACGGACCAAACACCGGCACCCCGCCTCAGCACAATCTGCGCGACCTGCTCGACGCGATTCTCAACGTGGCCCGCACCGGGATCCCCTGGCGCTACCTCCCGCACGACTACCCGCACTGGAACAGCGTCTACCACTACTTCGGTCGGTGGGAAAAGGACGGCATCTTCGAGCACCTCAACGCCCTGCTGCGGCGCCGGGTCCGGGAGGAAGAAGGCCGCAGCCCGGAACCGACCGGTTTCGTCATCGACGCACAGAGCGTGAAGACCTCCACCAACGTTCCCGCTCGCGAGAGGGGTGCTGACGTGGGCAAGAGGATCGTCGGCCGCAGGCGGAGCATCATCATCGACACGACCGGCCTGATGCTGACGGTGCTGGTGACCGCCGTCACCATCCAGGACTCCGTCGCTGGCGAACACCTCCTCAACCGCCTCGCCGCAGACCACCCCGGCATCCGCAAGGGCTGGGCCGACCGCGGCTACCGCGAGTACCTCGTCGACCATGCCGCCCGCCTCGGTATCGACCTCGAAGTCGTTCCGACGCACCCCGGGCACCAAGGGCTTCGTCGTCCTGCCCCACAGGTGGGCGGTCAAGCGCACGCTGGGGCTGGGCTGGCTCATGCACCACCGCCGCCTGGCCCGAGACTACGAAGCCCTCCCCGCCCGCTCCACCGCCATGATCTACATCGCGATGATCGCTCTCATGACCCGCCGTCTCACCCATGAATCCACACCACCCTGGCGAGGGACGCGAACTGCATCCGTCCCATGTTAGTCCTGGACCTGCCGTCTGACCTGGGCAGACTGGGTGGCCGCCAAGTGCCTTGACGGGTTTTGGCGGCCGTTCAGTCTTCGCTGCGGAAGTGGGGGCGGGTCCAGAGGGTGAGATCACTGCTGGTCGCGATGGCCAGGGTGCGTCCGGTGGGAGAGAACCCCGCGGTGCGCAGGGTCGAGTAGTCGGAGTGGAAGATGTGCCACCAGCTGTTTCCGGCCTCTCCGTTGTTCGTACCGCCGTCGGCGGAGAGGATGATGCGGTGGTGGGGCCAGTCGGGGCTGACAGCATCCACGGTCCAGCCGTCCGGGGTGGTGCTGTGCAGGCCACCGCCGAAGAGACCGGCGATACGGATCTCGGTGCCCGCGAGGGGGCCGAGTCCCGGGCAGACGAGATCCGGATGTGCGTCAGGAGTGCTGGTGGCAAGGTCGGGATCGCGATCGCGTGCGATCTTCTCGCCCGTCACAGCATCGAATAGGCCGTGACCGTCGCCGGACACGGCCATGACCACGTCCTCTCCGGTGTCCGGGTGGGCCGCGAAGCCGATGCCGAGCAGGCCACCGATGGGGGTCCTGCGGTCCAGGACCGGTTGCCAGGGCGCCGGCGCCGGCATGACGGGGGCAGCAAGGTAGCGATCGCGCAGGCGCTGCTGGTACTCCGTGAACAACCTGTCTCCTCGGTTCGGTACACCCTGAGGATCTCTGATACAGCGTGCCAAGTCGACCCGAATTCAGAGAGCTGACCTGCCTGGACTGGGTTCGACTCTCACATACTTCGCTCGGCTGGCACAGCGGCTGGCTTCACCGACCAAAGACACGAGCGAAGCAGGACGAAACAGCGGGAGAAAACGCCCTCTGAGGCTGCCGGCAGCGCCCGATGGTAGCCGCTCGGTCCGGCATCGGCGGTCTTTCCGCTGGTGCAGGCGGAGAACAGGAAGGCGAGCAGGAGAAGAATAGGTGCGCCGAATCTACGCACGAGATGTCCTTGGGTATTGCGGTGACCGGGCAGGGGATCCCGTGGCCGCGTGACGCTCGGGTTCCCTCCCCCGGTACAAGGGCGAATGGGGCGCGGGGCATCGCGAGCGGTGCCCCGACGAGGGGGTGGCACGCGCGATACGGGTGCGGACTTCACACCCGTATTGCATGGTGCCCGGTCAGCGCGGCAGGTGGTGCTTCTTCCTGCGGCGCCGCTCACCGAGAGAGGTGACCCAGAAAATGGCCCCGATCACCGCTGCGAAGGGGAGCGTTCCCAGGAGGTCTCCGGTCGAGATGACTTCCACCAGGTAGAAGATCGCCCCGATGACCAGTCCCATACCCAGAGGGTGGCGTGCAGCCCACTTGCGGGTGTGGACACGGGGATCACGGAACACGCGAAGCCTTCCCTTCGGTTAGTAGTGCGGCCAGACATGCGTGTAGCGGCCTCGCCACCAATGCCTCGCGGATCGCCATACGGTTCTCGCGCGGCGGGTGTAGTGAGCTGTGCGGCCGGCGCCGTAGCCGTACAGCCCGTCGCGGGCTCCGCGCCAGCTGCTGGCCCAGTATCCACCGATATGACGGCTCCGGCGCTAGTGGCCGTAGCGATAGGAGATCCAACCCGTCACGGCTCCCGCACCCGCCGCGCAGGCAGGAACTCCCCAGTCTTCGGTTGCGAAGGAGCACGCTCCCGCGAGGGCGTAGGAGACCAGTGTCTGATGGTGGGCGACGAACCGGCCCGCCCTGCGGACCAGTCTACGGAAATGCCACCATCTTCCATCGAGGTCGAATCGATCGACCGGGTCGCCGTTGCAGTATTCGTACGCGTTGCCGTTGCCGCCGAGGACCGGGTCGGTGAAGAGGAGCCGACCCGCGGTCGGGGTCGTAGAGCCGCACTCCCATGAGGGTGGCCCCGGTGACCGTTTCGCTGAAGCGTTGTTTGCTGCCGAGCCAGCCGTAGCGGGTGGCGGACGCGGATTCGGGATTGCCGTACTCGTCGTACGAGGTGGCGGTCGGGAACTTCGTCGTATCCAGCGGCAGCTGGACAACCGTGTCCCCGTGGATATCCGACAGCTGCAGGACATTGTCGCCCGTGGCGCTGGTGACCGCGTCCAGGTCACCGCCACTGCCCTGCACATTGCGGCTGCGGATGCCGCCAGTGTTATCGGCGGTCCAGTCGGGGCTGTCGGTGTCGTTGTTTGGCGCTGTGACCTGCACGCTTCTCCGCCTCGATGAACGGGTACGCCGTCACCGGGTCTCCTTCGCGAAGAAAGCCGTGGCCCGCTTGAGGACGTCGACATCCTCACGCAGCCGCGGTTCTCCCGCCGCAACGCGGCCAGTTTCTCGCTCACTGCTGGTCAGCCCGTTGCGCTCGCCCGCGTCGACCTCGGCCTGCTTCACCCAGTCCCGCACCGCGGTCTCAGTCAGTTCGAAGTCTCTGGCGACCTGCCCGACCGAGCGGTCACCTCGTCGACACAGACGGACGATCTCAACCTTGAACTCCGGCGTGAACGAACGACGAGGGCGGCGAGGCTTCCGCTTCCTCACGCTCTCCATGATGGACATCCTCCCGGGGCTGAACCCCAGATCTCGAATGTCCGTCAAAACGAATCAAGCCCACACCCCCCTGGCCAGCGAAAGCAGACTCGCGACCACCCGCGCCTCGCGGGGCCGGCTAAGACCTGACTGCGTGCCATCCGGTTCATTGAGTCTTCGCCTTCTTCGAACATGTAGGTCGGAAGCTCTGGCGTGGCGCTCGATCGGGATACTCGTGCTGATCTCGGGCGGGAGTCTGCGGTCTTGATCATCCGTCATGTCATCGGTCGAGGCTGAGCCGCTCGCAGCAGCGCGGCCCGAAGGGCACATCAGGTCCCAGTGTCATCTCCTGGTGCGGTACGTCTCGCGGCCCACGGCCGGCGGCGTCCGCGAGGGGCGCAGCCAGGTCTCCGTTGTATGTAGTGTGCGGAAATGACAAGAAGCGAGCGACTCGCGGACCAGTTGGACTGGTACTGGAGCAGGAACCTGCGGCCACGGCTGGAGGGTCTTACCGACGAGGAGTACTTCTGGGAGCCGGTGGGCGGTTGCTGGAGCATCCGCCCACGTGGCACGTCGGCCGCACCGATGTCGGAAGGTTCGGGGGGATGGACGATGGACTTCGCGTCCCCTGCCCCGGTGCCTGCGCCGGTGACCACGATTGCCTGGCGGCTGGCGCACATCATCGTCTCCTGCCTGGGTTATCGGGTCGGATGGTACTTCGGCGGCCAGGACCTCGAGTCCCAGGCAATCGCCTACGCGGGGACCGCTGACGAGGCGCTGAATCAACTCGATGAGATGTATGGGAGATGGAACGCGGGGGTCCGCGAGCTCTCGGATTCCGACCTGGACAATCCGCCCACGGTGGGTCCCGAGCGGTTTCCCATGGAGAACAGGGTCCTGCACGTGAACAGGGAGCTGATCCATCACGGCGCCGAGATTTCCCTGCTGCGCGACCTCTACCGCTGGCAGGACGGAGCGGGACCGCGCCGAATATGACTGATCATCTGTCAGCGTGAGGGCTCGAGTTTCGAGTGGACCAGGAGAGCGCGCAAAAGGTCGGTGGCGCGAGCGGGGGCGGTGCGGAGTTTGGTGAGGATGCGCCAGGTCTTCAGGTGCGCGAAGCCGTGTTCGACGGGAGCGTGCGGCGGCCAGGACCCGGTTGGCCAGCTTCTCGCCGGGGGTGAGCTTGCGGGCGCGAGTGGCCTTGTAGTCGGTGACGATCACCGGGTCGTCACTGTCGCCGGTGAGGCCGAGTAGGTCAAGGTCGGCCAGGGCGCCGAGGCCTGCCGCGCGCAGGTGGGTGAGGATGTGGTCGCAGCGGGCGGCGGTGATGTCGTGAGTGCGGCCGGGACGCGCCGCGGAGATCCAGATCAGGCGGCCGTTCCCGTCGGTGAGGGCGGGGAAGTGCAGGCCATGACGGCGGTGCTTGCCGGAGCAGTTGGGCCGGTCCGCGGCGCCGGTGCGACGGACGGTGGGGATCAGGGCGCCGTCGATGAGGACGACCTCGCCACCCCGTTCCGCGATCTTCTTGCATGCGCTGTCCAAGCGGGGTGCGCGGGCGGCGAGCGGGGATACCAGCTCGTCGCGCCGGCGGCGCACGGTGGTGTCGCCGACGGCGTTGGTAGTCCGGCGGCAGGACCTCCTCGCCCGCGCCCGCCTCCCGGTGCGGGACCAGCAGCACGCCACCCCCGCCCAGCTGCACCGTCGCTGCCTGGGCCGACAGTCTCCCGGCGTCCAGCTGGGCGTGCGTCCGTTCCCGCACGCGCATCGCCACCCCGAGTTCCTCGCGCTCGGCACGGACCGCATCGAGCCGCTCGGCCGGGAGCTACTCCTCCTCATCGAGCTCCGCCCGGCGGGCCGCAACGCGTTCGGCGACCTCGTTGATCTCCGTCATCCCGCGAGCCTACGAACCCGTACGACCCCGCGACCTGGAAGCGAACAGACCGGCCTTGACCGCCGCCTGACGATCAACAGCACAGACTGCCGCCCACAACCAGCTCGAGCATGCTCACAGACGATCACGCCACCCCGATGACCTGCGACTTCAAGATGGCGGGGCTTCGTTGGACTACCGCGGGGGCATCTTCCCGGTGAGCTGCTGCCACCGGCAGCGTTCTGCGTCCAGGTCGGCCAGAAGTGTCTCGCGGCGGGGGTTGTCCTTCTGCCAGGCGCAGACCGTGCGGAGGTTCTCCAGTGCCTCGTCACGGGACGCGGTGTTGGCCTGCGCTGCTTCGAGCTCCTTCCGGGCCTGCGGCAGGCGGGCGTTCTGGCGCGCCAGGAACTCGTACTCGTCCGCCGCCGCGTTCAGGATGTCCAGGGTGAAGTCGCTCAGCTGCTCCGAGGTGAAGAACGGGGCCTTCTCATCGTCCGGGTCGCGGCGGCGGGGGTACTTCGCCCGGTGTGTCCGGCCGCCAGGCTCGGTCAGGTCGATCATGTGGGTGGGATCGGACCTGAACACGGCCTTCAGCCCCGCGAGCGGAATCACCGCCGGGGACTGGCCGGTCATCTCCACCACGTGCTCGTACACGGTGATGTCGCCGACCGGACCCTTCACGAGCCGCCCTCTCCCCGGGCGCAGCAGACCGTCGATTTCCCTTTCCAGCGCCCGGACGTCCTGCCGGTATTCGACCTCTGCCCGGTCAGCCTTCTGCTTCGCGGTCCTCTCCGCCTGGGCGGCCTCTTTGTCCACCGCGCGCAGATCCCGTCGGCGGCTCCTGAGCGCTGAACGCTCCTTTGTGTATGCGGTGCTGAAGGCGAAGATCCATTTGCCGGGGTACCTGCTCCAGTACCAGGCCACCCCGGCGAGCACCGCCAGCACGACGAACAGCAGCGTACGCATCCCCAGTTACCCCTCTGTCGGCCATCACGCGTGGAACTCATGTCATACCGCGCCAGAGCGGATGGACGAGGCTGATCCGGCCAGACCAGAAGCGCCCGGGCACCCTGCAGTATCTCGTCGACTGGGTGGTTGAGGTGCTGCTCGATCTGGTCGACAGGGCGGCGAGGCCCCTGGGGGCCGGAGCCGCACGACGTCGATGTCAACGTCGACGGGGCAGTATCGCCGCCCCGGTCGCGGGGCCGGGGCGGGCACACGGGTGGAGGGCTCGGCCGCTGCGGCGTACGCGCCCCCAGATCTTCGCCGCCCTCTGAGCCCGGGGCGAGGTCGACCAGAAGGGGAACTTCGCGTGCCGTCCGCGGAGGGGTGAGTCGGGCTTCCGCCATCATCCCGGACAAGCCAGACCACTCTGTTTTCACGGACGTCTCGGAAAAATGCCGCCGCTTGCGAACCGCTCAGACTCATGGCCACCGAGCCTGGCGTTACCCAAGACGCATTTCGTTAGGAGTTCTCAGGCACCAAGTGGTTGCAGATCCTGAACGGAGACACCCGAATGAGAACCAATCAGGACACCGGTGTGACTGTCAGCACGTGCGGCACCCGTCCACCGGACGGGCCTATCGTGTTGATCGGTCGGGGGGCCGGCCGCCTTCCTCAGCCGCGGGGTCGTCGTCGGCCGGTACGGGGGCCGCCCCGCCATCTGACCCTGTGGTCGCCCAGACCGATCGCCTTCCGGTGCGGGACGGCAAGAAGACTCGTTCCATGCTCGCTGAATCCATCGACGAGGAATACGGTCGGCATCCGTGGAGCGACCGCCTGGGGCGCTGATTTCGTTTCCGCGACGAGGCGTCCCCGCTCGCTTCCCTGTGCCACCCATCAGATGACGCCTGGGCCGGACCGGAGGCCTGACCGGAGGCCGTCCCGACGCTCTTCCGGACCGGAGCCACGCCTCCGGTCCGGCCCATTCGACGTTCGCTGCATCTTCGTGTGCCATACGTTGACCACCGCAGAGCTCGGTCCGCTTCTGCGACACGCCTCAGTAAGCCGTGCTGAGTTCCCAGAACCGGAAGACGGTCGAGGTGTCCAGGCAGTTCTGCAGGCCTCGGACGTTCTCGTGGGCGACCGCGTACTGCTTGCCCTGCCAAAGCGGCAGAATCGGCAGCTGTTGCGCCACGATGTCCTGCAGTTTCATGTACTCCTGGCGAGTGCTCGCGCGATCCGTCATGGACGAGGTCCGAGGGATGATCCGGTCGACTATCTCCTTGTTGTCGTAGTTGTTCGACAGGACGTTGCCCTCGCCGAAGAACGGCTGGGTGAAGTTGTCCGGATCGGGGTAGTCCGGCACCCAGCCCTTGACGTAGATGCCGAACTTGCCTTCGGCGATGCCCTTCTCGTACTCGTCGAAGGCGACGGACCTCATGCGGGCGTTGAAGAGCCCGCTCTGGTTCAGCTGATCGGCAATGGTACGCAATTCATCGTCGGTAGCGGGCCCGTACCGGCTTGGGGTGGACCAGAGGGTGAGTTTCACCTTGTCCGCTATACCGGCGTCCCGCAGCACCGCCTTCGCCTGTTTCGGCTTCGGGCTGTCCCCGTAGGTGTCGAAGAAGGAGGTGCCGTGGCCGGTGATGCCGACCGGGATGACCGAGTAGAGCGGTTCCGCCGTGGACTGGTAGACCTCGCTGACCAGGGAGTAGCGGTCGACGAGGTAGGCAATGGCCTTCCGGACGGCGAGCTTGCCGACGACCGGGTCGCCAACGTTGAAGACCATGTGCTGGACTTCGGCGCTGTTGCCCTGGACTACCTCGATGCCACCCTTCTCCGCAGTGGACGAGGTGTCCAGAGCGGCTATCGCCTTGGCGCTGAGGCCGCGGTAGGCAATGTCGACGTCGCCCTTCTCCAGAGCCGACTGGAGGGCCTGCTGGTCACCTCGGAAGAGCTCCAGGGTCACGCCCGAGTTCTTCACCTCGGCGGTTCCGTGATAGCCCGAGTAGACCGAGAAGACGGCTTCCCCCTTGTCGATGGAGTTCAGCTTGTAGGGACCCGAACCGACCGCCTTGCCATCCTCGAGCAGGCTGTCCTCGGGGTAGACCTGACGGTCCACTATGGAGCCGCCCCCCGAGGCGATCTTGCTGGGGAACGTTGCGTCGGGCACCTTGAGGCGGAAGACGACGGTCTTGTCGTCCGGGGTGCTGATCGACGAGATCGTGGAGAGCAGCGGCGCGGGGCCAGCCGGGTCGTTGATCCTGATCGTCCGGTCGAACGAGTACTTGACGTCCGCCGACGTGAGGCTGTTGCCGTTGCTGAACTTCAGCCCGTCACGCAAGGTGCAGGTGTACGTCTTGCTGCCGTCGGAGAACTTGCACTCCTCGGCAGCCTCCGGCACGGGCGTGGACGCTCCGGGCGGGAAACTCAGCAAGGACTGGAAGACGTTGTTGAACAGCAGCCAGGACCCAGGGTCGTATCCCGAGGCCGGATCCGTGGCGAGGATGTCGTCGGACATCCCGACGATCATCCTGCTCTCGGAGCCCTGGGAGCTGCAAGCCGCTAATAACATCACTGCCAGCCCCCCGGCGATCAGGGTGCTCGACTGCCTCTTACGAACCTTCACGGAACGTTCCTCATGCTCTCGGCCGGCCGCGTGGGGGGTGTCCCCGGACAACCGGATCAGGTCGGAAACGACAACGAACACCGCGACCGTCCAGCTCTGTCGGCCCGACCGGGCCCGATTGTGGACCGACGGACTGCCCGGACTCGGTGTTCGCCTGGAACTCCTAACGTGATGACCGACCACCAAATACCAGTCGGTGGACTGCAGTTGGCAGGTCGATATCAAATCTCGTGGTGATGTTGACAATCTACTTGTACACCGCGATGCACGCTGTCACATCGTACGAAAAAAATCTTCATCCAACAGCCCGCGAACCCACTGGACTCAGCCCTGCGACCTGGGCTGTCCGGATACCTCAGCGATTTACCCCTTCAAGCCGGACGCTTCATACCTCTGTATAACCTGTCGGTGTATACGAACAGATTGAGGGTCCTCAGGCGAACGCCGGACGATCGGATATCGCAATCGAGTTGCCCGAAGGTTCCGGGTGGGACTGGAATGTCCTCGCCTGGGACGGTGGTCGATTCCGGTGTGCCGAGGGACCGACATCACCTGTCACCACGACCTGAACTGACCTTCACCAACCCGGCCTTCGTCTGCCGCCCTGCGGACTGCGAAGATCCCGTCTTCCACACAGTCACATCCGAGGAACTACCGGCTCTCCTCCGCCGGTTCGGTGGATGCCCACCCGAAGCGGTCGCCTTCGAAGCGGATGCCGGCGAGTGGACCCCGCCCCCTGCCCGGTCGCCGCGGAGCGGCTCGATAGCGCGCAGGGGGCCGTCTTGAGGTACTGGCGCGGGAACGTGGTTACCGGCCGGGGGTTCGATCCGTGAGTTCGTCCTCCGGCGGAGAAGCTGGCGCACATCTCGTCGTACCTGACCGAGCACATCAACCGGTTCGGCGAGTACTCCACACACGGACCCGGCATCACCCCCGAGGCGTACGACACGAAGTTCGACGTCGCGCTTCACCCCGCTGCGCGAGCAGGACCTCACCGCCGTAGCCTCGGCCAGGCAGCCTGATGCTGGCGCTTCCGCAACGAGCGGCGAGACGATGAACACCCCTGTGCAACTGTGGAGCCCGTTGTCAGGGCCGGGTGCAAGGCTGCCCGTACCTGCAAGAGGCGCGTGACGCCCTGTTGTGGAAGCTCGACGGGAACCCGTCTTTGAACTTCGAGTTGCTGGCGGCAGGGGGGATTCTTCCGACGCGAAACCCGAAGTGGTGCCGTTCGCCAAGCATGGCGAACGGCACCAGAGGGCGGGGAGGAGAACCGCCTACCCGGCCAGGAGCGGACGGCCATCCGATCTACGCCACGCCTTCTCGGGCGAATCCCGCTTCCGTTCGGCAGCCAGCCGGGATCAAGTGCCGGGCGGCCTGTCGGAGGCCAGTCGGCGCCACGACTTCGGCGGCTCGGGCCCGCGGTGCGGTCTGCAGTCAGAACCCGTATGTGACCCCTCTCGCGGGGCTGCTGAAGCTGGAGAAGGCCAGTGCCCCGTGGACGACGGCTCGTATGCCACGAGCAGTGCCCAAGTGGGGGCGCCCTGCTTGACGACGCGCCACGGAGGTCGGCCCGCTCCGGACCGCCCGCTCGCCGGCACCGATCGAGGTCACGCTCGCCACGCAGGCCCGCACGTTGCGAGTCACCTACCTCGTGGGCCCGTTCAGATACAGATCGGCCTGTTCAGATGCAGATCACGATCTTTCCTCGGGTGCGTCCGCGCTCGGAGTGCGCGTGGGCGTCGGCAATCCGCTCCAGGGGGTAGGTCTGTTCGATACGGGATGTGTAGCGGCCTTGCCGGCCCAGTTCCGCCGCCGCGGACAGAAGAGTGGAATCGTTCTCCGCGTTGACCACATGCGTGCCCAGGCGCTGCCCACCCGCGTGGTCGGCGACCGTCGCGACGCGCTTCGGGTCACCTGTGATCGCGACGAGGTCGTCCAGGGAGCCGGAGGCCGCGGTGTCGAGCACGATGTCGACGCCGTGCGGAGCGAGGGTGGTGAGGCGTTGTCCGAGGCCGGGGCCGTAGGTGGTGGGAAGGGCGCCGAGTGCGGTGAGGAACTCGTGGTTGCGTTCACTGGCTGTCCCGATCACGGTGGCGCCTTGTGCTACCGCGATCTCGACCGCCGCGCTGCCCACGCCTCCGGCGGCGCCCTCGACGAGAAGGGTGCGCCCCGCGAGGGAGCCCAGCGCGTTCAGTCCGCCCATCGCGGTCACTGACGCGAGACCGGCACCAGCGGCCTGCTCGTCGCTCCACTTGGCGGGGGTGTGCGCCCAGGCCGAGAGAATGAGCAGCTCTGCGGTCGCCCCGGTGACACCGCCCAGTCCGAAGACACGGTCGCCGATGCTCACCCCCTGCACCCCGTCACCGATCTCGTCGACCACACCGGCGGCGTCGCGCCCGGGAATGGCGGGCAGCTCCAGGGGAATCAGCTGGTGCAGAGCGCCGGCGCGTAGCTTCCAGTCGATGGGATTGACGCTGGCCGCTGCGACGCGGACACGGATTTCACCAACTCCGGGGTGGGGGTCGGGGGCCTGCTCGACCACCAGGCTCTCCGCTCCGCCGTATTCGTGGAACCGGGCTGCGCGCATAGTGGCCTGCCTTACTTTGACGGGACGGAATGACGTGTTCATCCGACGCTCTTCACTCTAGAACCTGACGTTGACGTGAGGTGCAAGCCGCGACTGCCGCGGCCGGAGGAGAACAGGCGCCGATGGGTGAGGTCGCCGAGCCAGCGGGGGTGAGCGCGGGAGCCTGCGCCACTGCGAGGGGTCACGTGATCGATCTCGGTGCCGGCAACGGTTCGATCGGCCCCCAGGGCTGCCCCCGAAGCGGTATTGCTAACCTGAACCTGACGTCAACGTGAGGTATGAGCGGGAAGGGAGTGATCTGCGCCATGCGCATCGGACAGCTCGCCAGGCGGTCAGGGGTCAGCGTGCGGGCCCTGCGCTACTACGAGGAACAGCGGCTCCTGGAATCGGCGCGGACGCCCGGTGGTCAGCGTGACTATCCCGACGAAGCCCTGGAGCGGGTCCAGCTCATCCAGGACCTCTTCGCGGCCGGCCTCTCCAGCCGTACCGTCGTCGAACTCCTGCCGTGCGTGAGCACCGGCGTTGCGACCCCCGCCATGCTTGACCAGCTCATCATCGAACGCGACCGCATCGCCGCACGCATCCAGGACCTGACCCGGGCCAAGACCAAACTCGGCCGCGTGATCGAGAACGTGACCGCGGCGAACGTGGCGCAGGACTGATCAACCCGTCGCACGGGGTGGGGCCCGACCTGTCCGGCATCCACCGGACGCTGGCCGGCCACGAGAAACCCCAGGCGTATCCGGAGGCGGTCGAAACAACGGGATCGGTCACGTCCCGTGGTGGCCGGCGGGACGCCAGGAGGTGACACCGCACCACATCCTGGGACGCGGGATACCCGAAACCCAGCGGCACGCCGACATCACGCGAGATCGGATCGTCGGATCCGTCGGGTACATGCAAGGCAAGGACAACATGCCACCAGGTGATCAAGCATGGCCGGAGGACTACCGGAGCCGCCTGGAGCGTGTGGCGCGGGAAGCCGGCATCGGCCGAGCTCGCTCTGCTGTCGCCAAACCCGGCGCCCCGGTGAGCTGCGAGTGCGTTGCACCGGTCGATCCCACGCGGACTTGATTGAAACCGTTCAATCGACCGCGCTACTCAAGGGTGACTGAACGTCGGGTCGCAAAAGCTCTGCGACCTTCCGTCAAGAAAATCCCCACACACCCATTGACCCTTCCCTTGGCCGCCCCTACGTTCGGCTACGTCGCTCCGTGAATCGATTCACCACTCTATGTGAGGGGCCGAAGTGATCAGCAGGAGGAACATCCTGGCGAGCGCGGCTGCCACGGTGGGCGCCGTAGCAGCCGGAGTCGCACCAGCCATGGCCGCACCGGCGCCGACACGTACTGCGCCGCGTACGCAGCGCCGCGCACCGCGTGTCACCACGCCGACCGTGGAGTACGTCCAGCACCCTCTGGGCCTCGACGCGCAACACCCTCGGCTGAGCTGGCCGATCGCCTCGGACGAGCCGAACGTGCAGCAGAGCGCCTATCAGGTCCGCGTCGCCTCCACCGCGTCGGACCTGGCACACCCGGACATCTGGGACAGCGGCAGGGTCACATCTGGGGAATCGGTCCTCGTCGCCTACGCGGGCCCTCAACTCAAGCCGCGAACACGGTACTTCTGGTCCGTTCGGGTGTGGGACACGGCCGGCGGCGAGTCCGGCTGGAGCACGCCCTCGTGGTGGGAAACCGGCCTCATGGACCCCGCGCAGTGGTCCGCGGAATGGGTCTCCGCTCCCCCGGCCCTCACGGACGCGCCATCGCTCGAGAGCAGTGCCTGGATCTGGTTCCCCGAGGGTGATCCGGCCAACAGCGCCCCGGCGGGCACCCGGCGGTTCCGCCGCACCATCGACGTCCCGGACGGGCTCACCGCGGCAGCCCTCGCCATCAGTGCGGACAACGTGTACGCCATCTCCGTGAACGGCACCGAGGTCGCGCACACCGATCTGGCGACCGACCACGAGGGCTGGCGCCATCCGGCAGTCGTGGACGTCCTCGCACAGCTGACTCCTGGGAAGAACGTCGTCGCGGTGTCAGCGGCCAATGCGAGCGAGGGGGCGGCCGGCCTGATCGCCGCTCTCAGCCTCCACACGGCATCCGGAGAACAGAGCATCGTCACCGACGCGTCCTGGAAGTCGACGGACAAGGAGCCGGCCGAGAACTGGCGCGGACCCGACTTCGACGACAGCGGCTGGCCGGCAGCCAAGGAGGCCGCCGCCTGGGGAGCCGGGCCATGGGGCAAGATCGTTCCGGGGGCTTTCGCAGCCAACCAGTTGCGGCACGAGTTCACGCTGCCGCGCAAGAAGGTGTCACGAGCGCGTCTGTACGCCACGGCTCTCGGCCTGTACGAGGCCCATCTCAACGGTCGCCGCGTGGGGCGAGATCAGCTGGCTCCCGGCTGGACCGACTATCGCGAGCGCGTCCAGTACCAGACGTACGACGTCACCACGCTCCTGCAGCCCGGCTCGAATGCCATCGGCGCATACGTGGCGCCGGGCTGGTACGCCGGCAACGTCGGCATGTTCGGGCCGCACCAGTACGGCGAACGCCCGGCGCTGTTGGCTCAGTTGGAGGTCGACTTCACCGACGGAACGAGTCAGCGCATCGCCTCGGGCACGGACTGGCGGGCCGCGTCCGGGCCGATCGTCTCCGCTGACCTGCTCAGCGGCGAAACGTACGACGCGCGCAAGGAGACCGCCGGCTGGACCTCACCCGGCTTCGACGACCGGGCCTGGTCCGAGGTCCGCGGCGCGGGCGACGCCGCTCCCGGTCCGATCGTCGCGCAGGTGGACGGTCCGGTCCGCGTGGCCGAGGAACTCCCCGCGACGAAGGTGACCGAGCCCTCGCCGGGCGTCTTCGTCTTCGACCTCGGCCAGAACATGGTCGGCTCGGTGCGGCTGCGCGTCGCGGGCGAGGCGGGAACGACCGTGCGTCTGCGGCACGCCGAGGTCCTCAATCCGGACGGCACCCTCTACACGGCGAATCTGCGCAGCGCCGCAGCAACCGACTCCTACATCCTCAAGGGCGGCGGCGCGGAGACGTACGAGCCGCGGTTCACCTTCCACGGGTTCCGCTACGTCGAGGTGACCGGTCTGCCCGGCACTCCCCCGGCCAACGCCGTGACCGGTCGCGTCATGCATACGTCCGCCCCGTTCACCTTCGAGTTCGAGACCAACGTCCCGATGCTCAACAAGCTCCACAGCAACATCACTTGGGGACAGCGAGGCAACTTCCTCTCCATCCCGACCGACACGCCGGCGCGCGACGAGCGTCTGGGGTGGACGGGTGACATCAACGTCTTCGCACCGACGGCCGCGTACACGATGGAGTCGGCCCGATTCCTCTCCAAGTGGCTGGTGGACCTGCGGGACGCGCAGACCTCCGAGGGTGCTTTCACGGATGTGGCGCCCCTCGTCGGGAACGTCGGGAACGGCGCCGCCGGCTGGGGCGACGCGGGCGTCACGGTCCCCTGGGCTCTGTACCAGGCATACGGGGACCGGCAGGTCTTGAAGGATGCCTGGCCATCCATCCAGGCGTGGCTGAAGTACCTGGAGAAGAACAGCGACGGCCTCCTGCGGCCGGCCGGCGGATATGGCGACTGGCTGAATGTCTCCGACGAGACGCCGAAAGATGTCATCGCCACCGCCTACTTCGCCCACAGTGCCGACCTCGCGGCCCGGACAGCCGCAGAACTGGATGAGGACCCCGCGCCCTTCCTCGGCCTCTTCGGGCGCATACGCAAGGCATTCCAGACCGCCTACGTCGCCGCCGAAGGAAGGATCAAGGGCGATACACAGACGGCGTATGTCCTCTCCCTGTCGATGGGCCTGCTGCCCGATGCACTGCGGGATGCAGCTGCCGACCGGCTGATCGAGCTGATCGAGGCCAAGGACTGGCATCTGTCTACGGGCTTCCTCGGAACGCCCCGTCTACTGCCCGTGCTCACCGCGACCGGGCACACCGACGTCGCCTACCGCCTGCTCCAGCAACGCTCCTTCCCCAGCTGGGGCTACCAGATCGACAAGGGCTCCACCACCATGTGGGAACGCTGGGACTCCATCCAGCCGGACGGCAGTTTCCAGACCCCGGACATGAACTCCTTCAACCACTACGCCTACGGCTCGGTCGGCGAGTGGATGTACACGAACATCGCCGGAATCTCGGCGGGGCGCCCGGGCTTCCGTGAGATCGTCATCCGTCCTCGCCCGGGCGGCGACGTCACGTCCGCCCGCGCCACGTTCGCTTCGGTCTACGGCCCCGTCTCCACCGACTGGGAGCAGCGGCCCGGCGGCATCGACCTGAGGTGCACCACGCCTCCCAACACGACCGCCGAGGTGTGGGTTCCCACGGACGCGCCGGAATCCGTCAGCCACACGCGTGCGACGCTCGTACGCAAGGAGGACGGCTGCGCGGTGTACCGGGTCGGTTCGGGGAGCCACCGCTTCACCGTGCAATAGGCACGTGAGGTCGCCCTGGGGCACATGAACGGCCGTCCGCCTCGCTCGCGGTCGCCGGTTCGGTCCCCGGGCTCGGCGGTGCAGATCGTGAGGTGCGGCTCGTACCAAACCCCGCGTGTCCTACAGCACGGTTCTGCACCGTGACGCGCCGGGAGTGGTACACGTATTCGGCCCTCACAGCCGGCGCACCAGGCACGGGGCAGAGCATGACCGGGCTGTCGGCTATGGCGAGTTCGGCCTCGTACCGAGGCCTTCGACCACGACGACGTAGAGTCCGGGCCGGCGGATCCATGAGATGCGTCGCCCTTCGTGGCGGGTGGTGTCTCTGCTCCAGTTCGGGATCCGGGGCCCATCCAGGACGTCGTCGATGCCGTGATCACACCAGCCGCGCAGTGATCATTTCAGCCCGGAAAAGCCCGCCGTGCCGGTGTCCGACTCTCTTGCCCATCGTCGGCTCCAGGCGTCCAGCGGACTCAGCACCTCGACGAGATCCTGCCCGAGCTGAGTGAGGTGGTAGCCGTCTTCGTGCAAGGTGAGCAGCCGGGCGCCGGTCAGCTCGTCGAGCCGTGTGGTCAGCACGCTGGAGGACATACGCTCGCATCGGCGCTGCAACTCGCGGAAGCCGGCGGGCGCTTGGCTCAGTTCCCACAGGATGCGCATCGCCCACCGCCGCCCGGGCAGATCAAGTACCGCCATGGATGCCTCCAGATGTGCCGCATGAGCCACTCGCCCTATTCCGAGCACTGCACCGCAACCCGGAACTGGCCTCACGCATGCAGGCGCATTCGTCGACGACGGCGCAGGCGAGGCGGATGCCGCCCAGGTAGGCGGAGATGCCGGAATCGCCGTGCATGTGGCGCGCGTCCTGGAACCACTGCCGCCACAGGCCGCCCTCCTTGAGGAAGCGGCCGGCCCGGTCGCCGTGCAGCACGGAGTCGGTGTGCGCCAGGGCGCCCATGGCCGTCGGCTGGTCATAGGCCAGGTCGGGCCGACGAAGGTAGCGATCCAGGTAGGCGGCGAGCAGGTCGGCGTCCCGTGCGGTGCCGAAACTCGCCAGCGCCACGCAGTAGTCCCCGCCCGCGCAGCAAACCTCACTCTCCAGCAGCAGGGCTCCCAGACGCTCACGGAAGTGGTCACGGCGCGAGACGGCGGCGAGCCACGCCGCGGTGCGCCGCTCTCGCCAGCTGCCTTCGAGAAGGATGGTGAGCTCGACGTCGGAAACAGCCTTCGCGTCAGCGGCGAGGGCATGAACAAACGGCTCGTACTTCTCACGCGGCATATGCAGTACCGCTCCGCCAAGCTTCAGGTAGCGCCGCGCGGGGGCGCAATAGCGGCGGAACAAGTCCTGCATCTCGGGGTCGTGGCGGATCACCACCCCATCCTCTCGCAACAAGCCCGCAGATGCGGGCCACTGACCGAACACATCCGCCGCTTCGACGAATACTCCACCCGAGCTCGCCGAAGAACTCGACGCCTAAAACGCGTACCAGGCGTCTGCTTCACCCGATCCGCAGCAACGGCCTGCCCTCCGACGGATTCAGCCAGGCCGCGTAAGCCGGCCAAGGGCCGGGGCCGAGCGGGCCGGCGCGCGCCGGCGAACACCTCACGGTGCCGTGGTACCGCGTCCGAGCGCTGATCCCGGGGACCGGGGCGAGGTCACAGCATTCGGTCGACCAACCCGTCGATGTAGCCCGGGGTGAGCGGGACCATACCGAAGAGGACGCGGATATACATCGGGGCCATGATGTGGTCCAGCACATCGAGCGCGTCGGGTGCGTGCTCGCCGCGTTCGCGGGCACGATCGAGCATGGACTGAAGTTGCCGGGTGCGTTCGGCGCGGAAGGCGTCACGCGCCTGCAGCCCCTGCTGACCCGTACTCGACAGCGCGACGGCCAGCCGCACCAGCAACAGGCCGTCGGGTCCGGTGATCTCGCGGGCCACTTGGTGCGCGTAGGTGCGCAGGTCGCCGGCGAGACTCCCGGTGTCGGGCATCGGCGACTGTGTGTTGAGGCGGGTGAGCGCCACGTCGGTGAGCAGGTTTTCCAGGTTGCCCCACCGGCGGTAGATGCTGCTGTCGGCCACGCCTGCGCGGGCTGCGACCTCTCCGACGGTGAAGTTGCCGTAGCCGCGCTCATTGATCAGGTCGGTGACGGCCTGGTGCACGTCCGCGCCGATACGGGCGCTGCGTCCGCCGGGCCGTCGGGCTCGCTGTCCTTCGTTCATGGCCCCAGCTTAACGCAGTCACTACTTGCGTTTGTGGGGCGATCCTCTGTATGGTCGCTTAATGCAGTCGCTGACTGCGTTAGTGCGCCAAGTAGCTGACGTTGTCGGCCGTGGAGAGGCGCCATCGACGATGGAGAGGAATCCCCTTGGCCGCATCACTTGCTCCCGTAGGCAGTGGACCGAGCCGGGCCGTGTTGCTCACGGTGACCTGCCTGGGCCAGTTCATGGTCCTGCTCGACAACTCGATCGTCGGGGCGGCGCTGCCCGATATGCAGGACCGGCTGCACACGCAGCTGACCGGTCTGCAGTGGATCGTTGACGCGTATGTGCTGCTGGTCGCCATGCTGTTGCTGTCCGGCGGTGTCTTCGCCGACCGGTTCGGCCGCAAGCGGGTGTACCTGACCGGCGTGGCGGTGTTCACCGTCGCGTCGGTGATGTGCAGCCTCGCCCCCTCGGTCGGCTGGCTGGTCGCCGGCAGGGTGCTGCAGGGCGTCGGGGCCGCGGCGCTGAGTCCCGCCTCGCTGGCCCTGCTCGTCGCCGCCTGTCCCGTGCCGCAGGAACGGATCAAGGCGATCGGGCTGTGGGCCGGGTTCAGCGGACTGGGTCTGGCCGTGGGCCCCGTGGCCGGCGGCGTGCTGACGGATGTCTTCGGCTGGCCCGCCATCTTCCTGGTCAATCTGCCCATCGGCGTGGTCCTGCTGGTGGTCGGTGCGCGCAGCCTTGAGGAGACCTGCAATCCGGGTGCCCCGGCGATCGACGTCCCGGGGACGGTGCTGTCCGTTCTGGCGGTGGGGGCGCTGACCTACGGGCTGATCGAGGGTGGTGCCCGCGGCTGGACGGCGCCGGTCATCCTGGGCAGCTTCACCGCGGGGGTGATCCTCCTCGCCGCCTTCCTCGCCGTCGAAGCGCGTCGCTCCGCACCGATGCTGCCGCTGCGGCTGTTCCGCCAGCGCCTGTTCACCGTGTCCAACACCGCCATGGTCGTGGTGGGGTTCGCGCTCATGGGCTCGTCGTTCTTCTTCTCCCAGTTCTTCGTGTACGTCCAGGGCAGCTCGATCCTGCGCGCCGGCCTGCAGGCCCTGCCGGTGTCCCTCGCCATGGTGATCGTCAGCCCGTACGCGGGCCGCCTCGCCGCCCGGTACGGCTTCCGCATCGTGGTGACCACCGGCCTGGCCCTGGCCGGACTGGGACTGCTGGCGCTCGGCACGGTGCACGCCGACACCGGGTACGGGAACGTGTGGTGGCGGCTGGCACTCGCCGGCATCGGCTTCGCCCTGACCCTGTCCCCACTGACAGGCGCCGCCATGCAAGCGGTCAGCCCGCAGGAAGGCGGCCTCGCGTCAGGCATCAGCAGCACCACCCGGCAGATCGGCGCGGTGCTCGGCGTCGCGGTACTCGGAGCCATCGTCCGCGCCCGCCAATCCGGCGGCACCTCCTTCGAGACCGGCCTCAACAGCGCCTTCCTCGCCGCCGGCACCATCATCTTGGCCACCGCCGTGTTCACCGGCCTATGGCTGAGCAGGTCCGAGCCGGCAGCGGAAGGCTCCGCAGCGCCGCAGCGTTCCCCCGAGCCGGCTGCGGTCACCACCTCGAACGAGGCACCCGCGAACAGCCGTTGATCAGCTGTCCGGACAGGATGGCGGTACGCGCGAGGCCGGCGACCATGACCGAAGTGGCGTGGCGTGCCGGAGGAGTTGTGTTCCTCCGCTTCCGTCGCCGGAGTGTTGGCCCTTCTCAGGCTGCCCGAGCGCCGGGGAGCGCCGGGGCGGCCCCGCTGGTGTCGGTCCACGACGCGGTGGTCGTGACCGCCCTGAAGCTTGCCGGCGAGATCGCGGGGGTCGAGGGCGATGCGGTCCGGCTGGGGCTGCGGCCCTTTCAGATCGTGACGGTCAGGCTCACACCGAGCGGCACCGTGTGAGGCGTGCGGGGTGGGTGAGCGCTGCCGCCCACCTGCCCCGTACTCTTTTTCCATGAACGCTGGGGGGTCTGTGCGCCGTGTGATCGACGACCGCTTCGAGCTGGTCGACCGGCTCGGCAGCGGCGGGATGGGCATGGTCTGGCGGGCCCACGACTTGGCGCTGCACCGTGATGTGGCGCTGAAGGAGGTGCGGCCCCCGGACCCAGCGCTCGCCGAGAGCGATCCGGAGTCGGCCCGCGTGCTGCGCGAGCGGGTGCTGCGTGAGGCACGTGCGCTGGCCCGGCTCGACCACCCGGGAGTCGTCACGGTCCACCACATCGTGGACGGCGGTGACGGGACCTACCCGTGGATCGTGATGGAGCTGGTGCCCGGCGCCTCGCTCGCGGAACGGCTGGCCGAGGGAACGCTCGCCCCGGTCGAAGCCGCTGAGCTCGGCCGCGGGTTGCTGTCCGCGCTGCGGGCCGCCCATGCCGCCGGGATCCTGCACCGCGACGTCAAGCCCGCCAACGTCCTGCTCCGGGCCGACGGGAGCCCGGTGCTCACCGACTTCGGCATTGCGGCGATCCGCGAGTCCACCAGTCTGACGGCGACCGGTTCCATCATCGGCTCCCCCGACTTCATGGCGCCCGAGCGCATTCGCGGCCAGGAGGGCAATCCTTCGTCGGACTTCTGGTCGCTCGGCATGATGATGTACGTCGCTGTGGAGGGCCGGCACCCGCTGCGCAAGGCCACCACCCTGGCGACGCTGGCGGCCGTGCTGGACGAGGAGATCCCGCCGCCCGCGAAGGCCGGTCCGCTGGCTCCGGTACTGAACGCGCTGCTGACCCGGGACACGGCCGCCAGACCCGATCCCGGGGAACTGGACCGGATGCTCGCGGCGGTGAGCGAACCGGTCGGATCTGCCGGGCAGCGCCCCGCGACACCGCAGGTCGGCGTACTTCCCCGTCAAGAAGCGCCCGCCCGGCAGGACGCGGTGCCGCCCGGCTTCGGCCGGACGGACCCGACTACCGTCCCGCCTGCCGCGCCCGTGCGGCGCCCGGACGCGCCCGGCCGTGGAACGGGCACCGCTCCCCCGCGTCCGCAACCCGCCACGCTGGGAACCCAGGAGATACGTCGGCGGATCCAGCGGGGTCGTGCCGTCGCCGTCTTCACCGCGCTCGCCGGAACCGCCCTGACCGGGGTGCTGGTGTGGTCGCTGATGCCCGACTCGAACGCGGAGACGGCCGGCAGCACCCCTTCCCCGGCTCCGGCCTCGGGCAGGCCCTCACCCACCGAGGTGGCAGAGAGCCCGCAGAAGGCCGCGGCGCCCACCGAGAACCTACTGACGCCCGCCGGGGCACGGTCCGTCATCGCGGCGCTCAAGCCGGTGATGGGCAGCACAAGGGTCACGTCGTTCACGTTGTTCGACGGGCACGCGAGCGTCGAGGCCCCGGTCGCAAAGAACAAAGCCCTGTACGACGTCTTCACGTACCAGGACGGCAAAGCCGCACGGGAACGGGCGGGCGGCACCCTCATATCGGGCTCCAGGTCCGTGGACCTTGAGAAGATCAACTGGGACGCCCTGCCGGGGCTGATCCGCCGGGCGGACAAGGAGCTCGGCGTCGCCGAGCCCACCACCCACTACGTGGACATCGACCCGGCCTCCCCGTTCGACAACTACCAGCCGACGCTCAGCGTCTACGTCTCGGACGAGTACGGCGGCGCCTATCTGCGGGCCGACATCAACGGCAAGGTGCTCAAGAAGAACCCTCGCAACGGCTGAGCCCGCGGCGGCTCAGCCCAGCACCCGCATCAGCACCAGCAGCACGGCCGCGATCACCACGCCCGACACCAGTGCGCGAAGGCCGGCCGGCGCCGCGCCGACGCGGGGCTTCACCTCGGCCGTCGGCGGGTTGAGGCTGTTCGCGCGGGCCAGCCACTGGCGCGGCGGGCTGCTCGGGATGACAACCCGCCAGGGCTGCTCGGGGTCGTACGCGACCACCGCCCTGGAACTGTGCAGCAGCCCCTGGCAGTCGAGGGCGTGACGGACCTCGATCCGGTACGGGGGCAGGTCGTCGGTCACCACGGTCAGGTCGAAGGCGAACACGGAGTCCACTGCCTGACCGTCGATGGCGGCCCGGCCGTTCACCTTGTTCACGGCATTCACCCCCGTTGACCACGGCGGGCGCGAAGGCGCGTGGGCCGCCGGAGCGCAGCTCGGAGGCGGCGACGCCCTTCTTCATGTCCTCGGCCGCCCTCCCGTCGTGCCCGTTGAACGGATGGAGCTCGATCACCTGCGAAAGGCGTATCCGGGCGGGGAACGACACGGAGCACGGACCGCCCCGGGCTGTTGGGGCCCGGTAGCCGGTGCAGGAGTGGCTGAACATGTGCTGGAGGTGTCGTCGGGGTGATTGTTGACTGCAGGGCCCAACACCCGGCCGGGGTGATGATCGGCTACCCCGGCCTGGACGAGGTCGTCGTCGGCGGGTGCGGACCGTGGTGGGCCGCTGCTTGCGACCGGTTGGTCAGCCGAGCGCCGGTGCGGGAGCAGGCAGGTAGGGAGCGATGTTGCGCCAGGCGCGCTCGGTGTACTCCTCCTTCTCGCCGACCGGGGCGACATAGTGCAGCGCGCTTTCGGCTGCGTCGTTGCCCTCGAGGCGGGCGATGATCCAGGCCGCGAGGTAGTGCGAGGCCAGGCAGCCGCCGGCGGTGGCGATGTTGTCCTTGGCGTAGAAGGGCTGGTGGAGGACCTCGACGCCGGCGGCGACGACCCACGGCTTCGTGGTCAGGTCGGTGCAGGCGGCGATGCCGCCCAGCAGGCCGAGCCTGGCCAGCACAAGCGCGCCGGAGCACTGCGCCGCGATGAGCTGGCGCGAGGGGTCCAGGCCCCGCAGGACGTTCATGATCGCCGGGTCTTCGGTGACCTCGCGGGTGGCGATGCCGCTGCCGACGATGACGGCGTCCGCGGCGCATGCCTCCTCAAGAGTGGACATCTGCTCGATGACCACCCCGTTCATCGACGTCACCCTGGGGCCGGGGGTCGCGATGGTGACGCGCCAGTCATCGGTCTTGATGCGGTTGAGCACACCGAGCGCGATCAGGGAGTCGAGCTCGTTGTAGCCCTCGAAGGTGAGGATGGCAATGTGCACGGCGGCTGTCCCTTCCGGATGAGTGGGACTCGACGGTAGGGACCCGCAAGCAGGACAGTCAAAGAATTGTCATGGATACAATCCGGCGCATGGCAGCCTCGCGATACAAAAAGCTGGTCGACGCGCTCGCATCCGACATCCGGACCGGGCGCCTCGCCCCGGGGGCGCGGCTGCCGACCCACCGCGCCCTCGCCGCCCGCGAGGGCATCGCCGTGGTGACCGCGACCCGGGTGTACGCCGAGTTGGAGGCGATGGGTCTGGTGAGCCGGGAACAGGGCCGCGGCACGTTCGTGCGTGACATCGCGGTCCCCGCCGGTCACGGCATCGATCAGCAGGACGTCGCCACAGACGCGGTCGACCTCAACTTCAACTACCCGTCGCTGCCCGGCCAGGCCGATCTCCTGCGGCAGGCCCTGCGAGAGGTGGCCACCTCCGGTGATCTCGACTCGCTGCTGCGCTATCAACCACACCGGGGGCGCCCACAGGACAGAGCCTCCGTCGCACGACACCTCGGATGCCGGGGAATCGGCGCCGCCGCGGATCAGATCCTCATCACCAACGGCGCCCAGCACGGCCTGGCCATCACCATCATGGCCACGCTGAACGCCGGCGACGTCGTCGCGGTCGACGCACTCACCTACCCGGGTTTCAAGGTGCTCGCGCACGCCTTCCATCTCGACCTGGAGCCCATCCCCACCACCACCGACGGGCCGGATCTCGATGCGCTGGAGAAGCTGTGCGCGACCCGCCCGGTGCGCGCGGTCTACTCCATGCCCACCCTGCACAACCCCCTGGGCTGGGTCATGCCGACAACCGAGCGCAACCGCCTGATCGGGATCGCTCGGCAGTACGGTCCGCTCATCATCGAGGACGCCTCATACGCGTACCTGGTCGAGGACCCTCCACCGCCCCTGGCCGCAACCGCGCCGGACATCACCGTCTACGTCTCGGGCCTGTCCAAGAGCATCGCCACCGGCCTGCGGGTCGGCTTCGTCCTCGCCCCGCCGTCTGCGGTGCCCTCGCTCGAACGCGCCATCCGGGCGACCACCTGGAACACCCCCGCCCTCACCACCGCCATCGCCTGCCGCTGGCTCGACGACGGCACGGTGAACCACCTGGAAGCGCTGAAACGAGACGACGCCAAGACGCGCCAGGCACTCGTCAGGCAGGAGCTGGCGGGCCTCCCGCTCATCGGCCACCCCTCGTCCTACTTCACCTGGCTGCCGCTGCCCGACGACGCACGCGCCGACCGGCTGACCGCCGCCCTCGCGCGCCGACACATCTCGGTCACCACGGCGGAGCCGTTCACCACCTCGACGCACACACCACAGGCAATCCGCCTCGCACTTGGCTCGACCGATCTGGACAGTCTCCGGTCGACGCTGCGCACGGTGCACCAAGTCGCCGTCGAGGACGCCTACGCCTGAACTCACACGGGTACGCCTCCCGCCCGCTCCCCGGCGTCAGGCAGGAGGCAGGACGGGCTTCTCTCCTGAGACACGGTCCCAGACCGCGAACGAATACGTACCCGGAGCGTGTTCGCCGAGCTCGGCCGTGTCCTGGGTGAAGTACTCCCGATGGAGTGGGCCGCTACAACCACTTCGAGGGTGGCTCCATCTACTGGACTCCGCGCACCGGCCCGCACGAGGTGCATGGCGCGATCCGCGACCTGTGGGCGAGCACCGGCTGGGAGAACGGATTCCTGGGGTACTCGGTCAGTGAGCGAGACGGGCCCGCCGGACAACCGGGCGAACCGTTTCGACCACGGCCATGTGACATGGACCCCGGCAGGGGGTGCGGTCGCCCACCGCAGCGTCGCCTTCGACTGATCCGCGACAGGGCCCGGGCAGGACCGCCCAGGCTCCGGGACATGCGCCCCGCACTGTCTCAGGAGCAGTGCAGCAGCAGGTCACCGGCCGCACCGCGAAGGCGTACATCCCGATCGGATCGTCCTGGAAGCCGAACGGCTCCTCATGCTCGACCGCCACACCACGGCCGACTACGCCGGCACGCCCGGATTCCCCGGCACCTCCAACTTCTCGGTGTTCTTCCGGAAGGCGTCAGGGATGCCCCCAGGCGCGCGGCGGGCAACGGTGACCGTCGATGAGTGAGGCCGGATACACCGTTCGGCCCGGAGGGCGCCCTGGGCATGGAGGTCCGCGACCGGGATGATGAGCGGGCTGGACACGGCAATCGCCCACGGGGAGTGAAAGCTGATGAGAGCGTGTGTGGTCGGGGCCGGCCCCGGGGGAATCGTCGCCGCCAAGGTGCTGCTGGAGAACGGTTTCGACGTCACAGTCTTCGACAAGTACCAGCAGGTCGGGGGGATCTGGTCGTCAAGGGGCTGTTACGACGGGCTGGCCAGTCAATCCGCGCTCCGTCTCTTCGAGTTCGCGGACCTCCCCAACCGTTTGCACTTCGCCGACGCGGCAGCCACGCAACGCTACCTGGAGCACTACGCCGAGGCCTTCGGCGTACTGAATCGCGTCCGGCCCGGCACCGAGGTGATCTCGGTCCGCCCGGTGAAGGGGCCCGGACGGATGGGCTCCTCCGGCTGGTCGGTCGGCTCCCGGCCTGTCGGTGACAAGGAGGCGGAAGTTCGTCGCGAGACATTCGACTATGTCGTTGTCGCCAGTGGGGCCCATCATCATGCCCAACTGCCCGGGCTGCCCGGGCGTGAGTTGTTCCGTGGGACCGTGTTGCATTCCGACAAGGTTCGGGCCGGGACGTTCACCGGACGGCGCGTGGTCGTCGTGGGCGGCGGCAAGTCCGCATTGGACCTGGTGACCCGCGCCGCCGGCGAGGCGGCATCGGCCACCATCGTGCAGCGCAAGGTGAACTGGATGATCCCCGAGCGCCTTCTGCTCGGTCTGGTGGGATACAAGTGGATCCTGTTCACCCGGCTCGGTGAGGCGCTCCTGCCCCGGTATCACGATCCGGCCTGCGTATCTCTGCCCGACCGGCTTGACGAGCGGGTCAAGCGGGTTCTCTGGTGGCTCATCACCCGCGACATGTTGTTCTCCACCGGGCTGTACCGGCTGACGCGGGAGCTACGGCCCGCTCACGCTCTCCCTTTCCACCTGGCGCACGCGGGAGTGATGCCACGCGGCTACGCGCGGGCCGTCCGCCGTGGACTGATCACCGCCAAGGTCAGTGCGGTCGAGGCGTATACCGACAAGGGACTGCTCCTGCCGTCCGGCGAGGAAGTGGCGGCGGACGTCATCGTGTTCGCCACGGGGCACCGAAGACTCTTCCCGTTCCTGGACACGAGCGTGCGCGTACATGATGACGACGGGCGTCTGCGGCTCTACCGAGGCATCGTGCCGCCCGGCGTCGACCGGCTGGGGTTCGTCGGGTTCCGGCAGGTCTTCAACAACATCATGGGCGTGGAACTCACCGCGCAGTGGCTGACCAGCCATTTCCGGGCGACACTGCGTACCACCCCGGGCGAGCACGAGATGCGGGCGGACACCGACGCTCGCCTGGCCTGGCAGGAGCAGGTCCTGCCGGGCTCCGGCGGCTACGACTTCGGCCCCTACGACATCCACTGCGCGGACGAACTTCTGCGCGACATGGGGCTGCCATCTCGCCGCTCCGGCAACCTGCTGGCCGAATACCTGCTTCCCGGTGGAGTGGCGCACCGCTACGCGGGCCTGACTCGATCGCGTTCGGGTAGCTGAACGCAGGGCATGTGCCGACCCACAATCGGTGCCGATCAGTGACGCCAGGATCTCCCCCGTTCCTCTTCCTTCGCCGGGTGACCCTCCGCCGCTCCGGCCAGACGTCTGCCCGCTGCCGGTCAGCGGAGTGAGTGTCACGGACACCGCCCGCTTCTGGATGCACGAACTGCGGACAGCCTGGGGTGTCCGCGTCACGCGTCTGCGGCACCATCGCTGATCTCACACCTGGCCAGGTCGTCGGACTCACCTCTGTCGCGTTTGCGACGTAGTACCGCGAGACTGTTCGTGCTAGCTGCGGAGGACGACGGCCACGGACAGTCCCCCGTGCCGAGCCCACTGCCCCGCGGCAGTCCGGGCTGTAGGGCGCTTGCGCCATCCCTCGGCTCACCGGCGCCGCGCGGGAGCCGCTCCGCCCGGTCACCAGGACGCCCCCGTCGAGCGCGGCTCAATCCCGTGGGTACCGGGCCAAACATCGCGCGGACGCGATCATCGTATCGAGTTAATGTCACCGGTTTCCCTTGGTCCCGCACCGTGGACGACCTCTAGGGTTCTCGTGGATCTGGACGGATTCCCGTCCCTGCGACCCTTTTCCTCCTCTTGCCCAACGGCGTCCGTATACGCACGTTGCCGCCCTGACCAAGGAGAGCTTGCCCGATGACTGTTGAACCGAGTTCGGACGTACGACTGGATCTGCCCCGGCAGTCCAGTCTGGGCACGGCGGCGGCCCGCAACCTCGCCAGCACGACCAAGTCCGCCCCGCAGATGCAGGAGATCACCTCTCGCTGGCTGCTGCGGATGCTCCCCTGGGTGGAGACCAAGGGCGGCGCCTACCGGGTGAACCGCCGCCTCACGTACACCGTCGGCGACGGGGTCGTTGAGTTCGTCCAGGACGGTGCGGGAGTCCGGGTCATCCCCCGTGAACTCGGCGAACTGGCTCTGCTGCGCGGCTTCGACGACGTGGAGGTGCTGACAGCCCTTGCCGATCGGTGCGTCCAACGAGACTTCCGTACGGGAGAGACGCTGGTCGAGCGCGGGACTCCGGCGGATGAGCTCCACCTGATCGCTCACGGGCGCATCGGCCAGACCACCGTCGGCAGTTATGGCGACGAGGTCGTTCTGGACGTACTCGCCGACGGTGACCGGTTCGGGGAGGACGCGCTGCTGGACGAGGACGCCCGTTGGGAGCAGACAGCCACCGCCGAGACCTCGGGCACTCTGCTCACCCTGTCTCGCGCCGACTTCGCAGCCGTGCTGTCCACCGCTCCAGGTCTGCGGGAGCACGTCGAAGAGTTCGCTTCACACTCCCGCCACCGGCAGAACCATCGCGGCGAGGCGGAGATCGCGATGTCGGCCGGCCACGTCGGCGAGCACGAACTTCCCGGTGCGTTCGCCGACTACGAGCTCAATCCGCGCGAGTACGAACTCTCGGTCGCCCAGACCATTCTGCGTATCCACACCAGGGTCGCCGACCTCTACAACGGGCCGATGAACCAGACCGAGGAACAGCTCAGGCTCACCATCGAGGCGCTGCGTGAGCGCCAGGAGCACGAGCTGATCAACAACAGGGAATTCGGCCTGCTCCACAACGCCGACTTCAAGCAGCGCATCCAGCCGCACTCCGGCCCGCCGACCCCGGACGACATGGACGAACTGCTCTGTCGCCGCCGGGGTTCCAAGTTCTTCCTCGCGCACCCCCGGACCATCGCGGCGATCGGGCGTGAGTTCAACTCGCGCGGACTGTACCCGGACCACGTCGATCTCGGCGGCCAGCAGGTTCCTGCGTGGCGCGGGGTCCCGATCCTCCCCTGCAACAAGATCCCCGTCACCAAGGAGAAGACCAGCTCGATCCTCGTCATGCGTACTGGTGAGGAGAACCAGGGCGTCATCGGTCTGCATCAGACCGGGCTCCCGGACGAGTACGAACCGGGTCTGTCCGTCCGCTTCATGGGCATCGACGAGAAGGCGATCATGTCCTACCTCGTCAGCACCTACTACTCCGCCGCCATCCTCGTGCCGGACGCGGTCGGTGTGCTGGAGAACGTTCAGATCGCGCGCTGGCCCAAGTAGCGGTTGCGGCCCGCCACGGCAGGTGTGACGCCCTCGAAGCCGACCGGGGCGGTCACATGTGCCCGGAGGGCTTCAAGAACAGCCGCCCACCCACCGAGGAGCCATGGATGCCCGCACCTGAGCTGACACCTCCGCAATCGAACCTGCCGGAGGCCGCTTCCCACTTCGGGGCGCACACACTGTCCGGCGCCGTGAGCCGGGCCCGCGACGTCCAGGCCGCCGTCAGCGGCCCGCCCGGTGCGCCTCTTCCGTCCGCACCGTCCGCGGTCTCCACACCCGCGCCGGTCCCTCCCGACGCCCTGCCGAGCAGAGTGACTGCGACGGGACCGGGCTTGGAGCGGATCCTGCGCGGCCCCAGCGGTCTGGGGACGGCCGGCCTCCGTCTCTTCCGGCGGGAGGAGTCGCCGACGCCTTCGGAGCCGTCCGTGGACACGGCGGAGGGCCGGCCGGTCCCAGGCCTGTACTACCACCCGATTCCCGAGCCCGACCCGCTGCGGGTCGAGGAGGTCAGTCGAAGAATCAAGGCCTGGGCGTTGGACGAGGTCGCCCTGTATCCCGAGGACTGGGAGGACCAGTTCGACGGCTTCTCCGTGGGGCGGTACATGGTGGGCTGCCATCCGGACGCGCCCACTGTCGACCATCTGATGCTCGCCACACGGCTGATGGTGGCGGAGAACGCGGTGGACGACTGCTACTGCGAGGACCATGGCGGCTCGCCCGTCGGCCTCGGTGAACGGTTGCTGCTGGCGCACACCGCCCTCGACCCCCTGTACACCACGGAGGAGTACCAGCCGCAGTGGTCGAAGTCGCTCCACGCGGACGCCCCTCGGCGCGCATACCGCTCGGCCATGGAGTACTTCGTCCGGGCGGCCGGCCCTTCCCAGGCCGACCGGCTCCGACACGACTTGGCACGGCTGCACATGGGGTACCTCGCCGAAGCGGCCTGGGCCCAGCTGGACCACGTCCCGGAGGTGTGGGAGTACCTGGCGATGCGCCAGTTCAACAACTTCCGTCCCTGCCCCACCATCACTGACACAGTCGGCGGGTACGAACTGCCCGCGGACCTGCATGCCCAGACGGGGATGCAGAAGGTCATCGCTCTCGCGGGAAACGCGACGACGATCGTGAACGACCTCTACTCGTACACCAAGGAACTCGACACTCCCGGCCAGCACCTGAACCTTCCGGTCGTCATCGCCGAACGTGAGGGTATGTCCCACCGGGACGCCTATCTGAAGTCGGTCGAGGTCCACAACGACCTCATGCACGACTTCGAGACCGAAGCTGCGGCGCTTGCCGTCGCCTGCCCCGTGCCCAGCGTGCAGCGCTTCCTCCGGGGCGTGGCTGCCTGGGTCGACGGCAACCACCACTGGCACCGGTCCAACACCTATCGCTACAGCCTGCCCGACTTCTGGTAAGAGAATGGACTCATCTGTGACCCACACCGAACTCACCGCCGCCACCCTGCGCATTCCCGGTCCGACGACGCCCTACCAGGGGGACATCGCCCGCTACTGGGACGGGGAGGCCAGGCCCGTGAACCTGCGTCTCGGCGACGTCGACGGCCTCTACCACCACCACTACGGCATCGGTGAAGTCGACCACGAGGCACTCGGCAACACCGCGGACAGCGCGAGCGAGAAGAGGCTGATCGCCGAGCTCCACCGGCTGGAGTCGGCCCAGGCAGACGTCCTGCTGGGGCACCTCGGTGACATCGGGCGGGACGACACCCTGGTGGACGCGGGCTGCGGCCGCGGCGGTTCGATGGTGATGGCGCACCAGCGCTTCGGGTGCAAGGTCGAAGGCGTCACGCTCTCGGCCAAACAGGCCGAGTTCGCCAACGGACGCGCCCGGGAGCTACGCATCCAGGATCACGTCCGCGCCCGTGTCTGCAACATGCTCGCCACACCCTTCGAGACCGGGTCGGCCGCCGCCTCGTGGAACAACGAGTCGAGCATGTACGTCGACCTGGACGACCTCTTCGCCGAACACTCTCGTGTCCTCTCGGTCGGCGGTCGCTATGTGACCATCACCGGCTGCTGGAATCCGCGGTATGGCCAGCCCTCGAAGTGGGTCTCGCAGATCAACGCGCATTTCGAGTGCAACATCCACTCGCGCCGGGAATACCTGCGGGCCATGGCCGACAACCGCCTCGTACCGCAGGCCGTGATCGACCTTACTCCCGACACACTGCCGTACTGGGAGCTGCGGGCCACGTCCTCGCTGGTGACGGGTATCGAGGACGCGTTCATCAATTCCTACAAGGACGGTTCCTTCCAGTACCTTCTCATCGCCGCCGATCGGGTCTGACCTGCTGCAGACCCGGATCCTCTTCGTGGGAACGGTCACTGCCCCCACTGCGGTGGCCGTGCCCAGTCATCTCTGAGCGCGATACGGACGGTGCGTTCCGGGAGGACGGGCGCCGAGGTGGAAGGTGGGCTGCCGAGGGCACAGGCCGTCAGCCGAGCGGGTCGGCCAGGACGGTCAGCCGGGCGCCGCGGGTCCGGTCGGAGGACGGGCCCGTCTCCATCTCGAACTCCCCCGGCTCCACGGTCCGCTCCAGGTCGCGCGTGACCGAGGCCAGGGTCTGTGCCTCCACGCGGAAGGAGACCTCGGTTCGTTCCCCGGGTTCGAGGGCCACCCGGGCGAAGCCGCGCAGCTCCCGGACCCTCGGCCACGAAGTGCCCCCGGTCACCCGGCGCACGTAGAGCTGCACCGTCTCCCGCACCGGCCGGCCGCCGGTGTTGCGGATGTCGACCGTGCACACAAGCGGCTGCGGTGCGGCATGCGTCGTGTTCGGGGCGCCGGCGTTGAGTTCCGCCGCCGAGACGGACGTCCGGGACAGGCGGGGGGTGCCGTACTCGACCGTGGTGTAGCTCAGCCCGTGGCCGAACGCGTGGCGGGCGGTCGCGGGCTGGTCGACATAGCCGCGGTAGCCGTGGTCCTTCCCGTTGTAGTGGACCGGCAGCTGAGCCGCCGAGCGGGGCACCGATACGGGAAGCCGCCCCACGGGCTCCGCCGTGCCGAACAGGACGTCCGCCAACGCCCGACCGCCCCAGGGGCCGGGATACCAGGCGCTCAGCACCGCGGCGGCCCGGCCGGCGAGGTCGGGCAGCGCGTGCGGACGACCCTGGACCAGCACCACGACGACGGGGGTCCCTGTCGCGGTCATGGCGTCGAGCAGGGCCGACTGGCCTTCCGGAAGGGCGAGCTCCGCCAGGTCCACACCCTCTCCGCAGGTCATCTCGACCGGGTTGCCCGAGGTGACGACCGCTGCCCCGTTGGCGTCGAAGCGGGTTCCCGACTCGCGGGCGCTCGATCCGCCCAGCACCACGACCGCGACATCGGCCCCGGATGTGAGCGCTACGGCGCCGGGAAGGTCCGACAGATCGCCGCCCACAAGGCCGGTCCCCCGGGCGTGCACGATCTCCGTACCTCGGGGCGCCGCCTCCTTGAGGCCGTCGAGGACGCTGATGCCTGTGCCAGGCCGCTGGGGCGCGGTGTAGTCGCCGATCTGCTGCGGCACGGAGTCGGCGTTCGGACCGATGACCGCGATCCGGCGTGCGCGTTCGCCGAGCGGGAGTGTCACACCGTCGTGTGTGAGCAGCGTGACCGATTCCCGGGCGATGCTCTCGCTCAGTTCCTCGGGCCCCGGCGTGGGGGCGCACTCCCCGGTGTAGGGATTCTCGAACAGGCCGAGCCGGAACTTCAGGGAGAGCACCCGGCCGACCGCGGCATCCAGAGCGCCCTCGTCCACGAGGCCCCGTCGCACGGCCTCCTCCAGGCGGGGGAAGCTGTCGTCCCACAGACTCAGGTCCGTCCCCGCCTCCAACGCCATGGCGCCTGCCGCGACGGGGTCACCGGCCAGCCGCACCAGGCGGTCGAGCGCCAGCCCGTCCGCCATCACCAGACCGGTGAACCCCCACTGTTCGCGCAGGATGCCGGTGAGCAGTTCCCGGTTGGCGGCACACGGAATGCCGTCGAACTCGTTGTACGCGGCCATGACACCTGCCGCCCCGGCCCGGACTCCCGCCAGTGCGGCCTCCAGGTGGATCTCGTGCAGTTCGCGGGCGCCCAGTTCGGTGGCAGCGCTGTTGCGGCCGCCGACCGTGGCGCCCTGCCCGGCGAAGTGCTTGAGGACGACGGCTGCCCGGTCCGGCCCGATGAGCTCTCCGGGTGCCCCCTGGACACCGCGTACCAGGGCCTCCGTGAACCGCGCCGCGAGGTAGGGGTCCTCGCCGAAGCACTCCTCCGCCCGGCCCCAGCGCGGATCGCGCACCAGGTCGAGTGCGGACACCAGCGCGACGTGGCCGCCGCGTGACCGCAGCTGCGCGGCGGCGAGCGCTGCGGCCTCCTCGTACAGGTCCGGATTCCAGGTGGCGCCGACCGCCAGGTTGACGGGCAGCAGCGTGCCGTCCAGAGCCTGGAGACCGTGCGGCATCTCCTCGACCAGCAGAACCGGGATCCCGAGCCGGGTGGTCTCCACGACGTGGCGCTGCACGGCGTCGGAGACACGCGCACCGTCCGTTCCGCCGATGCCCGTGGCCGCGGTCACGCCCGACCATGGGTCGGCCCGCTGCAGCCCGTAGAGCGCGCCCATCCCGTCGAAGGCGGCCACTTCGGTGCGGAACGCGTCGGTCAGGTGGTGGCCCGAGGCGTCGCGTTCGTACGCGTCCCAGCCGTACATCCGCTGGTTGACCTGCCCCACCTTCTCGGTGAGCGTCATCCGTGAAAGGAGGTCGCTCACCCGGTCGTTTATGGGCGCCGCGGGATCGCGGAAGAGCGGCTGGGACATCGGGTGGCTCACTTTCACGGGCGGTGGGGCAGGCGGGGCGTTTCGGTGGAGGAAGCCGGTCGGTCAGCGCAGTTCGAGGACGCGCACCCCGTACGGGGCGATCGCCACCTCCACCACCGGTTCTCCGCCCGTCAGTTCGCGCAGTTCGCCGTCCGCCGACGGGCGGACGGTCAGTTCCTCGGCCGACTGGCTCACGAGCCAGACGAAGCGGGTGCCGTCCTCCCGGACCAGCGTGTCGGCGGCAACGTACGGGGAGCCGGCCGTCACCGGCCGTGCGGCCCCGGCGAGTTCGGCGAGCGCCGCGTACAGCCGGTGTGTCTGCTCCGGGTTGGCCCGCGCCGTCCGGGCCGCCATGTGCTCCAACGGGTACGTCGCCAGGACCGTGCGGCCCTCTCCCGTCTCGTGGCACAGCAGGGCCGGGCGGCCGTGCGCGTCGGTGGCGACGACGCGGGCACCTGCCGGGACGACCGGCAGGTAGGCGCGGCTGTCCTCGTTCCCGGCGACGGGGAACTTCAGGGTCTCACCTGCGGCTATGGAGCCGAAGTCCTCCGTGAACGTCATTTCCAGTACGTCGTCCTCGATCGGCTCCGCGACACCGTAGGAGAGCTGCAGTTCCACACCGAACAGGCCGTCCAGATCGTGGAACCAGGGGCCACGGGTCGCCGGGTGTTCCCCCGAGCAGAAGGAGAGGTAGACGGTGGCGCCCTCACGCGCCCGCTGCTCCAGCGCCCGTCGGGTGCGGGTGGTCAGCTGCCGGGTCGAGGGCAGCAGGTACAGCGCGGCATCGTCGGGCAGCCCGTCGGCCTCCCGGGCGAACGCCACCGGCAGGTCCGCGCCGCGTGCGGCCACGTATGCCTGGTGCAGGGAGGTGAAGATCAGCGGGCGGTCCGCGGGCCTGCTGTAGGGGTAGCCGCGCTCCAGGAACGCGGGTACGACCAGTGCGGCGTCGGCGTCCGTACGGCGGCAGCGGGCGAAGTCGACCTGCTTCAGGACCTCGGCGAAGGCGGCCAGTTCCCGCAGTGGTTCCTTCGGCCGGCCGGTGTGGTCGGTGATGCCGAAGTGCATCTCGAAGGGGTGGTGGTCGTACGGGGACTGTTCCCACAGGTCGTCGTAGTCGGTGTTGTTCCATGCGATCCAGCCGGTGGCCCCGCCGAGCAGCGAATTGTGCAGGGTCTGCCGGTAGAACACGCCCGCGTTGGCTGCGGAGACCACGTCGGTCGACAGCCCGAACTCCTCCAGCACGACCGGCTGGCCGGTCACGGCGGCGAGTTCGCACTCGAACGCGGCACGGTAGTGCTGGCGCGGCCGGTCCGTGTCGGAGCGGTAGACGTGCGGCCCTACGAAGTCCACGTACTCGGCGGTGTCCCGCAGCGAGAATCCGTTGTCCCGGCCCGTGACCTCGATGCCCCAGGCGCCGTCGCCCAGCGAGACGGGCTGGGTGCCGCCCGCGGCGCGCACCGCGTCGCACATGAACTGCGCCCAGGCGGTGACGACGTCGCTGGAGGGCGGGTCGACCTGGTAGATCCGGCCGTAGCCCGGCATCTCGTTGGTGATCAGCCAGCCGGTGACCGCGGGGTGGTCCTTGAAACGGCGGGTCATCTGGGAGACGAACCATGCCTGCCGCCCGACGAGCCACACGTCCTCGTACAGGTCGCGGTCGCCTCGCCAGGCCGGGTCCCAGTTCTCGCCCGACATGTGGCCGACGATGAAGGTGGGGATCGTCCCCATCCCCGCCTCCGTGTGGGCGTCCAGGAAGTCGCGGAAGCGCTCGCACAGTTCCTCGTCGATCCGGCCGGGCTCCGGGTGGAAGTCGGGCCAGTAGAAGAAGGACCGGGTCATGTTCAGTCCGTGGTCGCGCAGGACGGCCAGTTCCTCGCGGACGGTCTTCGGGTCGTAGTTCCGCCACATCAGCGGGCCGCCGGTGCGGGACCAGAAGTTGGCGCCGAGCCAGGGAAGAACGGCGGAGTCGTGGGTGAGCTGGGCGCTGTGGCGTCGCATGGTCGGGTCCTGACCTCTTCGATGTGCGGGGGTGGATCGTTGCGGCGGGTGTACGGCCGGTGGGGCCGGGCCGGAGCCGCGGGACGGAGCGGGCCGTGAGCGGCGGGCCTCGGGTGGTGTGCGGTGGGGAACTCATGGTTCAGGGCCTGGCGGGGAGCGGGCCGGTCGACTCCCGGACGACGAGGCTCGGGCGTCCGTCGAGGACCGGCGGTGGCACGTCCTCGCCGCACTGGAGGAGCAGCGCGCGGGCGGCGGCCGCACCGACCCGTTGCACCTGCTGGTCCACGGTGGTCAGACGGGGGTGGAGCCAGCGGCCGAGCGGCAGGTTGTCGTACCCCACCACCGACACGTCCTCCGGCACCCGGAGCCCGCGGCGCTGGGCCGTGCCGATGCCGCAGACCGCCATGGAGTCGTTGGGGAAGACCAGCGCGGTCGGCCGGTCGGGCAGGGCGAGCAGTTCCTCGGTCACGGCGACGGCCGCCTGTTCGGTGAAATCGGTGTGCCGGACGGCCACGGGGCTCAGCCCGGTCGCGGCGAGCGCGTCCTCGAAGGCGGCGCGACGCAGCCGGGTGTGCACCAGTTCGGCCGGGCCCGCGACGTACGCGAGGCGCTGGTGGCCGAGTTCCAGCAGGTGGGCGACGGCTTCGCGGACACCGGCGTCCTGCTGCCCGAGGCCGACGCCGGGCACCGGTGATTCGGAGTCGGCCGCGCCCAGCAGGACGGCGGGCAGGCCCAGTTCCCGCAGGAGATGCGGGCGCGGGTCGTCCGCGCGCGCGTCGGTCAGTACGGCTCCGTCGATGCGGCCCTCCGCGACCAGCCGTTCGTACAGCGCGTTCTCCTGGGCGATGTCGGCGACCAGGTGGAGCAGGAGACCGTAGCCCCGGGGAGCGAGTTCGCCCTCCAGGCCGGTAATCAGCTCGCTGAAGTGCGGGTCGGCGCCGAGCACGTCCGTCGGGCGCCTGACGACGAGCGCGATCGTGCGGGTACGGGCCCTGCGCAGGGCCGACGCGGACGCGCTGGGCGACCAGCCGAGTTCGGCGGCCGCGTCCAGGACCCGGCGGCGGGTGGCCTCGGAGATCCGTCCGGTGCCGTTGACGGCCTGGGAGACCGCGGCGGTGGAGACCCCCGCCGCCGCGGCCACGGCCTTGATCGTGGGCCGGCCGGTGGCCTGGGCCGGTGGGGTTCCCGCCGTGCCGTCCGATTCCTGGGTACGCCCCTTGAGACGTTCCTTCACATCTTCACCGCCCCGCTCACGAGTGCCTGTTGCATGCGCTTCTGGAGCACGGTGTACACCACCCAGACGGGGACCAGTGTCAGGACCGTGCCCGCGGTCAGGATGCCGTAGTCGGTCCCGGTCAGGGACTTGAGGGTGGGCAGCGCCACCTGCACGGTGCGCTGTTCGGGGTCGGGTCCGATGATGACGAGGGAGTACAGGTACTCGTTCCAGAACGTCAGGAAGTTCAGCAGGAGGATCGTCGCGATCCCGGGCATGCACATCGGGGTGTAGATGTGCCGCAGGACGGCGAAGGTGGACGCGCCGTCCATCCGGGCCGCCTCCTCCATCTCGCGCGGGATCGTCCGCATGAACTGGACGAGGATCACGACGGACAGCGGCATCGCCGTGGCCGGCAGGAACAGGACCATGAAGGCGCGGGTATGGAAGAGTCCGGTCGCCGCGGCGAGCAGGAACGTGGGGAAGAGCGCGGCGAACGTGGGGACCAGGAACCCCAGTGAGAACACCCGCTCCACGAAGGCGCCGAGACGTCCCTCGGTTCGGGCGATGGCGAAGGCCGCCGGAATGGCCAGGGCCAGGGTGAGAACCAGCGCGAGCGCGGTGACGAGCACCGAGTTGACGATGGCCGGCCCGAGATCCGCGGAGGAGAACGCCTCCCCGAAGTTGTGCGGGGAGAAAGAGGTGGGCAGGGAGAACGGACTCCCGAAGATCTGGTCGTTCGTCTTGAACGCCGAGACCAGCAGGTAGTAGAGGGGCACCACCAGCAGTGCCGCGTACAGCCACGCCAGGATGTGGGCCGGCAGCCAGGACCTTCCGAACTTCATGGAACCGCTCCGATCAGTAGTTCTGGCGGAAGACGCGACGGATCGTCAGCAGCCCGGCCAGACCGGCCAGGAACAGGACCACGCCGACGGTCTGGCTGTAGCCGAGGTCGGCCGCGATGAACGCCTTCTGGTAGACGAGGAAGGACAACGTTGTCGAGGAGCTTCCGGGGCCGCCCTGCGTGAGCAGCAGTACGTTCTGTGCGGAGCCGAACAGCGTCCACAGGAACTGGAGCATGGTCACGACGCCGACGAAGTCGCGGATGACGGGGAAGTGGATGCGCCACATGGCGCGCCAGTGGCCGGCGCCGTCGAGCTGGGCGGCCTCCCCTATCTCGTCCGGCACACTGCCGAGCCGGGCGGCAAAGAGCACGGCGGTGAAGCCGATGCCGCTCCACACGTCGAGGACGATGAGGCAGTACAGGGCGGTGGACGGAGAGGCGAGCCAGGCGTCGGTGAGCGAGCCCAGACCGACCTTGTCCAGTGCGCCGTTGAGCATTCCGTCCGGCGAGAGGACCGCGTAGAAGACCATCGCCTTGGCCGGGGTGGAGATCAGGCCGGGGATGAAGAGCAGGTAGCGCAGGGTGCGATGACCCGGCGGCTTCTGTGCGACGTAGTACCCGAGCATGTACGCGCACACGATCATCACGGGCAGGGCGACGACCAGCTGGGTTGCGGTGTTGCCCACCGAGTCCCAGAAGACCGGGTCGTCCAGGACCGTTCGGACGTTGTCGAGGCCGGCGAAGGAGACCGGCTGGAGCATGCCCGGCCAGTGCAGGGCGGCGATGACGAAGATGGCGACCAGGGGGCCGACCATGAAGACGAGATACCAGACCAGCGCCGGCACGGCGAGGACGACCCCGGCCTGCTTTCGGCGGGCGGGCCGGGCGGGAGGCGGCGGGGGCGGGGCCGACCGGCGGGCCGTGCTGTCCGGGGCGGACGAGAGCAACGTCATGAAGGGACTCGCAGAGGGCTCGGGCGCGCGGATCAGGCCGTGCGGTAGGCGGATTCGAGGGCGGAGCGCACGGCGGCCGCGCTCGTTCCCCGGGTGAAGGCGGTGCTGGTCGCCGTGATCAGCGGCTGGGTGGCCGTCGGGGGGACGTACAGGTCGGGCAGGAGGACCTGGCCGACCCCGTCGCCGAGCTGCTGGGCCTTGGCCACCAGCGGGAAGTCCTTGCTGACGGTGTCGGTGACGAGCGCCATGTCCCGGCCGCTCTCGGTGATGAAGCGCGAGACCGTCTCGGGGCGGTACATGAAGCGCAGGAACTTCTCGACCGAGGACAGCTTCTTGACGCCGTTGGGGCTGATCCAGAATCCGATCAGGGTGTGTGAGCGGAGGATGGTCGGCTTACTGTGCGAGGCGCCGGGGGCCAGGGGCCAGCCACCGATCTCCGTGTGTCCGGCCGCCTTCGGTGCGACCTTCGCCAGCGCGGAGGACATCGCGGACTGGATGGCCGCCGCCTCGGTGTTGTACTGCGTGGTCATGATGTCGGAGGTCAGCCCCTGCGCCTTGTCGGCGAAGACGCCGGCGTCGCGCAGCTGGACGAAGTAGTCGATGCCTTCGCGGGCTCCCCTGCTGCCGCTGAAGTCGCCGCTCGTGTAGACCTTCCTCGCCTCGTCGGGCGTGAGGAAGGTCTGGATGATCTGGGCAAGCAGCTTCTGGCCGGTCCAGTCGTTCCCTCCGACGGTGACCGGGGCGATGCCCTTGGCGCGCAGTTTGCGTGCGGCCCCGATCAGCTGGTCGCCGGTGGTGGGTACGGAGTCGACACCGGCCCGCCCGAGCAGGGCGGTGTTGAAGGCGACGGGCCAGTTGGTGGCGAAGTACGGGAAAGCACGGAGTCTGCCCTTGGCGTCGGTCCATTCCTCGATGGCGGCGGGCAGCACGCGCTCGCGGAGCCCCCAGTCGTCGAGATAGCCCTTCACGTCGACGGTGGCCCCGACATCGGTCCAGGCCAGAGTCTTGTCGTAGAGGTTGACCATGACCACGTCCGGCTCCTTGCGAGCCAGTCGGGAGGTCTCGTACACCTGGGGAAGGTCGTCCCCGTTGACGAGGTTCTTGATCCGGATATCCGGATTCTCCTCGTGGAACGTCTTGACGACGGCCTTGTAGGTGGGAGAACCGGGCGCGGTGGTGCCGAGCTGGGTGTGCACGAGCAGGGTGCCGGGGTCGGAATCGGCCGAGGCGAGTGTGGAGCAGCCGGACAGAGCGGTAGCGGCGGCAAGGCCGGAGCCTGCTGCGAGGAAACCGCGCCGGCTCAGGGATGAGCGCACAGCGGGATGTCTCCAACCAGGACGTTAACCATGTGGTTAATCGATGTACCAGTGGGCTGCGAGAAACTTAGAGCCACTTGCCGGAACGGTCAACCCCCGGTTGCACATGATGAAAATACGGACATCTCGATCGAGTTGGGACCGCCTCCCGCACTCCCCCGGGGGACCCGGCACGCGCAGCCGCCTCCGGGCCGTCCGGCCAGAAGCCTTCCGGGCGGCGGATCGTGGATGCCATCTTCGATGTGGTGCGGACTGGGTGTGTCCGGCGGCAGTTGCCGCCGGACTTCCTGTTTTGACAGACGGTGTACTGGTACCTCACGCGATGGCATGACGACGGCTCGGCCGAGTGCCTTCACCACGCCCTACGCGGCCAGGTCCACGGAGCCGACGGCCGCGGCGTCGACCCGAGTGCGGGGCCGATCGGCTCGCCGTCCGTCCGTACCGCCGGTCTTCATCGAACCGTACGGCGAGGACTTCTGGTTGAAGCCTGGTGCCGTCTTCACCGTCGTGCCCGGCGGAGGTACCTCGGATCCCCCAGTTCACGGTGATTGCCACCACGAACTACCTGGTCGTGTCGATCTTCGAGGGCGGCGACCCCGACAAGGTTGTCGTCGACTACGCGATCATCGAGAGCAACGGGATCGAGGTGGAGTGCGGCCGCCAGCAGTCCTCTGACCGAGATCCTTCCTGAAGCCCTGCCCCGACAGATCCCCATCACAACCTCGCGCCCGTCGGATGATTCCCGTCCCGTTGCCGGCATGGGCACCGCCCTGCAAAGAGCGCCAGGAATGCCCGAGGCGGGGACGTCAGTGTCAGTGATGCGCCACGCATACGCTTCGGTATCGCCGACAGCGTGCAGGCCAGTAGCGATCCTCTCATCGCCGGCCACGACGCCCACCGGGTGGGGAGCCAACAGGACTGGCGGGTAGGTTGTCTCGCCATGCGGTACTTCGGGCTGGACATCCTTGCTTTCGCCGACGAGCTCACCGAGGCATACGTCGAGATCTTCACCGCCCCGCCCTGGGAGCACCGGGACGCCGAGACGACCCGGGCAGCGTTCAGGGAACGGCTGGAGACGGACGCGCAACGACCGGGCTTCCGCGCGCTCCTGGCCCTGTCGGAAAACGGTGAGGTGGAGGGCTTCGTCACGGGGTGGGCCACTCCGGCTCCATTCCGTACCGACCGCGCCTACGGAAAGGTGACCAGGCGGCTCGGCACCGACCGGGTGAACGAGCTTCTGGTAGGCGCCTTCGAGATCGACGAGCTGGGAGTACGGTCGCAGGCCCGCGGCACCGAACTTGGACGTCGGCTGCTGTCCGCCCTGACCGACGCCGCACCGAGCGGCCGGGCGTGGCTGCTGGCCTGGAACCAGGCGCACGACACGCTTGAGTTCTACCGCCGCATCGAATGGCAGGAGCCCGAACCCATTCCGGGCAATGAGACAGACATCGTCGTGTTCCTGTCTCCGAGCTGATCCAGCAGCGCACACGCACGGGTGCCGCCCCAGTGCCCGTGCGGGCCCGGCCGGAGCGGAAGGCGAACTTCCGCAGATCACCGGATGCGCCGTCCGCGCGCCGGCCGCCCTCTCGATGCCGACGCTCCGAAGGGTGCCGTGAGAATGCCCGGGATGACGGCGTCCGCGCCAACGGGACGGGGCGTCGGTGTTCAGTTATGCACCGGAGTACAGTCGGCTCGCGGCCTGGTCCCATGGCTGAGGCTCGACCAGGTCGCCCCTGTCGTAGGCGCCTTCCTCGAACCAGCCCGTCCCCGCGAGCCATGTCTCCAGCCACGCTTCGAGGCCGGGAGAGTCGAGGAACCAACACCGCTCCCACGATCCGCCCCTGTACGGGTTCGGCTCGAAGAGCAGGACCTGACCGTCTTCACTGAGACAATCAACGCCTGCGTCCATGGCACAGCCCCAGGTCAGGATCGGTACGACGCCCTCGGGCCATTCCGGGTGCTCCGCTCCGACGGACGCCTCACGTCGCGTCAGGTATTCGCCGACGACGCTGGAGCCCGGACCAAGCAGTGGCAACAGTCGATAGTCAGGGCCGAAGCCACCGTCAGCGACCTCGCGATACAGGCGCGCGAGCAGGGGATGCAGCGTAATGCCCAGTTGCCTCTCGGCCTCCGCGATCCGGGCATCGTCGACAGGATCGGGCAGGTCCTTGTTGTCCGATGCGGCCCGGGTGGCAATGCGTTGCAAGAGGTCGTCAAGGTCGGTCATGCCCGTGATGCTGTCAGAGCCCACTGACATGTCGAGGTCAGGCCGCCTGGGGAAAGGGAGGGCAGCGTGACTGGAGCCGAGGAGAAGCTCCACCCACTCGATCGGAGCCACGGGCAGCGTACGGCCGTGGCCCTTGGAATCGCCGCCACTCATCGTGATCGGCACAACCACGGAGATGGGCTGCCGCATGGCCTCACTCAAGATCGGGAACATTTCGAAGGAGTGTGGGTCAAACGCCCTTGAGAACACGATCAAGTGCCGCCCGCCCCGGGGGTCCCCAGTGCGGCTTTCCGCCGGGAAGACCCCGGTCTCCGTTCTGTCCCATGAGCATCAGGAAAAGGCTCTTCATGGCAGCCAGCCCGCGGGCGCGCCGGATCGTCGCCTCGTCTGCATGCGCGTATGCGTCGAAGAACCGTGAGGCCGTGCCCGCGGGAAGCAGCACCCATGCGGCGGCGAGGTCCCACGCCGGATCGCCGGCGAACATGTCGCCGAAGTCGACGATGCCCGAGAGCGTTCCGTCCGAGACGACGACGTTCGCGGGATGGAGGTCGCCGTGCACCCACACCGGCGGGCCCTCCCACGCGTGGGCCGCAACGGCGTCGTCCCAGACGGCCCGGATGTCGGCAGCGATGTCGGCGGGGGCAACGGCCTGGAAGAAGATCTCGAAGCTGTCTGTGCAGTTCCGGGGATGGGCACCGCGGACCGTGTCGATCGGGGCCTCGGCGGGCGCCTCCACGTGGAGCGCCCGGAGGAAGCCCGCGAGTGTGTCGGCCGCGTGGTTGCCGCGGCTGATCGAGCCGTGGTCCAGGGGCTCGCCGGGAACCCACGTCATCACGGTCCAGTGCTTGGGAAAGCGCTCCGACGGTTCACCGAACCGCACCGGGGTCGGCACCGGGAGCGGCAGGCGCGGGGCCAGCACGGGGAGCCACCGCCGCTCCTTGAGCTGGTGGTCCGGGGTGGTGTCCATGCGCTGCATGCGTACGGCCAACTCGTCCCCGAGGCGCCACATTTGGTTGCCCCAGCCGCCCGCCACCTCGCGGATGGCCAGCCCGGCAAGGTCTGGATGTTGCTCCTGCAGCAGGTCGCGGACGAGGTCTGCGGTGATCTCGGTGTCGGTCATGCGAAGTCACACTACCGAGGCGACGGGCTGAGCGGTTCTCGCTCTCCGGAACATCTCGCGGTCATTCCTCTGACCCCAAAGTCCAGAGGAATGACCAGGTCAGGGCCGGTGGCGCCGGACCCGGGCTGCTTGAGGTCTGTCGGGTCGGTCCGACTGCGGTCCGTGAGTGTCTGAGTACCCGAGCAGGCAGGACAAGGCAGCGCCTCCAACACCGTGGCCCGGGCAGGTGGTCCGATACCGCCACCGCCGGACGGGGTTTGTGACGTTCTTGTGAGCCCTCGCCGTATTTCGGAGGAGCCCCCGCGCTGTTCTGCCAGCGGCAGAACACCGGCCGGACCGGGCTCGACGATCACTACAGTCCGGACTCATGACGACGATTACGACGCGTACGGTCGAGTATCCGGCAGACGGATTGACGATGATCGGGCACCTCGCGCTCCCGGCCGGTGTCGACCGCCGGCCCGCGGTACTGCTCGGACCGGAGGGCACGGGGCTCAGCGACGTCGAGCGCCGCCGGGCCGATGCTCTCGCCGAGCTGGGATACGTAGCGCTGGCCTTCGACCTTCACGGCGGGCGCTATTTGGATGACCCCGAGGAGATGCTGGCCCGGTGCATGCCGCTGCTGGCTGATCCCGACCGGATGCGGGGCATCGGCCATGCGGCGCTCGACGTGTTGCGCACCGAACCGCGGACCGACCCCGACCGGATCGCCGCCGTCGGCTACGGCACCGGGGGCGCCGTCGGGCTGGAACTCGGGCGCGATGGCGTCAACCTGCGCGCGATCGGGACAGTCAACGCAACTACCACGGGCCGACCGGGCGAGGCGGCGCGCATTCGCTGCCCGGTGTGGGCCGGGGTCGGGTCGGAAGACCCGATCATGCCTCCTGCGCAACGGAACGCGTTCACCGCAGAGATGCAGGCCGCGGGCGTCGACTGGCGCCTCACGGTCTACGGCGGCGCCTTGCACGCCTTCCACCACCCGCCGGTCGACCACACCGTGCGTCCCGGCGTCGGCTACCACCCACAGCACGCGCAGCGAGCCTGGCGCGACGTCGTCGACCTGCTCACCGAGTGCGTGCCCGTGAAGGAGGATCAGGGGGCATGACCCAGGCAAACAGGATGGCGCCAGGCCTGGTCGGCGTCGGGACCGGCGCTGCCGGAGGTGCCGGCCGAGCCGGCGGCGGCGCGAGCGGACGAGATGGACGCCGACACCGTCAACCGGGAGCCGCCCCTCGCGCGCAAGGCGATCGGCTGGTGGCAGCGACAAGGCTGGTGGGCACCTGACCGGGGCCAGGCGCGGCCGGGCCGCCGCCCGTACTCCGATCCTCACGCCACGGCCCGGCGTCCGCATCTGGGCCGGACGCGGACGCCGGTGTCCTGGACATGACCGTTCTGCTGCCGCAGTCGCCCTCCCGGCTGCGAAGGCGCAGGCTGGAGACAGCGGAAGGAGAGCCGGCCGCCCACGCCTTGGCGGCTCCGAGCCTCCCACTCCGTATACCGAGAGGGGGTGCGACACCATGCCTCAGTTCATGGACGTCCACCACGGGATGAAGAACATCACGGCCGACCAACTGATGCAGGCCCATCAGGCCGACCTTGCGATCGAGAAGGAGGAAGGCGTCCACTTCGAGAAGGCATGGGCGGATCCGGCATCCGGCACTGTGTACTGTCTCTCCGAGGCGCCCTCGGCCGAAGCGGTCCAGCGCATACATGGACGTGCAGGCCACCGGGCCGACGAGGTCCACCCTGTCCCGCTGGCCACTTGACGACCCAGTTCGTCCGGAGCACTAGGGCCTGTGTGGAGTTGTCCCGTGGAGGAAGGAGCCTGGCTGGGTGCGTGTGATCGCAAGGCGCCGGAGCGTCCTTGTAGCGGAGCTACCAGGACGTTTCGGCAACGCCGCGAGCGCGCGTGCCCAGCCCCGCGACGCCGCGGGACAACTCCACACAGGCCCTAGATGCGCAGTGCTCCGGTGAACGGCCCGTGGCCCACTCCCTCCTCCGTGACCGCCAGCCAGCCGTGGCCACGCATGGCCGTGTGCTCGCCGACCCCGGTCGGGTCGAGGGAAAGCCGGCGAGCGGCACAGTCGACGCTGGACGCCTGGGTGGCATTCGGTTCGGGGTCGAAGTCGGGGTCCGCGCCGAGGGGCTCTTCCCAGGCCAGCGGCTCGCCCTGCCATTCCGGCTCCTCGTAGCGCCAGTACCGGCGGCGCACCTCGCCGTCGACGGCGAGGGCCCAGACCATCGAGTCGCTGTGATCGTCCTGGAAGAAGTACTGCGCCTGCCCGCATGCGGCACTGATCCGGTGGAGCAGGTCGTCGAAGTCCCAGTGCATCTCCCCCAGCGGTGTGTCGGCGTAGACCAGCCGCCAACCGTCCAGTTCCGGTGTGACGAACACCCGGTACACCGGCCGCTTCTTGCCGTCGGACCCCGCCACAAGGGCTACGTCGTCCTCCATCGCGGCCAGACCCATCGAGATCGTGCAGGGCCTTCTGTCGTGCAGCCCCATGGCGGTGAAGAGGCCCTCGTATGTCGCGCCGGGGACGGCCAGCCAGCGGTGCTCGGGGAGGCTTTCCGGGACATCCTGAGTTGTCTTGATCCGGACGAGCCGCTCCAGGGCGCGTCGGTCCCGCTCATCGATCTCGGCCTCGCCGCCTATGAGGGCCAGCGCGTTCAGTGCGTTTCCCCGCAGGTGGGCGGGACCTTCGCGGCGGATGCCCCGCAGCACGGGGCCCGACTGTCTGCCGATGGCCCGGATTGCCTTTTCGGCCTGGTAGCGCGTGTAGCGGTCGGCGTCGTCGAGGAACGGAATGACATCGACAACGGCATCAGTAGCGGACTCGCCGAGATTCTGCAGACCCCACAACGCCTGCTGCCTTATCTCCTTCATGGGGTGCGACAGTGCGGCCACATACTGCGGAAAGCACCGCTCGTCGAAGCCGCGCAGCACATGTCCGAGTTCCCACCAATCGGGAACCGTCTCGGCCCTGGCGCGTGCCGCCACCGCGGCATCGAAGGCAGCGGGACCGATGAGACGCAGGGCGTCCCGCAGGCCCCACATCGCCTGGCGGCTCACCGTGCCCAGCGCTGCGACCAGACCGGGCGCGGCAGCAGCACCGGGCTCGGCCAGCAGACGGACGACGCGCGCCGTCAACTCCTTGTTCTGCCCCGCCCGTTCCAACTCTGCGATCAGTTCGTCTTGATCCATTCAGCAAACGATAGGCGAGGCGACTGACAGCCTCAGTACGCGGCCCGCGTACACGCGGCGACGCCACAGCATGTCGTGGTCCGAGGTCATGTCAGATCCTTCCGGTAACCGAGAAGGTGGGGTTCCGCAGGCCACGACGTGGCCGGCACGCCCGGAGCTGGCAGGAAGCCCGATCCGTGGAAGTACGTCAGATAGCGGTTCAGGACCTCGTCGGTCAACGGTGGCTGACGGACGCCCACGGCCGCTGCAGCGTCGGCTGTCCGCCGGGAGTCGAAGCGGCGCCGGTCCGTCGTCTCGTGCCGGGTCTGTCCCTCATCACCGAGGAACAGCTGGGCCGCGTTGTCGGGTTGCGCCGCCACACGGGCCTGCCACTGCGTCGCGGGAACGGTTCGCAGGTCGTGCCCGAGGCGGGCGGCCGCTGCGAAGACCCGGTCCAGGCCCGGCGCATCGGGGTTGGTGAGGTGGTACGTCTCCGCACCGGTCCGGCCGGATACGGAGAGGGCCACGACCGCGGCACTGACGTAGTCCACGGGAACCCAGTCGGTCGACCCGTACGGCAGGTCCGGGACCGCGCCCGCCTGGAGGCAGCCCTTGATGAGCTGCCACAACAGGTCGCGGTCCTGGCAGGCGCCGGTGGCGGTGTCGCCGCTGATACGGCCGGGCCGGTGGACGGTCACCGGCAGGCCGCGTTCACGGGCCAGGCCGATGAGTTGCTCGGCGACCCACTTGCTCTGCGCGTACCCGTCCGGCAAGGCGGGCGACGGGCCCGTCGGGGTCGACTCCGTGATCGTTACGGGGCGGGGACCGGGGGCCGGTGCGTACACGCCGGTGGTCGAGATGTAGTGCATGCCAGGTGAGTCCGAGTCGGCGAGCAGACGCAGCAGCTCCTCGGTGCCGGCCACGTTGGGGGCGCGCAGATCACCGTAGGCGGCGGCGAAGTTCACGCGTGCGCCGTTGTGCAGGACCGGGCCGAGGCGGCGGACCAGCGCGGTACGGTCGGCGGGTGAGAGCCCGAGGCCCGGGGCGGCGAGGTCGCCGGGGACGGGGCGGATCAGGTCGGCGTACCGGCGGCGCCACAGGCCGTAGCGCTCCAGGTTGGCCCGCAGCCGGTGCGCCGCGCGGTGGTCGTCCTCGGCTCGCACGAGGCAGTCGACGGGGCCGCCGGTCGTCTCGATGAGGTCGCGCAGGAGAAAGGCGCCGAGGAAGCCGGAGGCGCCGGTCAGAAGAGGGCGGGCGGAGGGGCGCAGAGTTCTGCGAGCGGGGGCCGTGGCTTCATGCCCCGTACTGAAGATGTCCGATGCCAGCCGGACCTCGGCGGCGAGCTCCGAAGTGGCCGCCTCCTCCTGGTGCTCCTCCCCCGCCTCGCTCCCCAGCAACCGGGCGACGCCTTCGACGGTGGGCGCCGCGAACAAGGCCCGCAGGGAGGGACGCCGGCCGCACCGTTCCCCGATGCGCCGGGCCAGGGTCACTGCCAGCAGTGAGTGGCCACCCAGGGTGAAGAAGTCATCCGTGACGCCCACTTCGGGCACACCGAGCGTCTCCGCGAACACCTCGCACAGGGCGCGTTCGCGTGCGGTGCCGGGCTTGCGGCCTCCCGCCGGTGCTGCGTGGTGGGGCGCGGGCAGAGCGCGGCGGTCCGTCTTGCCGTTGGGGGTGACGGGCAGAGCCGCGAGACTGACGTGGGCGGCGGGGATCATGTGGTCGGGCAGGGTCGCGGCCAGGTGCGCGCGCACCTCGGCCTCGTCCGGTCCCGGCGCACCGTCCGCGGGCACGGTGTACACGACCAGGCGCCGGTCACCGGGGCGGTCCTCGCGGACGGCGGCACAGGCCGCGGCCACGCCGGGCAGGGCGGTGAGCGCCGCCTCGATCTCACCGAGTTCGATGCGGAACCCGCGGAGTTTGACCTGGTCGTCGACTCGGGAGACGTAGAGGAGTTCCCCGTCCGTCGTCCAGCGCACCAGGTCGCCGGTGCGGTACATGCGGCCGCCCGCGCGGTCGAACGGGTCGGCCACGAATCGGGTGGCGGTCAGAGCGGGCCGGTCGTGGTACCCGCGGGCCACTCCGTCACCGGACACGTACAGTTCACCGGCCACGCCGGGCGGCACGGGTTCCAGCCGGTCGTCCAGGACATGGATGCGGGTGCCGTTGACGGGCGTACCGATGGACACCGCGCGGTCGGGGGCCAGCGGACCGTCCGCGTGCTGGAAGGCGCTCATGGTGGCGCAGACGGTGGTCTCCGTCGGGCCGTAGGCGTTGGAGAGGAACCGGTCCCGGGCCCAGGCGTGCACCAGGGCCGGCGGGCACGCTTCGCCGGCGAGAACCATGGTGGTGCCGGCGGGCAGCGAGCCGGGCGGCATCACCGCGAGTGCGGCAGGCGGCAGGGTGAGGTGGGTGACGCCCCGCTCGCGGACGAGGGCGGCGAGGGTGGGGCCGGGCAGCAAGGCGTCGCGTTCGTCGATCTCCAGGCAGGCCCCGGAGAGCAGGCCCATGCACAGTTCCCAGAACGCGGCGTCGAAGCTGACGGACGCCATGTGCAGCACGCGGCTGCCCGGGGTGACGCGTAGCCGCTCGCTCTGGGTCCTGGCCATGGCGCCGACGCCCCGATGGGTGACCACGACGCCCTTCGGGCGGCCGGTCGAACCGGATGTGTAGATGACGTACGCCGGGTGTGCCGGGGACGGAGCGGGAGCGGTGCGGGCAGTGGGGTCCGTGCCCGCCGTGGAGCTGTTCCCGAGGTCGTCGGCGTAGAGGTGCGGCACGGAGGACGCGGGGAGGCGGCGGTGGATGGCGGGGGTGGTGAGCAGCAGACGTGGCCGGGCGTCCTCGAGCATGTAGGACAGGCGCTGGGCCGGGTAGTCGGGATCGAGGGGCACATAGGCCGCCCCGGTCCTGAGGACGGCGAGCAGGGCCACGACGAGTCGGTGCGTGCGGGGCAGGGCGACGGCCACCCGGTCTTCGGGGCCGATGCCCTGTGCGGTGAGGTGGTCGGCGAGGGCGCCGGCGCGGGTGTCGAGTTCGTCGTAGGTGAGGGTGGTGTCCGCGTCTCGGACCGCCGGGGCCCCGGGCGTGCGCCGTACCCACTGTTGGAACAGCTCGGGAAGCGTCGCCCCGGGCAGTTCCTCTACGGGCCCGGTTCCCCAGGTGGCGAGGCGGGTGTGCTCGGCGGGTGTGAGCACGTCGTACGTGTGCAACGCGCGGTCCGGGTCTGCGCCGACGGCGCCGAGCAGCAGGACAAGCCGGTCGGCGAGGGCGTGGACCGTTGTCGCGTCGAAGAGTTCCGTGGCGTAGTCGACGGCGCCCCGCAGACCGCTGGGTGCGCCGTTGTCGTCGTACGTCTCGGTGAAGGTGAACGACAGGTCGAACTTGCTGACCCCGGCGTCGACCGGCACGCCGCTGACCTTGAGGCCGGGCAGGTCGATGGCCGCGGCAGTGGAGTGGTTCTGGAGGATGAGCATGGTCTGGAAGAGCGGATGGTGGCTCTGCGAGCGGGCGGGATTGAGCAGTTCCACGAGACGCTCGAAGGGAACATCCTGATGCGCGTAAGCGGACAGGTCGAACTCGCGGACTCGCTTCAGCAGTTCGCGGAACGTCGGGTCGCCCGTCAGGTCCGTGCGCAACACGAGCGTGTTCACGAAGAAGCCCACGAGGTCGGATGCCGCCTCGTCGGTGCGCCCTGCGACGGCCGTACCGAGCGGGATGTCGTCGCCGGCGCCGTGCCGGGACAGTACGGTCGACAGTGCGGCCTGGAGCACCATGAAGAGGCTGCATCCGCTGGTGCGGGCGAGGTTCGCGAGCTGCCGCGAGGTGGATTGGCCGACAGCGAAGTCGTAGGTGGCCCCCGTGTGCCGGGGCACGGCTGGGCGGGACCGGTCCCACGGCAGCTCGACGATTTCCGGGAGTCCGCGCAACGCGTCTTTCCAGTAGGCGAGTTGATGTGAGACGACGCTGTCGGGGTCGTGCTCGTCACCGAGCAGGCCACGCTGCCAGAGCGTGTGGTCGGCGTAGTCGACGGGCAGTGCCGTCAGCGCGGGGTCCTCCGCGCCGGCCCTGGCTCGGTAGGCGGCGCGCAGGTCATGGGCGAGGGGCGCCAGGGACGAACCGTCGGCGGCGATGTGATGGATCACGAGCACCAGGACGTGGGCGTCGTCGGCCAGGCTCAGCAGGGTCGCTCTGAGCGGGAGGCGGTGCTCGATGTCGATCGGTTCGGCCATGGCGGCTCTGATCCGGTCGGCGGCCTTGTCCTCGTCGACGGCTTCCCGCGCGAACGGGAGGCGGACGTCGTCCGGGGCGGTGATGTGCTGGTGCGGTCCGCGGTCGTGCTCGGGGAAGACGGTGCGCAGGGCTGCGTGCCGGCGGACGACGTCGCCCAGGGCCCGGTGCAGGGCGTCTGTGTCGAGTGGTCCGTCGATGCGGACGGCGAGGGGGATGTTGTACGTGGCGGAGGGGCCTTCGAGCCGGTGGAGGAACCACAGGCGCTGCTGGGCGTACGACAGTGGGATCGTGGCAGGGCGCTCCTGCGGGACGAGGGCGGGGCGGGCAGGGCGGTTCTCGTCCTCCAGGGCGGTGGCGAGTGCGGCGACGGTGGGGTTCTCGAAGAGGGTGCGGATCTCGGTCTCGGTGTCCAGGGCGGTGCGCACGCGGCCCACGAGCCGGGTGGCCAGCAGGGAATGGCCACCCAGGGCGAAGAAGCTGTCGTCGACGCCGACGCGTGGCACGCCGAGCACGTCGGCGAACAGCCCGGCCAGGATCTCCTCAAGGGCGCTGCGCGGCATCCGGCCCTGCACGCCGGACGGGGTGGCGGGTGCGGGCAGGGCGGCCCGGTCGAGCTTGCCGTTCGGGGTCAGTGGCAGCGCGTCGACCGGCTGGATGACGGCCGGCACCATGTACGCGGGCAGGTGGAGTGCGACGTGCGCGGCGAGCGGCCCGGGTTCCGGGGTGTGTCCGGGTGCGGGTACGACATAGGCGGTGAGGGTCCGGTCGCCGGGCAGGTCCTCGCGGACCAGCACGCAGGCGGTGCCCACGGACGGGTCGGCGCGGAGCACCGTCTCGATCTCGGCGGGTTCGATGCGGTGGCCGCGCAGTTTGATCTGCTGGTCCGCCCGTGACAGGTAGTGCAGGGCGCCGTCCATGCCCCGGCGCACCAGGTCGCCGGTGCGGTACATGCGTGCCCCGGTGCCGGCGAACGGGTCGGCGACGAACCGGGTGGCGGTGAGACCGGGCCGCCCCAGGTATCCGCGGGCGACGCCGGCGCCCGCGACGTACAACTCCCCTTCGGCGCCCAGCGGCACGGGCCGCATCGCCGCGTCCAGGACGTAGGCGCGCATGCCGTCGAGCGGCCGGCCGATCGGGGCCGCGCCGCCGGGAGCGTCGTCGGGGTGCACACGGTGGGCGGTGGCGAAGGTGGTGGTCTCGGTGGGCCCGTAGACGTGGAGGACGACAGCGTCCGGGTGTGCGGTGGCAAGGCGTTGCAGGACGCCGGGCGCGGCGGCTTCGCCTCCGGTGGCGACCAGACGGAGCAGGCCTAGGGCGTCCGGGTCGGTTTCGGCCAGCACGTTGAACAGGGCGGTCGTCAGGAAGGCCGCCGTCACGCCGTGCCGGGCGACGAGGTCCCGGAGCACGGCGGGCTGGAGCGTTCCCTCGGGCGCCACGACGACGCGGCCGCCGTTGAGGAGGGGGGCCCAGATCTCGAAGGTGGAGGCGTCGAAGACGTACGCCGAGTGCATCAGGACGGCGTCGGCCGCGCCGTCGTCCCAGTTCCGGTCGGCCGCGAGGGCTGTCACGTCCGCGTGGGTGACGCCGACGCCCTTGGGCAGTCCGGTGGAGCCGGAGGTGAACATCGTGTACGCGAGCCGGGTGCCGCCCATGACGGTCGGGAGGGCTCCGGGGGTGTCAGGGCCTCCGTGGCGGACGCGGCCCGCGGCGTCGACGGTCAGCACGGTTATGTCCGTGCCGAGTTGACGTACCCAGGGGTGTGTGCGGGCGCGCTCGTCGACGATGAGGACGCGCAGGGCAGCCACCTCGGCCACACGGTTGAGCCGCTCGGTGGGCCAGCGCGGGTCGAGCGGCACGTAGGTGGCACCGGCGCTCAGGACGCCCAGGGAGGAGGTGATCGTGGCGGCCGAGCGGGCCACGAGGATGCCGACGCCGTCCTCGAATCCGGTCCCGAGCCCGGTCAGGGCACCGGCCAGATCGTCCGAGATGACATGGAGCTGCCGGTAGGTCAGTTGCTCGCCCACACCGGACACGGCCACCGCGTCCGGGTGCCGGGCCGCACGCTCGGCCACGGCGTACGGGATGCTCGGCTCCCCTGCTTCGCAGCGCAGCCGAGCGCCGGTCCCGTGGGACAGCAGCATCTCGCGCTCTCCGTCCAGCAGGAGGGGAACGGCGTCGGCGCGGCGGTCGAGCCCCTGCGCCATCACCGTCAGCAGACGTCGCGTACGGGCGACTGTGCGGGCCACCTCTTCGCGGTCCAGGACGGCTGCCCGGAATCCGAAGGTGATCCTCAGAGCGTCACCCGGTGCGATGGTGAGGGCGAGGGGGTAGTGGGCCGCGTCCGTGCCGCTGAATCCGGTGACGGCCAGGCCGGGCAGTCCCTGTTGCGCGGTGCGCAGGGCTTCGTCGTCCATGGGGTAGTTCTCGAACACGGTCAGGGTGTCGAAGAGTTCGTCCAGGCCGGTGACGTCCCGTATCTCGGTCAGTCCCAGGTGCTGGCTGCCGAGGAGGCGGCCCTGTTCCTCCTGAAGCCGGGTCAGGAGTGCGGCCAGGGTCTCGCCGGGTGCGGTGCGCAGCCGTACCGGCACGGTGTTGATGAACAGGCCGACCATCGACTCGATGCCGGGAATCTCCGGCGGGCGACCGGACACGGTGGCACCGAACACGATGTCGTGGCGTCCGGTGAGGTGGCCGAGCACAAGGCCCCAGGCGCCCTGGACCAGGGTGTTGAGGGTGAGCCGGTGAGCGCGGGCCGTCTCGCGGAGCCGGTGCGTCGTGGCCGCGTCCAGGTCGAGGACGAGCGTTTCGGGCAGTTCGGCGGAGTCGGGCGCACCCGCGCTGCGGGGACCTGCGAGCAGGGTCGGGGCCTCGATTCCGGCCAGGGCGGTGGACCAGGCCTCCAGAGCGGCTGTGCGGTCCTGCTGCGCCAGCCAGTGGAGGTAGGTGCGATAGGGGGTGACGCGCGACAGGGCGCGGTCGTCGCCCTCCGAGGCGTACAGCTCGAACAGTTCCCGTACGAGGAGGGGCATCGACCAGCCGTCGAAGAGGATGTGATGGCTTGTCATGACGAGGCGGTGGTACTGGGGCGCGGTGCGCAGCAGCGTGAAACGCATGAGCGGTGGAGTGGTCAGGTCGAAGCGGCGGGTGCGGTCGGCGGCGAGGAAGGCGGTGAGACGTTCCTCCGTCGTGCCGGTGCCGTCCGCCGCGGTCAGGTCCAGTTCCGTCAGCGGGACGGGAACCTCGGCAGCGACAGCCTGTACGGGCTCGTCCAGGTCCTCGTGGAGGAATCCGACCCTCAGGTTGGCGTGCCGGCGCAGCAGGGTGCCGATGGCGGCACGCAGTGCGGGAACACCGACGGGGCCTTCGAGTTCGAAGACGAACTGGGAGGTGTAGACGTCCACGGCGTGGGAGTCGTACAGGCTGTGGAAGTGCATGCCGGCCTGGAGCGGCGTCAGGGGAAGTACGTCTTCGAGTCGGAACCCGGTCACTTGCGGCCACCCCACTTGTTCTGCAGTCGGTCGATCTGTGCCTGGTCGAGCGAGACCAGGGGAAGGTCGGACGGCGTGTAGCCGCCCGCATCGGGTCGTTGTGCGTGTTCCGCGATGGCGCGCAGCGCGCGGACGAACATCTCGGCCAGGGCGCCCACGTCCTCCTCCTTGAGGAGGTCGCTGGGCCAGGTCCAGCGGGTCACCAGTCGCGGGCCGTCGGGCAGGTCCTCGGTGTGCGCGTTGATGTCGATGACGTGGTGCACGGGCATGTCCGGGTCCTGGCTTCGTGGCCCGCCGCCGTCGAGCAGGACGTCCCAGTCGGCGCCTTCGGCGTTGTCCGCCGGTTCCTGCGAAGCGGCGTACCGTCCGAGGTAGTTGAAGCCGATCTGGGGGTCGGCCGCAGTGGTCAGCCGGGAGCGCGTCGCCGGGTTGAGGTGGCGCAGCATCCCGTAGCCGACACCGTGGTCGGGCACGGTCCGCAGCTGTTCCTTGACGCGCTTGACGGCGCGTTCGACAAGAGCGGCGTCGAAGCGTCCGGGGTCGCGGGCGTCGACGGGCCCGGGATCGAGCCGGACCGGGTAGAGGCTGGTGAACCAGCCGACCGTACGGGACAGGTCGAGGTGATCGGCGATCTGCTCGCGGCCGTGACCCTCCAGGTCGAGAAGGACGGTGGTGCCGTCCGGCCGGGGCCCGCCGAGGCGGGCGGCCCGTTCCGCCCGCCAGGAGCAGACGGCGAGGGCGAGCCCGGTGAGCAGGATGTCGTCGACTCCGGCGTGGAAGGCGCCGGGGGCTGTGGTGAGAAGGGACTTCGCCCAGGTGGCGGGCAGGTGCGTGACCAGAGTGCGGGTCCCGTCGGCGGTGTCCAGGTGGGGGTCGAGCGGCCGATATCCCAGCTGTGGGTCCGGTGTGCTCAGCGCGTTCTGCCACAGCGGGAGTTCGGCTTCCCGGGCGGCGCTGCGCGCCTGGGACGCGAGAAGGTGCGCCCAGGCCCTGTAGGGCGTGGTGACGGCGGGCAGCGCCGTGGCCGCGGTGGAGGGCTCGCCCCTGTCCCCGGCTTCCGTGACCGTCTGCCACGTGCGGGCCAGGTCGGCTGCGAGGATGCGCCAGGAGACCGCGTCGACGGCGAGGTGGTGCACGACGAGCAGCAGGCGCCCTCGGTCGTGCGGTCCGGCATCGCCCCAGACGGCCTCGATCACTTCCCCGTTCGCGGGCCGCAGGCGGTTGCGCACTTGCTCGCCGGCCTCGGTGACGGCGGCGCGGGCGGCTGCCGCGTCGAGGCCGGTGATGTCGACCCGGGTGAAGCGGTGGCGGGCCTGCACGGCGCCGGGTGGCAGGGCTTCGAGGACCGGTTCGCCTCCGGCCGGGCGGCTGACGCGCAGACGGAGCATGTCGTGGTGGTCGATGAGCAGTTGGAGTACGGCGACGAGCGTGTCCTCCTCGGCGCCCGCGGGCGTGCGCAGCACCCCGGACTGGTTGTAGCCGTCCGTGCTGCCGGGCCTCTCCAGGAGCCAGGCGGCGATGGGCGTCGGCGGCATCTCACCGGTGCCCTGTTCGGCCGGTTCGGCGGTGTCCTGGCCGAGTGCGGTGGCGACGGCCGCGAGGGCCTCGGGGGTGCGGTGGACGAACACGTCGCGAGGGGTGATGCCGAGCCCGGCCTCGCGGACGCGGCTGACGAGCTGGATGGAGAGGATGCTGTCGCCGCCGAGCGCGAAGAAGTCGTCGTCCGTGCGGACGGAGGGACTGTGCAGGACGGAGGTGAACACGTCGCACAGGACGCGTTCCTGGGCGGTGCGCGGCTGCCCGCCCGGCCTGGTGGCGGCAGGGCGTTCCGGGGCGGGCAGGGCTCGGCGATCGGTCTTGCCGTTGGGCAGGAGGGGCAGCGCGTCGAGGGCGACGAGGACGGCAGGCACCATGTACGGCGGCAGGGCCGATGCCAGCCGGGTGCGCAGTTCGGTGTCGGTCGGGCTCGCGGAGCCGCCGCGCCTGTCGGCAACGGTGTAGGCAACCAGGCGCCGCTCGCCCGGCCGGTCCTCGCGGACCAGGGCGCAGGCGGCGGTGATGCCGTCGAGCGCGGTGAGCGCGGCTTCGATCTCGCCGAGTTCGATACGGAAGCCGTGCAGCTTGACCTGGTCGTCGGCGCGGGAGACGTAGGTGAGGAGGCCGTCTGCGCCCCGTCGGACGAGGTCGCCCGTGCGGTACATGCGGCTCCCGGCGGGCCCGTACGGATCGGCGACGAATCGCGCGGCGGTCAGACCGGGGCGCCCGAGGTAGCCGCGCGCGAGGCCGTCGCCCGCGATATGGAGCTCGCCGGTGACACCAGGCGGCACCGGGCGCAGACCGGCGTCCAGGACGTAGGCGCGGGTGTTGTCGACGGGGCGGCCGAGCGGCACGCTCCCCTCCACCGCGGCGGTGTCCGACCCCGCGCCCCAGTGGTGGGCGGTGGCGTCGATCGTCGTCTCGGTGGGTCCGTACAGGTTGTGCACCTCGACCTGCCAGGCGTGCCTCGCACGCGCTGCCAGGGACCGGGTCAGGGACTCACCGCCGCACAGGACGGTCCTCAGGGTCGTCGGCGCCTGGTCGGGACCGGTCTCGGTGAGGACGAGCGAGAGGTGCGAGGGCACGAACTGCACCAGGGTCGCGCCCGTTTCGCGTATGCGGGCCAGCAGTCCGGCCGGTTCGTGGTTGAGCGCGGGCGGTACGGGGCAGGTGGAGCCTCCGTGCAGCAGCGGCAGCCAGGTCTCCCAGACCGAGGCGTCGAAGCTCGGCGAGGTACGCGCCAGGACCCGGTCCTCGTCGGTGAGGCCGAGGTGGCCGGCCATCCACGCCATGTGGTTGACGAGGGACGCGTGGGTGACGACGACGCCCTTGGGCCGGCCGGTGGAGCCCGAGGTGTAGATGACGTACGCGGCGTCGAGCGGGTCCGGCGCGGTGGCGGACGGTGCCGCGCGCCCGGTGGACCAGGAAGCCCGGTCGTCGAGGGCGAGGCAGGGCACGGACGGGACGTACCGGGCGGCTCGGGTGGTGCCGTGGGTGAGGAGCAGCGCCGGGCGGGCGTCGTCGAGCATGTAGGTGATCCGGGCCTCGGGGTATTCGAGGTCGACCGGCAGGTAGGCGGCCCCCGCCTTGACCACCGCCAGCATCGCCACGACCTGGTCGGCGGTGCCTTCCAGGGCGAGGGCGACGAGATCACCGCGTCCGATGCCCCGGTCGTGCAGGTGGTGCGACAAGTCGTCGGAGAGTTCGTCCAGTTCATCGAAGGTGAGCCGTTGCGAGCCATCCCGTACAGCGATCGCCCCGGGAGTTCTGGCGGACTGTGCACGGAATGCCGCGGGCGCCGTGCGCACCGTCGAGGGCCGGACCGGACCGTGTGAGGCCCGCTCCAGGCCTGCCTGCTCCGCCGCGTCCAGAACGACGGCCGAGTGGACACGCCGGCCGGGGTCGGCGGCGAGCGAGGCGAGCAGGCGGGTGAGGCGCTCGGCCAGGGTGTGCGCGGTGGCGTGGGCGAATAGTTCGGTGGAGAACTCCAGGATTCCGTCGAGGCCGGCGGGCCGGCCTGCGCCGTCGTGTGTCTCGGTGAAGGTGAAGGTCAGGTCGAACTTGCTGATCCCGGTGTGCACGGGCTGTTGCGTCACCGTGAGACCGCGGAGGCCGACGGCGGTGTCCGCCTGGTTCTGGAGGACGAGCATGGTCTGGAACAGCGGGTGGTGGTTCTGCGCCCTTTCCGGGCTGAGGGCATCCACCAGCCGCTCGAACGGCACGTCCTGGTGTGCGTAGGCAGCCAGGTCGAACTCTCGCACCCGGTCGATCACTTCGGCGAAGGTGGGGTCTCCGGTCAGGTCGGTGCGCAGGACAAGGGTGTTGACGAAGAAGCCGACCAGGTCGTCGAGAGCTTCGTCGGTGCGTCCGGCGACGGCCGTGCCGAGCGGGATGTCCTGACCGGCACCGTGCCGGGACAGGAGCACCGACAGTGCGGCCTGGAGCACCATGAAGAGGCTGCATCCGCGGGCTCGGGCGAGATCCGCGAGGGCCCGGTGGGTGTCCGCGTCGACGGGAAAGGCGAACGCGTCGCCGCGGTAGGTGGTGACGGCGGGGCGCGGCCGGTCGTACGGCAGGGCCAGCACGTCGGGGGCGTCGGCGAGTGCGGTGCGCCAGAAGTCCAGTTGGCGGGCGGCCTGGCTGGCGGGGTCGTCCTCGGCCCCGAGCAGGGCGCGCTGCCACAGGGTGTAGTCGGCGTACTGGACGCCGAGTTCCGTCCAGGAAGGCTCCTCGCCCTCGGCGCGGGCCCGGTAGGCGTCGCCGAGGTCGCGGGCGAGCGGGGCGAGGGACCAGCCGTCGCCCGCGATGTGGTGGACGAGCAGCACGAGAACGTGGGTCTCGGCGCCGAGCCTCAGCAGCCGGGCCCGTACGGGCAGTTCGGCGCTCACGTCGAAGGTGTGTGCCACCTCGGCGGTCAGGGCGTCGTCGAGGTGTTCGGCGGCGGTGTCCCGGGGTGTCAGGTCGAGGTCGGCGCCACTGGCGTCGAGGACCAGTTGGCGCGCCACGCCGTCGGTCTCGGGGAAGACGGTGCGCAGGCTCTCGTGGCGTTCGACGACATCCGCGAGGGCGCTCTGGAGGGCGTCCGCGTCGAGCGGGCCGTCCAGGCGGAGCACCATCGGCACGTTGTACGTGGCGGAGGGCCCTTCGAGCCGGTTGAGGAACCACAGGCGCTGCTGGGCGAAGGACAGCGGCAGCGGATCGGGCCGCCGCACGGCGCGCTCCAGCGTGGCCCTGGCTTCTTCGGCGCCGTGCAGAGCGGCGGCGAGGGCACCGGGAGTGGGGTGCTCGAAGACAGCCCTGACCTGGACCTCCACGGCGAGCGCGGTGCGGATGCGTGCGGCAAGCCGGGTGGCGAGCAGGGAGTGGCCGCCCAGGGCGAAGAAGTCGTCGTCCGCGCCCGCCGCGTCGAGGCCGAGCACGTCGGCGAACAGCGCGCAGAGGATCTCCTCGCGCACGGTGCGGGCGGCGCGCCCGCGGACCGGAGCATCGTGCACCGGCACCGGCAGGGCCCGCTGGTCCACCTTGCCGTTGAGGGTGAGGGGAAGCGCCTCGATCAGGACGAACGCGGAGGGCACCATGTAGGCGGGCAGGGAGCGGCCGACGGCCCGGGCGAGATCGGCGGATTCGGGACGTGCCCCGGTGGCGGGCACCACGTACGCCACGAGCCGCCGGTCACCGGGCGCATCCTCGCGGACTACGGTGAAGGAGTCGGCGACGCCGTCGCAGCAGGCCAGCACACCCTCGATCTCGCCGAGTTCGATCCGGTATCCGCGCAGCTTCACCTGACTGTCCGCGCGGCCGACGTAGGCGATCTGCCCGTCACCGGTCCACCGGACGAGGTCTCCGGTGCGGTACATGCGCCCGCCCTCCGCGTCGAACGGGTCGGCCACGAAGCGTGCGGCCGTCAGGCCGGGAAGGCCGGTGTATCCGCGCGCCACGCCGCGGCCGGCAAGGTACAGCTCGCCCACCACGCCCGGCGGGACCGCGCCCAGCGAGGCGTCGAGGACGTAACCGCGCATGCCGTCCAGGGTCCGTCCGATGGGCGGCGGGCCCGACGGCAGGTAGGCCGCCACGTCGTAGCGAGTGGCGAAGGTCGTCGTCTCGGTGGGTCCGTACACATGGAGGACGCGCACACCCGGCACTGTGCCGGCCACTCGTTGCATCGCGTCCGGGGAGGCCAGTTCACCCCCCGCGCAGACCAGCCGGAGGCCGGCGAAGGCGCCCGGATCGGTCTCCGCGATCACGTTGAACAGGGCCGTCGTCAGGAAGACGGCGGTCACGCCGTGCTCGTGGATGGCATCGCACAGGACAGCGGCTTCCAGGACGCCCTCCGGTGCGATCACGACCCTGCCGCCGCGCAGCAGCGGGGCCCAGATCTCGAAGGTGGAGGCGTCGAAGACGTACGCCGAGTGCATGAGTACCGCGTCGGCGGCGCCGCCCTGCCAGGCCGAGTCGGCCGTCAGCGCCACCACGTCGGCGTGCGTGACCCCGACGCCCTTGGGCAGACCGGTCGAGCCGGAGGTGAACATCACGTAGGCGAGGGCCTCAGGACCCGGCACGGCAGCGGGGCTGCCCGGCTGCTCCGGTGCGCCCCGCAGGATCCGGCCGAGCCGGTCCACGACGACGACCGGTATCTGTTGGGCCATTGCGGCCACCCACGGGGAGGTGACGGCGTCCTCGTCGACGACGAGGACGCGCACGGCCGCCACGCCGGCGGCCTGGTCGAGCCGCTCCCCGGGCCAGCGCGCGTCCAACGGGACGTAGGCGCCGGCCGCACGGACCGCGCCGAGCGACACCGACACCACGGCAGGCGACCGGGTGAGCAGCACGCCGATCCCCGCCTCCGGGGTGATGCCGAGGCCCGCCAGAGCGCGGGCGAGGTCGGCGGAGATCCGGTCGAGTTCGGCGTACGTGAGGGCAGTGCCGTCGCCGGCCACGGCCACCGCGTCCGGTGTGCGGTGCGCCTGAGCCGCGAAGAGAGCGGGCAGGGTGGTGCCGGAGGCGGGCAGCGCGCGGCCGGTTCCCCAGTGGGTGACACGGGCGTGCTCGCTCCGCGTCATGAGGCCGTGGCTCGCGACGGGCAGCGCCGGCTCGGCGGCCACCCGCTCCAGGAGCCGGACCAGACGGTCCGCGAGTGCGGCGACGGTGGAGCGGTCGAAGAGGGCGGTGGCGTACTCGATTCCGGCGGTGAGGCCTGCCTCGCCGTGCTCCTCGTCGAAGGCGAAGGTGAGGTCGAACTTGCTCAGGCCGTTGTGGACGAGCCGGTCCACGACCGTGAGGCCGGGCAGGTCGGGACGGGCGGTCTCCTGGTTCTGGAGGACCAGCATGGTCTGGAACAGCGGATGGTGGTTGTGCGCCCGGACGGGGTTGATGCTCTCGACGAGACGCTCGAAGGGCACGTCCTGGTTCGCGTAGGCGGCGAGGTCGAACTCCCGGACCCTCTGGAGCAGTTCGAGGAAGCTCGGGTTGCCTGACAGGTCCGTGCGCAGGACGAGCGTGTTGACGAAGAAGCCGACCAGATCCTCCAGGGCCTCGTCCGTGCGGCCGGCGACGGGTGAGCCGAGCGGGATGTCGTCGCCCGCACCGTGGCGGTGCAGCAGCGCGGCCACCGCCGCCTGGAGCACCATGAACAGGCTGCTGCCGGACTCATGGGCCAGGCGCAGGAGTTGGGCGTACAGAGGAGGCGGTACGTCGAAGGTGTGGACGGCCCCCCTCGGGTCGGTGGTGGCCGGACGCGGCCGGTCCAGTGGCAGGTCGATCAGTCCGGGAAGGCCCGCGAGGGCGGTGTGCCAGTGGTCGAGCTGCCGGTGCAGGACGCTCTGCGGTGCGATGCCGTCACCCAGGGCGGCATGCTGCCAGAGGGTGTAGTCGGCGTACTGGAGCGGGGTGCCGGCCGCGGGTTCGGGCTCGCGGCCCGTGAGACGCGCCGCGTAGGCGTGTCCGAGGTGACGGGTGAGCGGGGCGAGGGACCAGCCGTCGCCCGCGATGTGGTGCAGGACGAGCACCAGGACGTGACGGCCGGGCGCGGAGCGCAGCAGCAGGGCCCGCAGTGGCGGGTCCGTGACGACGTCGAACGGCTCGCGCACGGCGGCCAGAACAGCCGCCTCCAGGTCTGCGGGCGCCGTGCTCACGACGGGGAGTCGGGGTGTCACCGCGTCGGCCGGAAGAACCAACTGATGCGGTATGCCGTCCCGTTCGGGAAACACGGTGCGCAGCGCCTCGTGACGCTCCATGACGTCGCGCAGGGCGGTGCGCAGGGCGTCCGTGTCCAGGGCGCCGTCGAGTTCGAGGACGAGCGGGATGTTGTAGGCGGAGCTGGGGCCTTCGAGCCGGTTCAGGAACCACAGGCGTTGCTGGGCGTAGGAGAGCGGCAGCGGATCGGGCCGCTGCGCGACGGGCACCACCGGCGGGTGGGCGCGGCCCTGCAGGTCGAGGACGCGGGCCAGGCCCGCGACGGTCGGGTGCTCGAAGAGGGTGCGGACGGCGATCTCGGCGCCCAGGACGGTCCGGACGCGGCTCACGACCCGCATGGCGAGGAGCGAGTGCCCGCCGAGGTCGAAGAAGCTGTCGTGCGGGTTCACGAGGGGCCGTTGCAGGACGTCGGCGAAGATTCCGGCGAGCAGGCCCTCCTGGAGGGTGTGCAGTCCCGCTCCGCCGGTGGGGTCGGATCCCGCTGACGGCTCCGGCAGGGCCCGCCGGTCCACCTTGCCGTTCGGCAGGAGCGGAAGGTCGTCCAGGATGACGACGGCTCCGGGCACCGTGTAGTGGGGCAGGGTCTCGGCGAGGGCATCGCGCAGGGTGACGGGGCGCAGGGGCGGGTCACCGGTGACGGCATAGGCGACGAGGCGGCGCTCGCCGGCCCTGTCCTCACGGATCACGGCGCAGGCGGCCGTGACGCCGGGGCATGCCAGGAGCGCGGCCTCGACCTCGCCCAACTCGATCCGGAATCCCCGGAGTTTGACCTGGTCGTCGGCGCGTGCGACGTAGTCGAGCAGACCGTGGCGGTTCCAGCGCACGAGGTCGCCCGTGCGGTACATCCGTGCGCCCGTGCCGTCGAACGGGTCGGCGACGAACCGTGCGGCGGTCAGGCCCGGGCGGTCCAGATATCCGCGGGCCAGGTTGGGACCCGACAGGTACAACTCACCGGTGACACCGGGTGGTACCGGACGCAGCCGGCTGTCGAGGACGTAGGCGCGCATGGTGTCGACGGGGCGGCCGATGGGCACGGTCTCGTACGGCGCGCCTTCCGCCTGCCCGCTGTTCGTGTGGCCGGCCACACGGTGGGCGGTCGCGTCGATGGTCGCCTCGGTCGGCCCGTAGAGGTTGTGCACCTCGGCCCGCCACAGCTCGTCGACGTCGCCGGCGAGGGTGCGCGGCAGCGGCTCGCCGCCGCACAGCACGGCGCGCAGGCCGGGCAGTGGTGCGGCGTGTGCCGCCTCCGAGAGAACGAGCGTCAGATGGGACGGCACGAACTGGGCGACGGTGACACCGAACCGGCTCATCCAGGAGACCAGGGTGCGGGGTTCCGTGTTGGCGCCGTCCGGCAGCACACAGACTTCGGCGCCGTTCATCAGTGGGAGCCACAACTCCCACACGGAGGCGTCAAAGCTGGAGGACGTGCGTGCGAGGACCCGGTCGTCCGAAGTGATCGACAGGTGCCGTGCCAGCCAGGCCATGTGACCCGCCAGGGCGGCGTGCGACACGACCACCCCCTTGGGGCGGCCGGTGGAGCCCGAGGTGTAGATGACGTACGCGGGATCCGCCGGACCGGGTGGGTCCGGGAGTGGCCCGGTGGGGTGCGTGGGCCCGGCCGCCTGGCCGTCGAGGGCGAGCCACGGAATGTCGCAGGCGGGCAGACCCGCGTGGACGTCGCTGGTGGTGAGCAGCAGGACGGGGCGGGCATCGTCGAGCATGTGACTGATGCGGGCGGGCGGATACTGCGGGTCGACGGGCAGATAGGCGGCGCCGGCCCGCAGCACGGCCAGCATGGCGACGACGGTGTCCACGGACGGCGGTGCGGCGATGGCCACCCTGTTCTCGCGGCCCGCGCCGCGCTCACGCAGGACGGTGGCGAGGGCGTCGGCGCGGGCGTCGAGTTCGGCGTAGGTCAGGCGCGTGTGCGCGTCGCGCACGGCGACGGCATGTGGCGTACGCACGGCCTGCTCCCGGACGGCCTCGGGGGCGGTTCGGGTGGGCGGCGCCTGCTTCGCGCCGCGCCCCTGGGCCAGGAGACGGTCCCGCTCCCCCGGGGCCAGCGGGTCCAGGTCGCTGATGGCCAGGTCGGGGTCGGTCACGGCGAGGGTGAGGACGCGGGCGAACCGGGCGCACAGCGCGCGGGCGGTGGCTGCCTCGAAGAGGTCGGTGGCGTACTCCAGGTAGCCGCCGATGCCTCCGGCGCCGTGCCGGGGGTCCTCGGCGGCGCACCCTTCGGGGTCGCTGGGTCTGCCTGTTCCGGAAGCCTCGGCGGGTCTCCCGACCGGCCTGTCTGCGGATTCGGTGACTTCGCTGACCACGGTGGCTCGGGTGCCTTCGGTGGCTTGGGCGGTTTCGGTGACTTCGGTGAGCGAGAACGTCAGGTCGAACTTGCTGCCCCCGCGGTGCCGGGACCTGTCGCGGACGGTGACGCCCGGCAGATCGAGGGCCACCCGCTCCTGGTTCTGCAGGACCAGCATGGTCTGGAAGAGGGGGTGGTGGTCGCCGGACCGCTCAGGATTGAGGGCCTCCACTATCCGCTCGAAGGGCAGGTCACCGTGGCTGAGGGCGGCGATGTCGAATTCCTTGACCCGGTCGAGCAGTTCGCGGAACGTCGGGTCCCCGGACAGGTCGGCACGCAGGACGACGGTGTTGACGAAGAACCCGACCAGGTCGTCGAGGGCCTCCTCGGTGCGTCCGGCCACCGCGGTGCCCAGCGGGATGTCGGAGCCCGCGCCGTGCGCCTGGAGCGTCACGGCGAGAGCCGCTTGGAGCACCATGAAGGGTGTGCAGCCGGCAGTACGGGCGAGCCGGATGAGCGTGGCGTGCGTGGGGGCGGGCAACTCGAAGGGCACGGCGGCCCCCCGATGGCTGGGTACGACCGGACGGGGCCGGTCGAGAGGCAGGTCCAGCAGGTCGGGGGCGCCCTGCAGCGCACCCTTCCAGAAGGAGAGCTGGGAGGAGGCCAGGCTGCCCGGGTCGTCGTCGCCGCCGAGCAGCCTGCGCTGCCAGAGGGCGTAGTCGGCGTACTGCACGCGCAGCGGGGCCCAGTCGGGCGTGCCCGTGCCCTCGCTCCTGGCGCGATAGGCGGTGCCCAGGTCACGGCTGAGCGGGGCGAGGGACCAGCCGTCGGCGACTACATGGTGGAGAACGAGCACCAGGACGTGGCGGGCCGGGCCGAGGCGGAGCAGATGGGCGCGGACTGCGGTGTCGGCCGCGAGGTCGAAGGGCCTGATGGTCAGGCGGCGCAGCGTTTCGTCGGCCCAGGCGTCGGCCGTCTCCTCGGCCGGGGAGCGCTCGACGACGAGAGGGACGAGCGTTGCGGCAGCGTCCGCGTCAAGGACTTCCTGACGGGCGACGCCGTCATGTTCGGCGAAGACGGTACGCAGGCTTTCGTGACGCACGACCACGTCGGCAAGGGCACGGCGCAGGGCGTCCGTGTCCAGAGGGCCGTCTAGTTCGAGGACGAGCGGAATGTTGTAGGTGTCGCCGGGGCCCTCCGCCCGGTTGAGGAACCAGAGGCGCTGCTGCGCGTAGGACAGAGGGACCGTGTCGGGCCGTGGCTGCGGAGCGAGAGCGGGCCGGGCCGCTGCGGTGGAGTCCAGGACCGCGGCCAGGGAGGCGACCGTGGGGTGTTCGAAGAGCGTGCCCAGGCCGAGTTCGGTGCCCAGGGCGGTCCGCACCCGTCCCGTGAGGCGGGTGGCGAGAAGCGAGTGGCCGCCCAGGGAGAAGAAGTTGTCGTCGATTCCGACCGCGGTCACGCCCAGGACGTCGGCGAACAGGCCGGCCAGGACCTCCTCGTACGCGGTACGCGGTGCGCGGCCCGTGGTGGCGACGGCGCGAGGGGCGGGCAGGGCCGGGCGATCGACCTTGCCGTTGGCGTTGAGGGGCAGCGCGTCAAGGGATACGAACGCGGAGGGCACCATGTACGCGGGCAGGGCGCGCCCGACACGGCGGGCCAGGGCTGAACCGTCCGGCCGGGCGCCGGGGGCGGGCACGACATAGGCCACGAGTCGGCGGTCGCCGGGTGTGTCCTCGCGGACGACGACGCAGGCGCCGTGCACATCCGGGTCGGTGAGCAGGACGCTCTCGGTTTCGGCCGGTTCGATGCGGAACCCGCGGAGTTTGATCTGCCCGTCCGCGCGCCCGACGTACTCGATGTCGCCGCCGGCGGTCCAGCGCACGAGGTCGCCGGTCCGGTACATGCGGCCACCGTGTGTGCCGTACGGGTCGGCGACGAACCGGGTGGCGGTCGGCGCGGGACTCCCCTGGTAGCCGCGGGCGACGCCGTGCCCGCTCACGTACAGCTCCCCCACGACGCCGGGCGGCACCATGCCGAGCGAGTCGTCCAGCACGTACAGACTCATCCCGTCGAGGGCCCGGCCGATGGGCGGCGCACCCGTGGTGCCGGCAGCGACCGCGTGGCGGGCGGTGAAGGTCGTGGTCTCCGTGGGGCCGTACACATGCAGGACGAGCGTCGAGGGCGCGGCGGCGGCCACCCGCTGCATCAGGTCCGGGGTCGCGGCCTCACCGCCCGCGGCAACCATGCGCAGCCCGGCGAACGCCGTCGGATCCGCCTCGGCCACCACGTTGAACAGCGCCGTCGTCAGAAAGAGCGCGGTGACTCCCTGCCGGTGCACCATGTCATGGAGCACCCGTGCCTCCACGACACCACTGGGCGCGACGACCACGCGGCCGCCGTTCAGCAGGGGCACCCAGATCTCGAACGTGGAGGCATCGAAGACGTACGCGGAGTGCAGCAGCACCGCGTCGCACACGCCGTCCTTCCAGGTGTTGTCGGCCGCCAGCGCGAGGACATCGGCATGGGTGACGCCGACGCCCTTGGGCAGGCCGGTGGAGCCGGAGGTGAACATCACGTAGGCCAGCCGTTCACCGCGGGTCAGGCACGGCACCGCGCCCGGTCGTGGCGGAGCGCCGCGTAAGACACCGCCGAGGGCGTCGACGACGATCATCGGCAGGTCGGTGGCCATCTCCTGCACCCAGGGTGTCCCGGCAGTGGCCTCGTCGACCACCAGGGCACGGACGTCGGCGGCCTCGGCCACGCGGGCGAGCCGTTCGGCCGGCCAGGCAGGGTCCATCGGTACGTACGCCGCTCCCGCGCCGACTGCGCCGAGCGTGGCGGACACCACGGCCGCCGAACGGCCCACGAGGACGCCGACGCCGTCTTCGGCACCCACGCCCCAGCCTGTCAGAGCACTCGCCAGACTCCTCGCCGTCTGCGCCAGCTCCCGGTACGAGAGTGTGACGGTGCCGTCCACCACCGCCGGAGCGTCCGGCGTCCGGTGTGCCTGTGCACCGAACGCCTCCGGCAGGCTCGCGGCCACGGCTTCCACGGGCAGGGCGGTCCCGCGCCCCTGCGCGTGCAGGACCTCGGCGGTGGTCTCGTCGAGGAACGGCAGGTCGCGCAGGAAGGTGTCGGCGTCCGCGTCGGCCAGAGCCGTCAGGAAGGAGACGACAGCCTGCTGGTGCAGCCGCACGTCCTCGGGGCGGTACAGCTCCGGGTTGGCGTCGAACCCGATCAACGGCCCTTTGCCCTCTGCCCGTTCGGAGACGAACAGCGACAGGTCGTCGACCGGCCCGATGGACAGCACGCGGGAGGCACCTGGGCTGCCGGCGAAGTCGAGGTCGTAGTCGTAGCCCATGATGTTGACGACGACACCGGTGAGGCGGGCCGCGCCGTCGGCCATGTTCAGTTCGCGGGCGAGTTGTTCACGGGAGAAGCGGCGGTGGCGCAGGGCGCCGCGCATCTCGGCGGCGACGGCCCGGACGAGGGTGCCGACTGTCATGTCGGAGGCGACGGTCAGGCGTAGCGGCAGGATGTTGGCGGTCATGCCGACGATGTGCCGGAGCCCGCCGTGCCGGCCGTTGGAGGCGAGGCCCACGGTGACCTCCTGCATTCCGGTGACCCGGCCGACGTACGCGGCGACCGCGCTGACGAGGACGGCGCTCCAGGTGGTGCGGTGGGCGGAGGCCAGTCGGCGCAGGCTGTCGAGGACGGCGACAGGCAGTGATTCGCCGGTGTGCAGCCGGGTGTCCGGCCCGTCGAGGACCGCAGGTGGCGGGGCGTCGTTGCGTCGGCGGATGAGCGCCCGGCCCCCTTGAGCGTCCGGTTCGCCCCCGGCACCGGCCGGGTCCGTACTGCGGTCGGTGACCAGGTCCGCGAACCGGCCCGTCCAGTAGGCACGGTCGGCCTCGTACCGGTCCGAGCCCCGGTAGGCCGTCTCGTCGGCGATGAGATCGCGCAGGGGTGCTGCAGGCAGCTCGGCTTCGGCGAGGTCCTCGCCTCGCAGCGCACGCCCGTAGAGGTCGGCCACGGTGCGGGCGAAGACGGCACCGCCGAGGCCATCGACGACTATGTGATGGAAGCGCACGTACCAGTAGTGCAGTCGGTGGCCGAGACGCAGCAAGGCGAAGTGGTGGTGCGGGGCGTCGAGCCCGTGGGCGGCGGCCATGTCGTCGGCCAGGTAGCGCTCGGCCTCCCCGGCGGGATCCTCGGCCTCGGACAGGTCGAGCACGCGGAGCCGGCTGATTCCGGCCGGGGAGCGACGGACGACACGCTGACGGACGGTCTCGTCGCTGACGACGAACTCCACGTTGAGGCTGTCGCACAGCGCTACAGCCCGGTCCAGCGCTGCGGCGAACAACGACTCGTCGAGGTCTCCCCGAATCTCGAAGCACTCCCCGATGTTGTATTTCGGGCTGTCCGGGTCGACCAGTTGTCCGTACCAGACGCCCTGTTGAGCCGTTGTCATCCCAAAGGGTTCTTCGGGAACCGTGTGCGGGGGGAGGGAGCCGTTTTCGCGCATGCCGAGTCACACCTTTGGGGAGAGTTTTTGGGGACGAAAGAAGGCAGGCCGAAGCCGGGCATGCCGGTGCTGCATCCATCACCGACAACGGGCCGGTGAAATCGCAGAGGTACATCACGGCACCCGGAGCATCAGGCAGCGCCGGGATCCTTGCCGACTCAGGCACCCGGCAAGGCACTTCGCTGTCTTCACGAATCAGGGACGATCCATGCGACGGTCCACCGATGATTCACGACAGCCGCAGGAATGAGGTATGAGAACTTACGGGCGAGGCACGACCGATTACCACGCTCCCCTGATCGAGTTTGCTCTAATTCGAGCAAACTCGATCAGAAGGAGTGCCGGAACCCGCCCGGCCCACTAGGGGCCGGCGACACCTTCTTCGATCAGGAAGCCTCTGTCCTGTGCCGGCCTCCATGATCGGGACGCCTCTATCCTGTGCCGGCCTCCATCGCCCGCACCAGGCTGGTGGGCCGCATGTCCGTCCATGCGGCCTCGATCGCATCGAGGCACTCCTGCCGCGATCCCTCCGGCCCGCCCACATTCCAGCCGCCCGGGATATCGATGCGCGCCGGCCACAGCGAGTACTGACCCTCACCATTCACCAGCGTCACGAACCGCTCCGACTCGTCATCAAAAGGATTGCTCATGACCGCCCCCTGACTTGTTCTCACGCTTTCCACGACATGTTCATCAGAAGCATGCATGCGGAGATCAATTCTCTGCACCCAGGCCACCGACCCGCCCACCCCTCGCGGTGCACTATCGGCCACGCATGGCGGGAATACGTTTCACCTTGAGATACCGATGCCATGCCGACGGGCGCGCCAGAGTTTCCTGGCTTACCCCGTCCACCCCAATCACAATAGATGACCCTCAACGGCCGAAGATGCAAATCCAGCCCATTACTTACCAACACCCAAGGAACCAACCAGGCAGCGGGTCTCCCAAGACACACGCCAACCCGCCCTCAACGGAAATATTCAGCCACCCCGTGCCCCTATTGTGCGAGTATCACTGAATACGACCCGAGCAAATCCGGATAACCGCCGGCGTGCGCCCGCAGACTCTCCGGCATGGACAGATCACGCCGCGCTCCCGTGCGCCGGTCACGCGCCCCGCCTTCTGGCCGCCGCGCCGGGCAGTGCAGGGCGAGCCAGCGGCGCACGCGGGCCGTCCTGCGGGCGTCGGCCGGCGGGTTGACGTTGACGACCAGGTCGACTGCCTCAATGTGCATGCCTCGCGCCGCCGCCGACGACGCGTGTGCGAACATGCCGACGGCGCCCGACTTGCTGCGGGCGCCGTGAGACGGAAGGCAACGGGCAAGAGCTCAGCCGCGGACCTGCTCTCCGCCGCCAGGGGTGGGTTGCCGAGAAACAGTTCTGGGCTACAGAGCAGGTCGCGGCGCCGACTTGGCGCCACGACCTGCCCTCGGACCATCAACTGCCCTGCGTTGCCTCAGTACATCCCGTTGAGGTATCTCCGGTGACAGACTTCCGGGCGCACGAGGCAGAAGGCGGGAGCCGCTCGGCGGTTGAGCCGGGGTGGAACCGCTCGCTTCAGCGGGTGCGGATGCCGAGTGCGACAAGCTGGGTGACCGCGTCGTCGGCGAAGTTGTCGTCGCTGACGAGGAGCAGGCTCCGTTCGCCGCCCGGCAGAGCCGGGCCCCAGGTCATACCCTCGGTGTTGTCGACCGTGGACAGGCCCAGGTCATGGAAGTCGGCGACCAGCTTCTTGCGCATCGGCAGAACCTGACGGCCGGCCAGGGAGTCGATGTCCTGTACCTCGGTCGCCCCACGGGTGGTGGCGTCGTAGAGGCGGATCTTGTAGCCCGAGCCCGCCACCCAGCTCCGTTCGAGTACGAGGTAGCGGCTGGGGTCATCGGGGAACGCGAGGATCGAGGGCACCCCGGTGTCCGGCGGCCACGGGCTGGACGGGTCCGACTCGGCGAAGATCCTTTCGACGGGGTAGGCGAACTGTCCGAGCACCCGGCCGTCCCGGCTCTGCTGGGTGACACGGACAAGGGCTCCGTGTTCCAGAGTGGGATCCGGGCCGTCCTGAAGCAGCGGCCCCTCGACGGCGCTGGTCACCACGCGGTCCCTGTCCCCGAACGTGAACGCTTCGACGGCCTTGTTCCGCCGGGGGCCCCGATCGTCCAGGGTGACCTCGTAGTTGGCCGGCAGTGGCAGTTGGCCACGGTAGGCGCCGAGGCGGTTGGCGAACTGGATCGACGGCTGGATCACCGGCTGGCTCGACGACGCCGGCCGGTCGCCTTCCTGCGCCCACCAGTACCGGCAGCTGCGCGGGTCCACCCGCACCTCCTCCGGGTCCACGGCCTTCCCGTCGCCGACGCTCGCCGGCGGGTAGGGCGAGCCGTCCGGCTGAAGGAACGGGTGGGTGCCGGTGAAGTCGACGGAGTGCACACCGGCGCCGTCCAGCCCGATCCTGGCGGTGTAGAAGCGGGCGGGCTGAAGATTCGAACGATCGTCACTGATCATGACGTACTCGCCCGTGCACGGATTGCGGTCGATGCCGGAGAGCCCGCCAACCGTCGTGCCCCGGAAGGCGAGTTTGTACGGAACGATCTTTTCGCCCAGCAACCGGGCCTTCGCCCCGAGAAGGGATTTCGCGGCGGGACCGGACCGCGCGGCGGCCGTGTCCGACCGCGGATCGGCGCCGCTCGGCCGGGCCGCCACCACGGGAGCCATCGTCGCCGCAAGCACCAGGGCCGCAACAGACGCACGGCGGATCAAGGAGGTTCTCATGCAATCGATCTTGGACCACGCGTACACCAAGCACAGTCCCCCAAACGCGTGATGAGAGCACGCAGCGGAGTGAAGCCGCGACACGGCGGAGGAACGGGCCATGTGACGCAGCCGAGTTGACCGTGTCTCAACCGGGCGTGGCCCGGGACTCGGCCGGCACGCTCACCAACCGCCGAAACCGCCCGTAGGGCGATGCCGCACAGCGCAGCCGTAACTGACGGGTCCCCGTCAGGGCGGACATCCGTCAGGGCCGACAGGTCGACACACCATCCACCACCGCGAAAACTCTTCGCAGCACCCGGCACCACCCATCACCGGGTGCGCGGAGGAGAGTCAACCATGACCAGATTATCCGCGAGGCGGAGACGCCGGCTGCTCGCAGCAGGGCTGTCGCTCATCCTGCTGCCGGCAGGACAGGCTTTCGCAACCGGGGCGTTGGGGACGAGGGATGCGGGCGCAGAACGCGCCGCGCCGCCCCTGCACGCACCCAGCACCGCGCGAACCGTCACTCTCGTCACCGGCGACCAGGTGACCGTGACCGACCTCGGAGCGGGCCGGAAGTCGGTCGCCGTGGAGCGTCCCGAGGGCGCGACCGGAGCGGTTCGCAGCGAGATATCCGACGGGCGGATCACTGTCATACCTGACGAGGCCCGGCCCTACCTCCGGTCAGGCGTCCTCGACGCCGAACTGTTCGACGTCACCGCTCTGCTCGAACAGGGGCTCGGAGACCCGTCGTCCGACGGACTCCCGCTCATCGTGACGTACACGAAGAACGCCCGGAGCGCGACGCCCCGCGGAGCCCGTCAGGTCCGAGGACTGCCGAGCATCGGGGGCGCGGCCGTGAAGGCGTCGGGGTCCGGGGAGTTCTGGCGCGCGGTCGCATCGGACGCCACCCCCGGGGCACGCGGCGCGACTTCAGGAGCTGCGCGTCTGTCGGGAGGCGTCGAGAAGATCTGGCTGGACGCACGCGTCGACGCCGCGATGGAGACCAGCAACGCCCAGATCGGCACCCCCGCAGCCTGGGAGGCCGGGCTGACCGGCAAGGGCGTCAAGGTCGCCGTCCTCGACACGGGCGTGGACCTGACCCACCCCGATCTCACGGACCGGGTGAGCGAGACCAGGAGCTTCATCGACGGCCAGGAGGTCGCCGACCGGCACGGCCACGGCACGCATGTCTCGTCCACCGTCGGTGGCAGTGGCGCCGCATCCGACGGCAAGGAGAAGGGCGTCGCGCCCGGCGCCGAGCTCGCCGTCGGCAAAGTTCTCAATGACCAGGGGTCCGGCACGGAGTCCCAGATCATCGCCGGCATGGAGTGGGCGGCCAAGGACGTACACGCCAAGATCGTCTCCATGAGCCTCGGATCGTCGCAGGGCAGTGACGGCACCGACCCAATGGCCCAGGCGGTGAACTCTCTCTCCACGGACACGGGTGCCCTGTTCGTGATCGCGGCCGGCAATTCCGGATACCCCGGCACCATCGGCTCCCCCGGCGCGGCCGACTCCGCGCTGACGATCGGCGCGGTCGACTCCGCCGACCGGCTTGCCGCCTTCTCCAGTCAGGGGCCGCGTCTCGGCGACAACGCGCTGAAGCCCGACCTGTCCGCGCCGGGCGTGAACATCCTCGCGGCCCGTTCGCAGCTCGTCAGCGGCAGCGGCCCGTATACATCGATGAGCGGCACCTCCATGGCCACCCCGCACGTCGCGGGCGTGGCGGCGCTGCTCGCCGAGAAGCACCCCGACTGGAGCGGACAGCAGCTCAAGGACGGGCTGATGAGCACGTCCAAGGAGATCGGCGGCACGTCGTACGAGGTGGGTGCGGGCCGGGTGGACGTCCCGTCCGCCATCGCCGCGCAGATCACCGCGACCGGCAGCGCCGATCTCGGCTTCATCAGCTGGCCGTACGAGGAGAACAAGCCGGTCACGAAGACGCTGACCTACACCAACTCCTCCGACCGGCCGGTCACCCTGGCACTGACGGCCGAGAGCGCTCCCGCCGGAGTGGTCACCCTCGCCGACTCCACTCTCACCGTGCCGGCACACGGCACCGCGCAGACCACCGTCACGGGTGACGGCACCGCCGCAGCCGTCGGCGCCACCTCCGGCCGGATCCTCGCCAAGGACGGCGACACGGTCGTCGCGCACACGGCCTTCGGACTGACCAAGGAGAACGAGCGCTACACCCTCACCGTCCACGTCAAGGACCGGGACGGCGCGGCATCCGCCGCCAACCTCGCCGTGAAGCAGCTGGCCAAGGGCTCGGACCCCTTCCCCGCCCAGGTCGGCGATTCCGGCACGCTCGAGCTGCGGCTGCAGCCCGGCATGTACACCTTGTCGACCTTCCTCGACGTGCGCGGCAGCAGGGGCAAGGACTCGCTGGGCCTCGGTCTGCTCACCGAGCCCGAGGTCACCATGGACCGTGACCGCGAAGTCACCCTCGACGGGACGAAGTTGCGGGAGATCCGGGCCGAGGTGGACCAGCGGACCCAGACCCGTCAGCTGCTGATGAGATTCAGCCGGGCCGCGAACGGCTCGACCTTCTCCGGGGGCGCGCAGGTCCCGCCGAAGTACGACAGCATCTTCGCCGCGCCGACCCGCAAGCCCGCCACGGGCACGTTCGAGTACCGGACCGTCTGGCGGCTCGGCCGCCCTCAGCTCGATGTCGAGACGGGCGGGTCACGGCTCGGCGAAACCGCCGTGCAGTACGGATCGGACATGTTCACCGGGAACAAGCGCATGGCCCTGGTCGACGCGGGTGCCGGATCCACCGGCGACTACGCCGGCAAGGATGTGGCGGGCAAGGCGGTTGTCGTGCGCCATACCGGCGCGGTCACGACCGTCGAGCTGGCCCAGAACGCCCGTGACGCCGGCGCCGAGGCCCTGTTCGTCACCGACGAGGCGCCCGGACGGCTGATGGCCGACTTCAGCGGGGACGACGGGGAGACCCGGCCCCTGTACAGCGCGACAGTGAACGCGCAGGACGGGGCGCGCCTGATCGAGGCTGCTCGGCTCGGCCAGAAAGTGGAACTGACCGGCACCCAGTTCACGCCGTTCGTCTACGACCTCACGGAGGGATACCCGGGGGCGATCCCCACCGACCTGACGTACCGGCCGGCCAAGAGCGAACTGGCCGTCGTCAAGAACAAGTTCCACGCGACCAAGGCTGCCGACGGCGGCGAGTTCCGCTACTCGATCACCGACGCGTTCCCCGTCGGGCTGGGGTTCCAGGAGAAGATCAAGTTCCCGGCGGAGCGCACCGACTACGTCAGCTCCGGCCCCGGCAAGAACTGGCACGAGTCCATGTCAAGCGGCCCGGGCGTCTTCGAGGAGCGCAGCGGCATCGTGCACTACCGCGGCGGCATCCGCACCGGGGTCGACTGGTTCAAGCCTGTCTGGCACCCGTGGCTGGGTACCGGCCTCGGCTGGGGCCAACAGCGCGCGGGCAACGACCTGCAGTTCAACACGCCGGGCTGGGGCGACTCGGGACCGGACCACACCGGATTCGGCGAGGTGTACAACCAGAAGTCACTGACCCAGTTCACCGAGGTCTACGTGGACGGAGTGCAGGTCGACCGCAGAAAGAGCTCGGGGGCGTACGCCCGGAACGTCAAGTCGACCGAGCAGGACTTCCGGGTGGTCACCGACACCACGATGGATCCGGACGTCTGGGGGCTCTCCTTGAAGGGCCACTCCGAGTGGACCTTCAAGTCGTCGGCCACGCCTGCCGACCGGTGGACGTATCTGCCGCTCCTCAACCTCGGCTTCGACGTCGACACCGACATCCGGGGTGATGTACCGGCCGGGAGGCGGCTGGATCTCGGGATCTTCTCCGAGTACGTCAAGGGAGCCCCGGACACCGGGAGGATCACCGGCTCCGCGCTGGAGGTCTCCTTCGACGACGGCGCGACGTGGAAGTCCGTTGAGCTCGACGGCGTACGCGGCAAGTCCGCCACGTGGACCGGCTCCGTGCGGGTCCCGAGCGACGCGCGGTACATCTCCGTCCGGGCCTCGGCCGCCGACGACAGGGGCGGCTCGGTCAAGCAGGAGATCATCCGCGCGGTGGGCGTGCGGAAGTAGCACTCCGGGTGGGAGCCGGGCCGTCGGGCCCGGCTCCCACCTGCCGCCGGCGTGGTCGCTTGTCAGTTCACCGGCCGACGCGCCGCCACTGCTGGCCCGTGCCGCCGTCGGCCTCCTGCTGCTCGACCGTCGCACCATCGGCGGCCGAGTCGCCGGCTATGCCGAGGACCTTGCCGCTGCGCACGCAGGTGAGGGTGACGTAGCCGTCGCCTGCGTCGGCGATCGTCCACTGCTGACTGGTGCTGTGCTCGGGCGTCCACGTGGTGATCTTCGCGCCTGCCTCCGAGACGCCGCCCCAGACGGCCCAGATGAGGGGTGTGCCGCCGTGCGTGGTGTAGATCTCGTACTGCCCCGAGCCCACCGGGATGAACCGGAACTGCTGGTTCACGGCTGCGCTCGGGGTGTACTGGATCAGTCCGGTGCCGTTGGCGGTCGAAGCACCGGGAACGTCGACCGCCTTGCCCGACCTGCGGTTGACCAGCTGGAACACGGAGTGCTGAGCGGGTGGTGCGACCGTGACGAACCCGGCGGCGGGGATCGTGACGTGGCTGCTCCACTCCCCGAAGACGACATCGGTGGACCGGCCCGCCGCACCCCGCAGCGTCGCCTCGGTGACCTGGCCGTCCTTCCACCGCATGTCCAGGGTGAAGCCTCCGCGCACCCCTACTCCGGTGACGGACCCGGCGGCCTCCCAGGCACCCGGGAGGGCCGGAAGCAACTCCACCCGTCCGGGACGGGACTGCACCAGCATCTGGATCATCGCCACGGGCGTGCCGTAGTTGGCGTCGATCTGGAACACCGAGCTGCTGCCGAAGCTGTACCGGTCGAACAGGTTGATCGCGCTGCCGTTGCTGAAGTTCACCGACGGCCTCAGCACGTCGAGGACGAGCTCGTACGCCTTGTCCGCGTGCTTCAGCTTTGCCCAGCAGATGGCCCGCCAGGCGCTGGCCCAGCCGAAGCTCGCCATGCCGCGCGCCTCCAGCAGCTTGGTCGCGCCCGTGACGAGTGCGGCCGGTGAGTCCTCGATGGCGATGCGGTCGCCGGGGAAGAGGCCGATGAGCGGGGAGAGGTGACGGTGCGTCGTCTCGCCGAGGTTGTCGTCGCTCATCCACTCCTCGAGCCAGCCGCTGGTGGCGCTCACCTCCGGGAGGTACAGCCTGCTCTGGAGTCCGGCGACGGTGGCGGCGTAGGCGGCGTCCTTGCCCAGTGCGGCTGCTGCGGCGCGGTAGTTCCGGAAGAGCTGCCAGACCAGTTCCTGCGCGTACGTGATTCCACGTGCGTCCTGCGGTCCGTGCTCCGGTGACCAGTCGTGGTCATCGACGAGGACCTGCCTCGTTCCGCCGGTCGCGGGGTCGGGCACGGTCGTGGTGATCAGCCGCGACTCCCAGAACTCGCACGCTCCCTTGAGCAGCGGGTAGATCCTGGCGAGGTGCGTGGCGTCCTGGGTGTACTCGTAGTGCTCATACAGGGAGTTGCTCATCCACGCGTTGCCGGCCGGGTGCCACCACCAGCCGTTGCCGCCCCAGATGTTGGTGGAGATGCCCAGGGTCCAGCCCGCCACCTTGCCCGAGGTGTTGCGGAATCGGTTGCGGGAGTCCTGGAAGAGGTTCTTGGTGGCCGCCTGCCATCCGGGCAGCTGGGCGAGGCAGTACTCGGTGAACGCGTCGAAGCACTCGGGCAATCCCGCACGGTCGGGCAGCCAGTAGTTCATCTGGACATTGATGTCGCTGTGGTAGTCACTCATCCAGGACGGGGTGTTGGTGTCGATCCAGAGGCCCTGGAGGTTGGTGGGAAGACTTCCGCGGGAGCCGCATATCGTGAGGTAGCGGCCGAACTGCAGGTATGAAACCTCCAGTTCGGGATCGGGCGCGGAGCCGGCGGCGGCACGGGCAGCAAGCCGGTCGGGCGTGTCCATCGCCCGCTGCGCGGCCGACGACGTGCCCAGATTCACGGCCATCCGCTGCTGCAGGCGCTGGAAGTCGGCTACGTGTGTGGCGAGCAGCGCCGTGCCGGTGGCCGCCGCCGCCCGCGTCGCCTTGGTGCGGGCGACGTCCAGGGGCACGAGCGACGTGTCCTTGTACGCCACGGTCGGGTCGGCCTTGTAGTTGGTGCCGCCCGAGACGATCAGGACCACCTCGGAGCAGCCGCTGAACGTCACCTTCGCACCCGCCGCCGACACGGTGCCGCCGGTCCCCGCAGCCTTTGCCACGGTGGTGTACTTCAGGGCGTTCGGCAGTGCCGCCGAGAACGACACCTCCGCGGCGCCCGCGTTCGCCGCCACGGTTTCGCCCCGGGTCCCGGACAGGGTCAGGGACCCGGTGTACGATCCGCCGCCGCTCTGCGTCAGCCGGATCACCACTGCATCATCGGGGTGGCTCGAGAAGATCTCGCGCCGGTAGGTGACACCACCGGTCCGGTACGAGGCGGTGACCAGCCCGTTGCTCATGTCCAGCGTGCGGCGGTAGTCGCTGACTGTCCCGAGGCTGTGGGCCGGGATCTCCAGCGACGTCTCGGCCAGCGTCCCGAACGTACCGAAGTCGCCCGTGCCGTAGGGAAACTGCCCGTCCGACTGGAGTGCGGCATTGGCATGACCGGTCCACAGTGTCGCGTCCGCCAGGACCATCGTGTCGCGCGAGGGGTCGCCGGTGACGAGAGCACCCAGCCGCCCGTTCCCGATGGGCAGGCCCTCCTCGGTCATCCGGTCCTCGGCGCCGGGGCGGGAGTACCGGAGCGTCACGGCCTCGCCCTCCGGCACGAGCGACAGCGCGTCAGAGCGCGATACCGCAGCGGCGCCGGCCGTGAATTCGGGCAGTGACGACAGCGCGAGCAGGGCGGTCATCGAAGCGGCCGCGCGCAGTACGCCGCGACGCGACATCCCGGCGTCGTCCTGGGCGGGGTGCTGTGCAGGTGTTCGACGGGACATGGACTGCGGCTCCTTCTGGGGCAGCGGTGCTCGAATCGTGGGGGTGCGGCGGTTGCGAGGCGGCGCCTGGGCAGAAGTGCAGCGGGTACGGGCGTGCCCTGTCAATGACTTCGACCAATGTTTCCTATACGATTCACGGTCACGCTCCACATGCCTCACCGGTTCACCCCCGCACCCCAGGACCACTACCACCCAGGAGCGACGCGAGGGTCACGCAGGGACTCGACGCCATGAACCTCTTCGTACTCACCACGCAGGTACGGAACTTGGGCGCCTGAAGGGGTAGGAGGCGAACGTCGCCCCCGAAACGGATCGCGCCGTGGGTCTTGACGAGGTGATTCGACTGGTCAACCATCGCCTCATCAATTTCCTATTTGATTTTGAAGAGGGTGGTGGAGATGCGTCTCCCAACCAGATCTGTGGTGCCCGGAGTTCTCGCCGTTGCGGTTCTACTGGCGTCCACCGCCTGCACCGTGAAGACCTCCGGTGAGCCCTCGAACGACCGGCCCCGGGCGTCGGGCAGGGCAGGCGGCGGGGCCGAGCTCGCAGACGGGTCCGGTACGAAGGTGGCGCTCGTCCCCGGTGGGGCCCACCCGTACTTCCAGCCGTGGAAGACTGCCGGGGCGGCAGCCGAGAAGGCGTACGGACTCGGCGACGTGGCCTTCGACGAGACGGCGGAATGGGACCAGCAGAAGCAGAACAACCTGCTGTCCACGCTGGCGGCACGTGGCTACAACGCCTTCGGTGTGTTCGGCGTCTCGCCGACCGACATCAACACGACGTTCGCCGACCTCAAGTCGCAGGGGCTGGCGGTGGCCTCGCTGGGCTCGTGTCCGGCCGGTGGCAGGAACGAGGCCGCCTTCTGCCTGTCGACGGATGTCGAGCTCGCCGCGTACAAGGCGACCCTCGCCGCCATCGACGCGATGGGCGGCAAGGGCACTCTGGTGCACCTCACCGGCAACAACGTCGACGCCAACACACAGCTCCGGATGAAGGGCGTATCCAAGGCGGTTTCCGAGTCCGGCGGCAAGGTCGAACTGCTCCAGACCATCACCGACATCGACAAGGACCTCCAGACCGCGCAGAAGGCCGTCTCGGACCTGCTCGCCGCCAAGGGGAACAGGATCCAGGGCATCGTCGCCACCGCCTACAACCCTGCGGTGGCCGCCGCCGACGCGGTCAGCAGCACCGGCTCGAAGGCCGAGGTCGTCGCCATCGACGACGACGCCAAGATCCTCAGCTCGATCCGTAAGGGCTCGGTCACCGCGACCGTCGTACAGAACCCGGTGGCACAGGCCGACATCGGCGCATGGGCGCTGGCGCTGCTGCAGACCGGGCAGTGCACCGTACGCAAGCCCGGGCAGACCGTGGACTCCGGCTCCTTCGTCGTCACCGAGGCCAATGTCGACACCTACGACAACGACCGGAAGGCCAAGACCGAGCAGCTCAGGAAGCAGTTCGCGGACGACGTCCTCAGCTGCAACTGACCCTGCCGCCACCGCACTAAAGAAATCGGACGTCGCACGATGAGCATCATCACGACCGCCACGGCCCTGCTGGCCGACATCGCAGTGGAGACGGACCGCACCGACGCGGTGCAGGCCTTCGTCAAGCAGGAGACGATCCTCGTCGAGATCACCTCCACCGACGGTCTCCGGGGAGCCGGCTACTCCTACACGATCGGGACCGGTGGGTCCTCGGTCCTGGCGCTGCTCCAGGACCATCTGCTGCCCCTCCTCGTCGGCGAGGACGCCCGCAACGTCGAGGGGCTGTGGCAACGGCTGTTCGCCTCGACGCGCTCCACCACCACCGGGGCCATCACCTCCCTGGCGCTCGCCGCGGTGGACACCGCTCTGTGGGACCTGCGCTGCAAACGGGCCGGGGAGCCCCTGTGGCGCCTGGCCGGCGGTCATCGCCGCGAAGTGCCCGTGTACGACACGGAAGGCGGCTGGCTCCACCTGAGCCCCGACGATCTGGTCGAGTCTGCGCTCCGTGCCCAGCAGGCCGGATGGGCGGGGGTCAAGATCAAGGTGGGCAAGCCGCACGTCGCCGAGGACGCGGAGCGGATGCGTGCCGTACGCGAGGCCGTGGGTCCGTCGTTGCACATCATGACGGACGCCAATCAGTCGCAGACCATCTCATCCGCCCTCCAACTTGCCTCCGCCATCGAGCCCTTCACCCCGTACTGGCTGGAGGAACCCATGCCGGCCGACGACATCGGCGGTCATGCGCAGCTGGCACGCGCGACAAGGGTTCCGATAGCCGTCGGCGAGTCCATGTACTCGCTCACGCAGTTCCGCAACTACCTGGAGACGCGGGCCGCTTCCATCGTGCAGGTCGACGCCGCCCGCATCGGCGGCATCACACCGTGGCTGAAGGTCGCGCACCTGGCGGAGAGCCACAACATCATGGTCTGCCCGCACTTCCTGATGGAGCTGCACGTCAGTCTGGTCGCCGCGGTGCCCAACGGGAGGTTCGTGGAGTACATCCCCCAGCTGCGTGCCGTGACCCGCACCGAGATGACCGTCCGCGACGGCATGGCCGTCGCGCCCGACGAGCCGGGCATCGGCATCGACTGGGACATGGACGCCATCGACAACCGGAGGGTGCAGTGACATCGCCTGTCGCCCCTCCCGGTCTCGAACCGGAGACCGCGGCACCACCGGCCGGGCCGCACACACCCCACAAGCTGCCGTTCTGGGTGAACCAACGGCTGGGTCTGCTGGTGCTCGTCCTCGCCCTGTGCACCCTGTTCGGAATTCTGCGGCCTGCCTTCCTCGACGAACGTCTGGTGCTCTTCCCGCTCCTGCGGGACATCGCGACCCTGACCGTGGTGGCTCTCGCGCAGATGGTGGCCCTGTCCGTCGGGCACATGAATCTGGCGGTCGGCCGCATGGCCGCCTTCGGGGCGCTGTTCGCGGGGTTCGGGTACGACCGGCTCGGCCTGCCCCTGCCGCTCGGGCTGCTGCTGTGTCTGCTGGCCGGCGCGGCCATCGGCTCACTGGCGGGCTGGATCATCGCGCGCACCGGTGTGAGTTCCTTCGTCGTGACGCTGGCCATGGACTTCGCACTGATGGGCCTGGTCTCCCTGCTGTACTCGGCGCTCACGGAGAACGCGGCCTTCACCACCAGGCCGTCGGGACTGGCCGAACTCCGTTCCTACTCGCTGGCCGACATCTGCGTCGGTCCGGTGTGCGGCTCCCCCGCCGTCCCGCAGATGATCCAGTTCACCGTGCTCGCGCTGGCCGGTCTCGGTTTCCTGTACGGGTGCACCCGTCTCGGCCGGGAACTGCTGCTCACGGGTGCCAATCCGGCGGCGGCGGAGCTCTCCGGGATTCCCACGGGCCGCCGGATCATCCTCGCTCACGCCCTGTCGGGGCTGCTGGCCGCCCTCGCCGGATTCATGGCAGCCGTCGGAACCGGAACCTTCCGCGCGTCCATCGGTGACGACTTCATGCTGCCGTCGTTCCTGGGCGCGGTGCTCGGTGGGACGCTGCTCACCGGTGGTGTGGTCTCCGTGGTCGGAGCGCTGCTCGGAACCTCCCTGGTCGGTGTCATCCGCAAGGGCCTCGACCTGCTGGGCGTCGGTCTCGAAAGCCTGAACATCTACCTCGGCTGCGTTCTCCTGCTGGCCCTGTCGGCCGATCGCGTGCGCACCGTCGTGTCCTATCGCAAGGTGGTGCGCTCCACATGACCACGACCAACGATCGGGGAGCCCGGACCGGCGCCGCCCTGCGTCGCTTCGCCCACTCGACCACGACGACGCTGCTGGGTGTCGCGGTGATCGGGTACGCCGCCCTCGGGGTGGCCTCGTCGGGCTCGTTCTTCGACGGCCCTTCCGTGCGCACCTTTCTGCAGTACCTGGCCACGCCGATTCTCATCGGCCTCGCCCAGATGGTCGCGTTGTGCGTCGGACAGCTCAATCTGGCGGTCGGTGCCCTGGGCGGGTTCAGTGCCTGCCTGATGGGCGTGCTGATGGCCGACCACGGTGTCCCGGCGCCCGTCGCCGTACTGGCGGGCGTCCTTGCGGCCACCCTGACCGGCCTGGTGACGGGACTGTTCATCGTGGCGACACGGATCAACGGCTTCATCGTCACGCTCGGCACGATGACGATCCTGCTGGGGGCGCAGTACCGGCTCGCCGGCACGCGCACCGTCGACGGCTACTCCGGGACTCTCAAGGATCTCGGCAGGGCGGCCCCGTTGAACATTCCGCTGGTCTTCCTCGTCGCGCTCGCTTCGGCCGTCCTGCTCGCGGCCTTCATGTACCGGACCACAGCGGGTCGCCGGCTGCTGGCCGCCGGCGGGAACCCGCTCGCGGCCAGGCTTTCGGGTATCTCCACCGACCGGCAGATCGTGCTCGCCCACACGGTGTCCGGGCTGCTGGTCGGCATAGCCGCGCTGACCGCGACGGCCTCGCTGCCCGGCGTCAACCGCAGCGTCGGCGGGGACTGGCTCCTGCCGAGCTTCGCCGCGCCCATCATCGGCGGTGTCGCGCTCAACGGCGGCACCGTCGCCGTACTGGGAACGGTGCTGGCGGCCTTCGTGATGCGTCTGATCGACGCCGCGCGGGCGCAGTTCTCGCTGGATCCGAGCTGGGTGAACTTCCTCATCGGCCTCGTCGTGCTGAGCACCGTGGTCGGTGGGCGCATGCACCAGACGCGTCTGGAGAAGAAGGGCAAGGCGCAGGGGCGTGTGCCGTCAACTCCGGTGGATTCCGGCCGCGCTACGAACACCGCCCTGACAAACACGCGAGGTGCGCGATGAACGACGTCCTTCTCGACTGCCGGGACATCCTCAAGGTCTTTCCCGGAGTACGGGCGCTGGACGGCGTCGCACTGCGGCTCACGGCGGGCTCGGTGCATGCCCTGCTGGGCGAGAACGGGGCGGGCAAGTCCACCTTGATCAAGGTCCTGACGGGGGTGCACTCCCCCGACGGCGGTCAACTCCTCTGGCGGGGCGACGAGGTCCGGCTGCGCTCTCCGCTGGAGGCGACCCGTACCGGCATCGGCGTCGTCCACCAGGAACGCAACCTCATCCCCGGGTTCTCGGTCGCGGAGAACATCACCCTGCAGAGCCCTCCTTCACGCCGCGGCCTCGTCGACCGTGCCGCGATGACGGAACCGGCGCTCAGCTGTCTGGCCGAACTCGGCCTGGACATCGATCCGCACCGGCCCGTCCGCGAGCTGTCGGTGGCGCAGCAGCAACTGGTGGAGATCGCCAAGGCGCTCTACACCGACAGCAAGGTGCTGCTCCTCGACGAGCCGACCGCCTCGCTGTCGCCGCAGGAGGCGGAGCGGCTGTTCGATGTGGTCCGGCGCCTGACCGCCAGGGGCACCTGTGTCGTGTTCGTCAGCCACAAGCTCGAAGAGGTCTTCGCCGTCTGCGACACGGTCACGGTGCTCCGCGACGGCCGGTCCGTGCTGGAGTCCTCGCCGCTCGCGGATCACACGCACGACGACGTGGTCGGCCTGATGGTGGGCCGCGCCCACTCGGCGGCGCATATGTCACCCCGCGTCGTCGAGGCCGGCGCGGCGCCGGTCCTCTCGCTCGACCGGCTCTCGACCGCGGACGGGCACGAGGACATCAGCCTGGACGTGCACCCGGGCGAAATCGTCGGTCTGTACGGCCTGGTGGGTGCCGGCCGCAGCGAACTCGTGAAAGCGGTCCTGGGCCTGGACCGGTGCACCGGCGGGGAGATCCGGGTGCACGGCAGGACCGCCCGGATCAGCTCGCCCCGGCAGGCGCTCCACCGGTACGGCATCGGCTACCTGACCGAGAACCGCAAGGAGGAAGGTGTCTTCCTCGAACAGCCCATCCACCGGAACATCACGGTGACCGTATGGAGCAGGCTGGCCCGGGTGCTGGGTTTCGTCCCGGCACGCGAGGAGCGCCGCATCGCGCAGGACCTCGTCGACCGTCTGGGTATCCGCGTCTCCGGACTCGACCAGACCGCCGGCGAACTCTCCGGAGGCAACCAGCAGAAGGTGAGCCTGGCGAAGTGGCTCGCTGCCGACACCCGTCTGCTCATCGTCGACGAGCCGACCGTCGGCGTCGACGTCCGCACCAAGCACGCCTTCCACGAACTCCTGTGGGAGCTGGCCCGCAACGGTCTGCCCATTCTGCTGATCAGCAGCGACCTCCCGGAGATGGTCACGCTGGCCGACCGGGTCGTCGTGATGGCGGATCACCGGATTCGCGGAGAGGTCGCCAACGACCACGACTACGCACGCATGAGCGAACAGATCATCCGGATCATCCATGACCGCGCGGCCACGAAGGCCGATGCGGGATGAGGCGCGTGGCCCAGGTGATCCGGGTCCTCCCCGAGCGGCTCGACGAGTACCGCGCACTGCACCGCCGCGTACCGCAGCCGGTGCTGGACCGTCTGCGCGATTGTCACATCACGAACTACTCGATCCATCTCCTCGGCGACCGGCTCTTCGCCTACTTCGAGTACCACGGCGACGATCTGGCGGCCGACCTCGCCCTGATGGCCGCGGACGAGCCCACGCAGGCGTGGTGGCGGCTCACCGATCCGTGCCAGAAGCCAGTGGCGGAGGCGGCGGCCGGGGAGCGATGGGCGTCGATGGAGCAGGTGTTCCTCATGGAGTGACCGGCCGGGCCCCGCCCTCCGTGGCGGAGCCGGGGCCGGCCGAGGTGGCCGGCTCCCGGCCTTCCGTGCTCACGAGCGCCCCACCTCGGAGTTCGCCACGGCCCCCACTCCCGGCTGGCTAAACTACGACTGTCCCCAGAGGTCCCGAGCAACAGGAGAACGGATGCCCACGCAGGACCGTTCCGCCGACGGGCTCAAGGAACCGGGCGGCAAGTCACCCGCCGCGCAACCTGCCAGACAGGTGCTCTCGGACAGCGTCTACGAGAGCATCAAGGCCATGGTCATGGACCATGAGATCGCGCCGGGTGCCCGCGTCGGCATCGATGCCCTCTCGCGGACCCTGGGGGTGTCACCGACACCTGTTCGTGAGGCCCTGGCCCGCCTCGAAGCGGACGGCCTGGTGGTCAAGCGGTCTCTTTCCGGCTACCGCGCGACCGAACTGCTGACCCAGCAGGGACTTGAGGAGCTCTTCGAGATGCGGCTGCTCCTGGAGCCCAGGGCCGCGGCCCTGGCCGCGACGCACGCCACCGAGGAACAGCTGGACACGATCGAGCGGATCGTCGAGGAGATGCGGACGCTTCCGGGACCGACGGGCCGCTACGCGGACTACCGCGACTTCGCCGTCCTGGACCAGCGCTTCCACGACGCGCTCGCGGCCGCGTCGCATCGGCCCCTGCTCGCCGATGCGGTCGAACGGCTCCACTCGCACCTGCACATCTTCCGGCTCAGCAACATGAAGGCAACCGAGGATCCGACGCTGGCCGAGCACGAGCGGGTCGTGCGCGCCGTGCTGCGCCGGAAGGCCGACCGCGCCGCCGAGGCCATGACGGAGCATCTCGCTCTCAGCCTCCGGCGCCAGCTCGCGCGTGGAACCGATGCCTGAGCCGCTTCCCCACGCCTGACGGCCTTCCGCGAACCGCGGTCCGTGGCCCGCGGATGTCACGGCCGGCGGTCAGGCCAGGCGCTGCCGTACCCATGCCGACAGCCGGTCGACGGCCACGATCAGGACCAGCACGACCAGGATGTGGGTCAGCATCTCGTCGAACTGGAAGAGCTTGATCGACTGGTTGATCAGGAAGCCGATCCCACCCGCGCCGACGAGTCCCAGCACCAGCGACGCACGCACATTGACGTCGAGCCGGTACAGCAGCAGTCCGATCAGCTGGGGTGTCACGGTCGGCAGCAGGGCGTGCGCCGCGATCTGGATCCGGCCGGCCCCCGCCGAACGCAGGGCCTGCACCGGACCGGGGTCGGCGTCCTCCAGCGCCTCCGCCCACAGCTTGCCCATCACACCGACGTTATGGAGAAGCAGCGCCAGTACGCCGGGGAAGGGCCCGAGCCCGACAGCGGTGACGAAGATCAGGGCGAAGACCACGTCGGGTACGGCGCGCAGGAAGGACAGCAGGGAGCGCGCCGCCTGGTAGACCGTCGTCGAGGGGGCGGTCCCGCGTGCCGCGAGCAGTGCCAGAAGCAGCGAGAACGGCACGGACAACGTCGTGCCGAGCAACCCGATCCACAGGGTGACCAGAGCACCGTTGAGGCTGGGTTCCAGGACCTCCCAGCTCAGATCGGGCGGGATCGCGTCGCCCAGGAAGTCCGCGATGCCGCCCCAGCCCTCGGCCAGTGCGCCGAACGACATGTCCGTGGTGTTCCACGCGATGACATGAGCGGTGACCACCGCGGCGGTGACCACGGCTCCCACGGCCGTGGCCCGTGTCCGGGCGGGCTTCGCGGGGACGGGAAGCGTCCGCACCTCGTTGAGATCGATCATGAAACGGCCTCCACAACCGCGGCCCGGTACAGGGCGTCGACGTTCTGGCCGGGTGGCCCGTCCAGGACCACCCGGCCGTTTCGCAGGCCGACCATGCGGTCGGCGTGGCGGGCGGCGAGCGAGGGCTGGTGCAGGACGGCGAGGACGGCCAGGCCCGCTTCGTGGGCGAGCTCGGCCAGCAGCGCGAGTACCTGCTCCGACGCGGCCGGGTCCAGTGCGGACACCGGTTCGTCGGCCAGCAGCACACGGGGGCGCTGGCACAGGGCACGGGCCACGGCGACGCGCTGCTGCTGGCCGCCGGAGAGGCTGCCCGCGCGGTCGTGCGCCCGGTCGGCGAGACCCACCCGGTCCAGGCAGGCCATCGCCTCCTCCCGCAGTGCGCGCGGGAACAGGGCGGGGATGAGCGAGTGCCGCAGCCGGAGCCGGCCGAGGGCACCGGCGCACACGTTCTCCAGGACGGTACGCCGGCGCACGAGGTGGATGTGCTGGAAGACCACGGCGGTGTCCAGCGGCGCGCACGGCCTCCCGTCGATGCTCACGGTGCCTGCCGCCAACGGTTCCAGGCCGGCGGCTGCTCGCAGCAGGGTCGACTTGCCGGAGCCGTTGGCCCCGAGTACGGCGAGCAGTTCGCCTCGGGCGACGTCGACGTCCACCCCGTGCAGCACCTGCCGCTCCCCGTACCGCACGGTGATCCCGGACAGGGCGAGCATCAGACGTCCTTCTCGGTCAGGTTCAGGGCCGCGGCCAGGTCGAACAGCGGCTGGTACGTGGACTTGTCCACGGCGACCAGCGGCGCCGGCGGGTCGACGTCGAGGAGGGCGCCGATCTTGCCCACCTTGTCCGGCGGCAGCTTCAGCAGGGCGTCGGTGACGGCCTTCTTGAACTCGGCGTCCAGGCTGCCCCGGACGGTGATCGGGTCGTTCGGGATCGGGTCGGAGCCCCACACCTGCCGGAACCCGGACGGGTCGAAGGTTCCGGCGGCAGTGGCGCTCGCCAGTTGCTGGGAGTTGATCTCGGCGGCGTCGACCGTGCCCTTGGCGAGGGCCAGCAGGGCCTCCGGGTGGCCTCCGGCGTAGTTGACCTTGACGTCGTCCTTCTTCAGGCCTGCGTCGAGCATCGCCTGGCGCGGCAGGGCGTCGCCCGACGTCGATCCGACGGACGCCAGCGCGAGGGAGTGGCCCTTGAGATCCGCGACCGTCTTGACGGCGGACTCCTTCGGCACCCAGATGCCGGCGGTGTAGCTGGACACCTTCCCCTTGCCGTCACCGAACGAGGCGATGGCCTCCGCCTCGGCCCGCCCGCTGGCGAAGACGTAGCCGAGGGGGCCGAACATGGCGATGTCGAGCTTGCCGTTCTCCATGGCGAGGACCTCGGCGGAGTAGTCCTCGGTGATGGTCAACTCCACCTCGCAGTACAGGCTTTCACCGAGGGCGTCGGCCAGGACCTTGGCGGCAGGGGTGAGCTTGGCGGGGTCCTCGAAGGGCTCCACACCGAAGCGGATCTTGCCGCCGGGGCAGGTCGCGGACTCGGCCGCGTCCGAACTGCCGCCGCAGGCGCTCAGGGACAGCATGGCGACAACGGCGAGCGAAGTGGCAAGAGTGAAAGGGCGGACGGGCACGGTGAACTCCGGGTTCGAGGACAGCACGGGGAAGGTTGCGGCAGATGTACGGGGTGGGGGGAGTCGCTCGCCGGGGCGGCTGTGGCCAACGTTTCAGCCACAGCCACCCCGGTCAACACTTGTATCGACAGGTTGCCAACTGTTCATCTGTGAGTCGGCAGTGAGCTGCCCGGCCCCCGCGGCCAGGGCCGGGAGGGCCGGGGGTGCGACTCAGCGGTGGCTGTGTCCGCGTCCGCCGCCGGGGTTCTCGTCCCGGCCGTGGTGGGTGTGCACAGGACGCCTCGGGTAGGAGGTGTGACCGAGTTCGGCCGCGGTGCGGGTCACCTCGAAGAGGCGCTCGGCGTCGCGGTTGATCCAGGTCGCCGTGAGGGTCGGCATGTCGAGCGTGGTGTCGGCGACCAGCTTGAGGAAGACGTGCGGTTCGACGGCACTGTGCACCAGGTAGGGGCTGGGCACGTTGAGGCTCGGGATGGTGCTGTCGTGCATGGGACTGACAATGAACTGCCACAGGTCGTAGCCGACACGGGGGCCGTAGCTCAGGGCACGGGAGACGTGGATGTCTCCGCCGATCAGGAAGCAGCCCGGGATCTTCTCCGCGGCGATGAAGTCGTAGATCGCGTCCCGCTCGTAGGAGTAGGTGGCCCAGTCGTCCTTCTCCGCGTTCTGCTTGTCGTCCCAGATCATGCCGGTGGCGATGGCCTTGAACGGGGCCGTGCTCCGGCTCAGCTCCTTGCGGAGCCAGTCCCACTGCACCGTGCCCAGGCAGGTCACCTGGGTGCTGTCGGCCCAGCTCGGTGCGGTACGGCTGAACCAGCGCGGGTCCAGCAGGAAGACCTCGATCGGTCCCCGCCGGAAGGATGTATAGACACCCTCGCCGTCCGTGCGCTGCTTGAGGATCTTCCCGTCCGCGCTCTGCCCGAAGCTGGGGTTGGCGCGGTAGTTGACGAAGGCGGTGCGGTTCTGGCGTTTGCTCTTGTAGTCGCCGTGGAAGTCGTTGCCGCCGAAGTCGTGGTCGTCCCAGGTGGCCCAGACCGGCATCGAGGAGACCAGCCGGGAGATCTCCGGCTGCACCAGGAACGTGCGGTGCTTCCGGCGGGCCACCTCCAGGTCGGAGCTGTCGACATACGGCGTGTCGCCCAGCATGACGAAGCTGTCGCAGCCCTCGTCCATGATCGCCGTCCATACATGGTCGGGGACCGACGGGCCGCACGAGCCCATCCCCATGGTGACCACGGAGGGCCTGTCCGGGTCGGGCGAGGTGGTGAAGGAGCCGGTCATCGGCGTGAAGCCCGCCGCTTCCCTGACCGGGGTGAGGGTGAACTCGTACGCCGTATCGGGGGCAAGTCCCCGCAGTTGGGCGATGAGCGTGTTGTCGTTGCCGGGTTCGACGGCCGTGGTGACGGTGCGCCAGGCCTTGTTCCCCTTCCCGTCCAGTTCCCGGTAGGCGCAGGTCCAGCGGGAGTAGAGCGAGGGGTCCAGACCGGGGCGGGCCCAGATCCGGGCGTTGCCGGGTTCGGTGTGGCCGACCATCGGCCCGACCGGCTGCTCGGGCGGCATCGGCGTCGGCACCACGGCGGGCGCCGTCCCGCTGCGCACCGACGCGACATAGCCGGCCAGCGCGGTGAAGAACGCCTCGCTGTCCGCCACCGCATCGGCCGGCTGCACCACAACGCCCGCACTGTTGCGGATCTTGTCAACGGTCAGACTGGTGACGAGGAACCGGCCGGCCCCGAACCGGCCCTCCAGCAGCGCGGGCGGGAACCCGGAGGCGGAGCAGGCCATCAGGACCCGCATGGAACTCCACCGCTGCACCGTCTCGTAGCTCACCCGCGGACTGGCGTTCCGGCCGGTGAACAGCCGGCCGTTGCTGACGCGCAGCCCCTTGACGAGCGGGTGGCCGGCGTCGACCGGGTGGATCGTGTCGTAGTCGGCGTCGGTCCGCACGGCCGACACACCGCTCGGCAGATAGGCGACTGCGGCGCCGTACTGGTCGGACTGCGCCAGGTCCAGCACGACACCTCGGTCGGCCACGAACCGGCGAAGGGAATCGGCCTGGTCGGCGACGTAGTCGAGGTAGTCGTCGCTGTTGTTCGTGAAGGTGCCGAACGCGATCAGGTCGACCCGCTGAGGCTGCTCGTCGGCTGCCAGCGTGAGGTCGAGCGGCACCACCTCGAAGCCCGCGGTCCGCAGCAGTTCGGCCAGGCCCAGGGCCTTGGTCCAGGGGTCTTCGTACTCCAGGACGGCGGCGCACAGCGGGGCGGTGTCGTCCGCGGCGAGCGGCGCGCCGCTCGCGGCTGACGCCGGGCCGGCGACACCGACCGCGAGAGCTGCGGCGACACCGCCCGTCAGTATCTTCCGTCGGTCCAGACTGTTGTCCGGCATGTGTTTCTCCTTGGGAGCGCAGCCTCCGGGTCCGCCTTGTGCGGATACGGAGACCGAGTGGTGGGTGCCCGTTTCGGGGCCTGTGCCGCAGACGCCGGCAGACAGTGCGGCGGGCGGCAATAGCTTGTGTCGACAAGTCATGCGGAGTTCACGCGGACCATCGACGCGCTGCGTGATATTCATCCGCACCGGGGGTCACGCGTTCCGTGGCCGGCGGTCGCGGGGGCGGCCGGTTCAGCCGAGTCGCGGCAGAACGGCCTGACGCGGAGCATCCGCTCCCTGCGCGGCCCGCACGGCCGCACCGAGATCCTTCAGGGAATGAGCCCCTTCCACCAGGTCGGCGAAGGGGTGGGCGGCATGGCGGGCGGCGAGGAACGCCACGGCCGAATGGAGGTCGGCAGGGCGGTAGTTATGGACACCGGTGACCGTGCGCAGGCCGCGCACGAGCCACTCGGGGTCGATGGGTACGGCGTCCGCCGGGGAGACCGAGCCGGCCAGCACGGCGGTGCCGCCGACGTCGAGGGCGGACAGGCACGTCCGGACCGCGTCCGTGCGGCCCGACAGCTCCAGGGCGATGTCGGCCGGGCCCGGCGGTTCGTTCACGTCCAGCACCCGGGCGGCCCCGAACTGTCCGGCGCGCACCCGCCGGGCCGGGGACGGATCGACGGCGGTCACGCGGGCGCCCCCGAGTGCGGCCATCGCCACCGCCGTCAGGCCGAGCATGCCCGCGCCGGTGACCAGCACCTCGCGCCCCTCCAGGGGGCCGGCGGCGGCGATGACCGCGGCCACGGTGGCGGTTGCGCAGGATGCCGGAGCAGCGATCGCGTCCGGCAGTTCATCGGGTACGGCGACGATGGCGGTCCCGGGCAGCAGCACACAGTGGGTGGCGAACCCACCCGTCAGGGGGGCCCGTTCGTCCAGCGGCTCGTGCCCGTACTTGCGCAGCTCCCGGCACTTCTGCGGATGGCCGCGCAGGCAGCGCGGACAGGACCCGCAGGAGGCGGTGACCGACCACACCACCCGCAGCCCCGGCACCACCGGGGTGCCGTCCACACACGACGGCGATCCCGGGCCCACCGCCAGCACGGTGCCCACCTGTTCGTGCCCCAGCAGCACCGGAACCGGGGAGGGCCGCTTGCCGTTCACGGTGTGCAGGTCGCTGCCGCACACCGTGGCCAGGTCGATCCGCACCAGCACCTCGCCTTCACCCGGCGACCTGGGGGTGGTGGTCGCCACCAGTGCGAACGGCCGGTCGACGCCGTCCCAGCGGGCGTAGTGGACGTCGAGAGGTCCGTCGGAGATCGTCCCAGGCATCGCGTCAACCCAATCCGTCATGATTACTTGCAAGCGAGTAAGTCACCTGTATAGACATCTTTTCGAGGCTGGAGCGAAACTCTGGGTGAACAGGGGATGCAGAGGCTGTTCAATGCCTGGCAGGGCGCGGACGACCGGCTGACCGGAGACCGGAGCGGCGGGAGCAAAACCTGTAGGGTCAAGTCCATGGCCACCCCTCTGCACCGGACCATCGCAGCCGAACTCCGTCATCGGGTTCGTTCCGGGAACCTTGAGGTCGGCGGGTCGTTGCCGTCCGAGTCGCAGCTTTGCGAGGAGTTCTCGGCGTCACGGGGACCGGTCCGGCAGGCCCTCGCCACCTTGCGGGACGAAGGACTCATCGGTGGCGGCCAGGGCAAGCGGGCCGTGGTGCTGGACACCGTCCCCACCCAGCCGTTCGAGTCGTTCCTGTCCTACACCCGCCGTGCGGAACTCACCGGCCACTCCCCCGGCCAGCAGCTGCAGGAGATCGCGTTGCGCCGCCCCGAACCGGAGATCGCCGCGGCCCTGCAGATCAACCCGAACGACCTCGCGGTCCAGCTCGTCAGACTGCGTCTGCTCGACGGACGCCCCGCGATGCTGGAACGCATGACGTATGTCGAGTCGGTGGGCCGCCCGTTGATCTCCGCGGACCTGGACGCCGGCTCCATCTACGCCCTGCTCACCGAGCAGGGCGTGGATCTGCACTCCGCCCGGCACACGTTCGACGCGGTACCCGCCGACACACTGGACGCGAAGCTGCTGGAAGTCCCCGAGGGCTTCCCGCTGCTCAGGGAGCGGCGCCTGACGACGGACTCCCAAGGCACTCCCGTCGAATGGTCCGAGGACCGCTACCGCTCGGACACCGCGACCGTGACGGTCACCAACACCCGCAGCTCCCGCACCGCCATGCTCTGAGCGCGGCCGCCGCCCCTGCTGCGTTCGCACCTCAGGCGAACCGGGCGGACACGCCTCCGTCGACGGCCCAGTCGGCCCCGGTGACGAAGCCTGCGGCGTCGGACAGAAGGAAGGCAACCACGGAGGCGACCTGGTCGGGGGTACCGAGCCGGCCGAGGATGTGCTTGGAGACGGCCTCCTCCCGGACCTCTGGCTTTTCCTGATCGAAGTACTCTGCCAGCAGATCGGTCTCGATGTATCCGGGGCTGACCGCATTGACCCGGATGCCCTTCGGACCCACCTCCAGGGCCATGCTGCGGGTCAGACCGACCAGACCCGCCTTGGCCGAGGCGTAGGGGAACATGCCGGGGCAGGTCATCGTGGCGTGCATGGAGGCGATGTTCACGATCGCGCCCCGCCCCCGGCCCATCATGGCCGGCAGCACGGCCCTGGCCATGAGCCACGCCCCCTTGAGGTCGACCCCGAACACCTCGTCCCACTGCTGGGTGGTCATGGAGACCACGTCGGCGTAGGAGTTCCGTCCCGCGTTGTTGACCAGGCCCGTAGCCGGGCCGAGTTGCTCACGCAGTGCTGACACCGCGTCATGGACCTGGTCCTCACTGGTGATGTCGCATGCCGCCCAGCCCGCCGCCGGGCCGATGAGCCGCGCGGTCTCCCGTGCGCCGTCGCCGTCGATGTCCAGCAGGCCCACCTGTGCGCCGGCGGCCGCCGCCGTGGTGGCGACGGCGGCGCCGATGCCACGAGCAGCACCGGTGACGAGTACTACTTCGCCGGTCAGGTCATTCATGTCGGTCCTCCGTTCCGCGCGTGGCGCGGGGTGCCGTCGAGGTGGTCACGAAGCCCACAGAGTGGCGGCCGGGCAATTCCGCGCCGCCTGGGCCTCGTTCGGCGTGCCGCTCCGATGCGAGCACGACCGAACTTAGCAGCTAGGCTGCCAAGGAATCTGTGGTTCGAAACCGGAAGACGGCCCGGACCGTGCTTCCGGAGAGGTGAGAGAGTGGGCGCATGACGATCGTGCGGACGACGCTGAGCCACCACGTGGCGCAGGAGATCATCGGCGAGATCAAACTGCGCGGGCTGCGCGCGGGTGACGAGATCCCGGCCGAGGGCGAACTCGCCGAGCGGCACGGCGTCAACCGTCTTGCGGTGCGCGAAGCGATCCGCACGCTGGTCGCGCGCGGTGTCCTCGTTTCCAGCCAGGGAAAGCGTGCGCGTGTGGCGATCCCCGCGCCCGCTGTCCTGGAGCAGATCATCGACTTCCGGCTCAGCCAGAACTCGATGGATCTGGTGGACCTGCTCGACACCCGGCGCGTGATCGAGGCCGAGCTCGCACGGCGGGCCGCGGCCCGGGTCGCCGCGGGTGAGGGCTCCATGACGGAAGTGGTTCGCGCACTGGACGGGATGGGCGGCGCTGCCGGTGACCGGGAGGCGTTCATCGCGGCGGATCTGGCCTTCCATCAGGCAGTGGCGGAACTGGCGGCATCCGGCCTGTTCTCCTTCGTCCTCACGGCGATGAACGGGATCCTGCTCGACTCGCGCAGGGCGAGCTACCACGGGCGGGCGCGCCGGGGCGTGAGCCAGCAGGCCACCGTCGAGGCGCACAGGCGCATCGCCGACGCAATTGCCGCCGGCGACGGGGACCGTGCGGCCGAGGCCATGACCGACCACCTCGCGGAGACCGGTCACGACCTCGGGCTGTGATGCGACCCGGACGACTGTCCGGGCTGTTGCACTCCGGCCGGAAGTCCCGGACAGTGATGCCGCCCGGGGAGCGGTCAGGGCAGCAGTCGCACCCGAGCCGTGCCGCTCCAGCCGGCCGGCAGCGTGATCGCAGGATCGATGTAGTTGCCCCAGGCCAGGTCCGGGTAGTTGATGCGGGCGCTGACGATCAGGGCGACTCCGGGAGCCCGGCTCGGGAACGAGTCGCTCGTCAGCGTCTCGAACGCGTCGAGCACCACATGGACGTCCGTGGCAGCAGCGTTCTTGCGGCCGGTCACCCGTACGCGGACGGTGTGTTCGCCCTCGGCCAGACCGGTACGTTCGAACACCCGTTGCTGGAACTGCTTGCCCGGTGCGTAGAGGTCCGCCTCGGTGGCGGTCCCGCCGTCGACGGAGATCTCGGCGATTCCCTGGTTCGGGCCCTTGGGACAGACAACACGGACTCCGGTGCCCCAGAACCTGACGGTCGCCGTGTCACCTGTGCTTCTGCTGAAGGATTCGGTGCTCCCGAGATCCCCGTCCGTCCACGTCTCCGAGTCCGCATGCGTCCATGACCCCGTGTAGACGACCTTCTCCGAGGCGTCGTCGATGACCGGATCCACCACCTGGAACGCGTCGACGAGCGCGAAGGCCCCCTTGGACGCGGCGTTCCTGTCGCCGGTGCACTCCACCCTTACGGTGTGCCGGCCATACGCCAGCAATGCGCTCCGGAAGACGAGTTGAGCCGGAACCTTGCCGGGGCCGTAGAGGTCGATCGTCTCCGCGGGCTTGCCGTCCACCGAGATCCTCACCATGCCGAGGTTGTCCGCCCGGGCTGAGTACAGTCCGACTCCGGTGCCCGTGAAGGTCAGTTCCGCCGCCGCCCCTGTGGCATCGGTGAAGGACTCCGTTCCGAACAGATCACCGGCGGTGTAGTCCGCACTCGCGTCCGCGTGGGTCCAGGCACCTGTGTAGACGATGTCCGGGGAGGAGTCGTCGATCAGCACCGGCTCGATCGGTGCCATCCGGACCGAGTCGGTGCCATCCGACTCGACCTGCACACCCGGGCCCGTCTTCCCCGTGGTGGCCCTGGCAACCCTGACCTGCGCCTTGGTGCTGCGGAAGTCATTGGTCCAGTGTGCGGCGCCGTCCTTGCCGAACAGGAAGTAGCTGTGGGTGTCCTGCGCCCACGACCAGTCCGGCTTCGTGCGGTAACCGTCGGCGCCGGCAGCCCGACCGCGGGTCGCGGTGCCGGCGGCCCGGCCGATGTGGTCGTCGGGGTACGCCGTCCACTGGGCGTCCCGCTGCCAGCTGAGGGTGTCCGTGCCGTCGGCGAGGACGTACCGTACGCCGACGTCGCTGACCTGGCCGGAGGGAGGGTTGGCGAGCGTGTAGGTCGTGGTCAGGAGCCCGCGGGGGCTGACCGCCACTTCGAAGGTGGTGTCGATGGCGCCGCAGCGCCCCTTCAGGGTGACGACCACCTGCCCGTCGGCCGTACGCGCACTCGCCGACGCTCCCGCCCACTGACCGGGAACCGCACGGGAGATCACCAGATCCGGGCCGCTGGTGAGGATTACGGTGCCGTCGGCGGATGCGTCGGTGAGCCGTGCGGTGCGCTTGTCGAACACCACCGTGAACGGCGCGTCGACACCTGTGACGGTGATGGTGCCCTCGGTCTCGCCGACGGTGGGAACGGTGCCGCTGTCGGACGGGAAGGAGGGCTTCGCACGGGTGTTGAGCGAGAGACGGTAGTCGTCCACGAGTGCCGTGCCACGCCGGAAGGTGAGCCGGAGAGTGTCGCCCGCCGACCAGGCGCCTGCCGGGACGGTCACAGTGCCCTTCTGCCGGGGCGCGATGTCGACTCCCTGGAGGGTGCCCGATCTGCTGCCTGTCTGCCAGCTCACCGTAAGTTCGCCGAGGTTGCTGTGGTCGTGCCAGTTCATGACGGACACCGGTATCGCCCCGCCCGGGGTCAGGCCGGTGAGTACCCCGTCCGCGATCTGCACCGGCGAGTAGGCCTTCTGGGTGAGCCAGAACTCGGGCTTGCGGCGCCGCCACAGGTCGATGATGCCCCACTCGCCGTATCCCACCGGCCCGTTGGCCAGGTGGAACACCTCGTCGATGGCCGCCCAGATCGCGCCGCCCACGACTCCGTCCGTGGCACGGAACTTGGCCGCCAGCTTCGCGATGCTGTGGCCCCAGTAGTCGCGCACCCCGGGGTCCTCCTTCAGCGTGGCCACGTTGTAGCACGGCACATGGGCGAACTCGCCGTACTGGATGGGCTGGCCGGCGTTGCCGTTGGCGTTCTGGAGGTTGGGGTAGTGACCGCTGTAGATGTCGGTCTGGTCTCCCCCGTTGCGCTGCCCCATGTCCTCGAAGAGCGTCGGGCGTGAGGGGTCCGTCTCATGGGCGTAGGTGTTCTCCGAGGCGAAGTTGCGCCCCATGCCGCTCTCGTTGCCCACCGACCACTCGATCACGCTGGGGTGGCTGCGGTCGCGCTCGATCATCTCGGCGAACTGCGTCATGTACTGCTCGGTATAGGCGGGGTCGTCGACCGTGCTCTGCTGGAAACAGACGGGTGCCTCGACCTCGACGTAGAGTCCGAGGCGGTCGGCCCAGTCCAGCAGGCCCGGTGTCGGCGGGTAGTGCGAGGTGCGGATGAAGTTGCAGTTCGCCTCCTTGTAGAGCCGGGCGGCCTGCTCCTCCATGTCCGGGTTCGTCGAACGGCCCTGCTTCTCCGTGATGCTGTGATGGCAGACGCCCAGCAGGTGCACGGGCTTGCCGTTGACGATCAGTTGGTTGCCCTCGACCTTGACCTGGCGGAATCCGATCGCCCGGGTCACCGTCTGCGAGACGCCTCCAGCGGTGAACGTCGCCTTCAGGGTGTACAGGTGGGGGTGTTCCGCGTCCCATTTGAGCGGGGACCTGACAGCGATCACCGCCTGCTGCTGGGTCTCCGCCCCGGTCAGAGTGATCTTCGACGGCGTGATCGTGACCGGCCGCCCCGCCGGATCGGTGAGGGTGAGCACGGCAGTTCCGCTCTGCCCGGCCTTGATCGCCGCGGCCGCGGTCACCGTGAGCGTCGCGTCCTTGTAACCACTGTCGAACGTCGTGTCCGCGTGCAGCCTCGTGAGGTGGGAGGCGGGGAGGGCCACGAGCGTCACATCGCGCAGGATGCCGCCAATGATGTGGTGCGCGTAGTCGGACTGACCGGCGATGCTGGTCGGCCGGTCGGTGACGCCGAGGGTGACGACCGCCTTGCGGCCCGGTGTCACCAGGGAGGTGATGTCGGCGTACCACGTGGTGAAGCCGCCGTCGTGGGTGCGTACGGCAGTTCCGTTGACCCACAGCCGGGCATAGTTGTATACGCCGTCGAAACGGAGCATGACGCGCTTGCCGGCGAAGTCCGCCGGAACGGCGACCTCGACCGAGTACGCGCATTCGGTGTCCGAGGGTACGGTCTCGCCCTGAAGTGCCGGTTCGCCCGGCACGTCGAGCGGGTGCCACGACGAGGTGTCGGTCCCCGACGCCCAGAACGATGCCGGAGGACTGGACGTCCAGCGCCATCCGGAAGTGACGGGCACGAGCGGGGTCCGTACTCCGGAGACCGTCTCGGGCAGGGGCGGGATCACGGGCGGTGCCGTGGCGGCATGCGCGGGTGCGGCAAGAAAGACATCACCTGCGATGGCGAGGAATCCCGCCGCTGCCAGGCCCCTCAGCGCGCTGCGACGGGTGAACCCGTCGGTCTGCGCTGCGGAGTCCGTGCGGTCCGAAGGTGTGCGGCGGTGAGAGAACGTCACGTCAAACCCTTCTTGACAACTAGGCTGCTAGGTAAATCGATGAGTGTGGGGCGTAGGTGATCCGAGGGAGGGTTCCTCCTCTCTTGGGAGACCCTTGGGGCGGGTCGTGCGGCTGCGCCGCGTGCGTCAGCCGGGAAGTCCCACCGCGCGTTCGCCGCTGCGGCGCTGCTGGATGACGACGGCCACGACCAGGAGTGCGCCCTGGGCGACGTTCTGCCAGAAGGAGTTGATGCCCTGGACGGTGAGCCCGTTCTCGAGGGCTCCGAGGAGGGCTACGGCCAGGAGCGTGCCGCCGATGCCGCCCTTGCCTCCCTTGAGAGCCGCGCCGCCCAGTGCGGCGGCGGTGATCGCCTTGAGTTCGAGCCCTTCACTGCCGGAGGTGGGCTGGCCGGACCCGGTACGGGCGGTGAGCAGGATTCCGGCGATCGCGGCGACGACACCGATGAGCGCGTAGACGCTTATCAAGTACTTGTTGATGTTGATGCCGGCGAGGCGGGCGGCGGTGTCGTTGCCGCCGATGGCGTAGATGTTGCGGCCGATGTCGGTGTAGCGGAGCAGGAGATGGACGCTCAGGGCGACGACGACAAGGATCCAGACCATGACGGGCAGGCCGGCGATCTTCCCGCGGCCGAGGAAGATGAAGACGTCGTCGTTGAGGACATAGCCCTGGGCCCGTCCGTCGGACAGCAGTTGGGCGAGTCCCTTGTACGCGGCGAGGCCGGCCAGGGTGGCGATGGTGGGATTGACGCGGCCGTAGACGATGACCAGGCCGTTCAGTGCGCCGACGAGCAGGCCGACCGCGACGGCGGCCGCCATGCCGAGGAAGGCGTTGGTTCCGGTGCTGGTGAAGACCATCGCGCTCACGACGGACGCCACACCGGCCTGCGAGCCGACGGAGATGTCGAGACCGCCGCAGATGATCACGACGGTCTGCACGATGGCGAGCAGACCGGTGATGGTGGCCGCCTCGGCGATCACCTGCATGTTGGACATGCTCAGGTAGTTGTCGTTGAGGGCACCGAACAGCGCGAGGACGAGGACGAGTGCGCCGACGAGACTGATGTTTTGACCGCTGATCCCGGCGAGCAGCTTCGGCCGGAAGGCGGCCGCACCGTCCGACGGCCCCTTGACGGCCGGGGAAGGGGGGCTGGTAAGGGTCATGAGGTGGCTCCGGGGGTACTGACGCCGATGATGTCGTCGGCCATCGCGAGGGCGAGGATGGATTCTTCGGTGGCTTCGCCGTGGCTGAGCTCGCCGGTGATGCGTCCTTGCTGCATGACCACCACGCGGTCCGCGAGACCGAGGAGCTCGGGCAGCTCCGACGAGATGACGAGGACGGCGACTCCCTCGGCTGCGAGGTCGGCGATGATCTGGTAGATCTCGGCCTTGGCGCCGACGTCGATGCCGCGGGTCGGCTCGTCGAGGATCAGGACCTTCGGTTTGCGCGCCAGCCACCGGGCGAGGACGACCTTCTGCTGATTGCCGCCGGACAGCTTGCCTACTTCATGGTTGACCGATGGGGTACGCACCCTGAGCCGGTCCGTGTAGTGCTGGGCGAGCTCCCGCTCGGCGGCGCGGCGTACGAAGCGGGAACGTCGCAGGCGCTCGAGGACCACCAGCGAGATGTTGGCCCGGACGGACTGCTGCATGAAGAGCGCCTGCGCCTTGCGTTCCTCCGGCGCGAGGCCCAGACCGGCCCGGATCACCGCGCCGGGCCGTCCACTCGGCAGCGGGACACCGTCGAGGGTGGCGCTGCCGCTGCGGACGGGCTGATCACCGGCGAGGGCCAGGGCCAGTTCGGAACGCCCCGCACCGATCAGGCCGGCCAGGCCGACGACCTCGCCGGCATGGACCTGGAGCGAGATGTCGTGCACGTCGTCGGTGGTGAGGTTGCTGACGTCGAGCACGAGGCGGTCGGTTGCCACGCGCTGTCGTACGAACATGGCGGACAGATCGCGCCCCACCATCAGGCGTACGAGTTCCGCTTCGTTCGTCCGGCTCGCTTCCTGCACGCCGACCAGGCTGCCGTCGCGCAGCACGGCGATGCGGTCGGCGAGCTGGAAGATCTCCTGCATGCGGTGCGAGACGTAGACGATCGCGATGCCGTCGTCGCGCAGCCGCCGGATGAGGGCGAACAGTGCGTCCACCTCGTGCTCGGCCAGGGAGGAGGTGGGTTCGTCGAAGGCGATCAGCCTCGCGGTCGTGCTGCCGGTGAGGGCGCGCATGATCTCGACCAGCTGGCGTTGGGCCGGGGTCAGCTGTGAGCCGAGGAGGTCCGGGTCCAGTACATCGGCGAAGCCCAGCCGGGCCAGGTCCGCATCGATCCGGCGGCGCAGCTCGGCCCGGTCGAAACGTCTGCCGGCCTTGCGCGGCAGCGCACCGGCGTAGACGTTCTCGGCGACCGAGATGTGCGGGATGATCTCCGGTTCCTGCGGAATGATCCGGATCCCCAACGCCCGTGCCCTGGCCGGGGAGTCGAGCACCACGCTGTCGTCGCCGATGAGGACATGTCCCTCGGTCGGCTGGTGGTCGCCGGTGAGGATCTTGAGCAGTGTCGACTTGCCCGCGCCGTTCTCGCCCATCAGGGCGGTGACCTGCCCGCACGGGAAGTCGAGCGTGATGCCGCCGAGCGCCCGCACCGTCCCGAACCGTTTGGTGACGTCCGAAATACCTATGGACGGGCACGGCAGCGCTGTTGCCCGCTGCCCTTCGGAAGGGACCTGGCCGGGTGGCGGATGGGAGGCTCTGGTCATGTGTCGGTTCACCTCGAAGGCATGGCGCGCAGTGTGGTCAGGGGTGCAGGGCCGGTATCCGGGGATGCCGGCGGTCCGGGGCGACATCGTCCGGTGCCGGTGCGGGCGGGGACGGTTCAGCCGCAGGTGAGGCCGGAGGCCCTCCAGGAGGAGTGGTCGACCATCGTGGTGGGGGCGAAGGCCTCCTGCGGGAAGTCCTTGCCGTTCTTGAGCCTGTCGTACATGGTCTGGACGGCCAGGGCGCCGACGTCCTTGCCGTTGATGAAGAGGGCGGCCTTCATGCCACTCTGCTTGTCGGTCTGCCATTCCTTGCAGGCCAGGTAGGCGCCGAGACCTACGCCGATGACGTGGTCGGGGCCGACGCCGGCATTCTGCAGCGCGGTGACCCCGCCCATGACGTTCTCGTCGTTGCAGCCCCAGACGACCCAGTTCTTGACCTTGGAGTTCGCGGTGATCGTCGCGGCGATCTTGTCCTGGGCCCCGGTGGGGGTGTTGTCGGTGGGCACGTCGATGGTCTTCACGCCGGGCACCGCGGCGTCGAAGGTCTTCCTGGCGGCACCGACCCGGTCGCCGCAGACGGTGACGTCCTGCTTCCAGGCCGAGATGACGCGCGTGTCGGCGGCCTTCCAGCCGGCCTTCTCGTACTCCGCCGCGGCGCGCTTTCCGACCTCCCCGCCCATCTGGGAGCCGCTGAACCCGATCCGCGGAACCAGGCCGTCCTTGCCGCAGGCAGCCGGGTCGGGTCCGGTGGTGCAGATCTGGTCGTCGGAGGTGAGCAGGGCGACCTTGCCGTCCCTCGCCGTCTGGACGACCTGCGGTCCCACGGCCGGATCGGGGACGACGATGATGATGCCCTTGGCCTTCTGCGCGACGGCGGACTGCACTTCACTGACCGTCTTGTTGGCGTCGTTGCCCAGGTTCACCACCTTGAGATCGATGCCGAGTTCCTCGGCCTTCGCCTTGGCGCCCGCGGCCTCGCCCACGAAGTACTCCTGATCGCCCTGCTTCTGCAGGTAGGTGAGGGAGATCTTGCCGTCGGCCTTGCCTACAGGATCGCCACCTGCGGACTCCTTGCCCGAGGAGCACGCCGCGGTCGGACCGAGGATGAGGAGCAGGCCGGTGGAGACAGCGATGCGCCGACGGGACGAAGAGTTCATGCGGATCTCCTTCTGAGCTGACAGCGACCGCCGCGCATAGCGCTGTTGGGGTCGTGTGGTGCGGACTGGTGTGGCGGTTTCGGGTCGCGTCGACGGGTTCCGTCGTCGGCGTGCCGGCCGCAGGCGGGAGGTCCTGTGCCCGTCACTCTGCGTTCCACGGGCGCCCTCCGGCTCCGGCAACTGACCACGTGCGGCCCATCCATCACGCTATCGTCATTTGATAGCATCATTAAAACCGTCGGCAGGGCAAGCCCCTGCACGGTCACAGCGCGGACTCGAGCGTCAGCACCTCGCGGCCGCACCCCACCGGAGGGCCACGCATGGCAGAGCCAGAGACACCGTCAGCCGCAGCTCCCGCCACGGGCGGAGAGGGGCTCAGGAGCCGTGCGTGGTTCGGCGACGGCGGCAAGAACGGTTTCATCGCCCGCCATCACCTGCGGGCCATGGGGCGCGGAGGTCATAACTTCGACGGCCGCCCGGTCATCGGCATCTGTAATACGTTCTCCGAACTGACCCCGTGCAACGGCCACTTGCAGATCCTCGCCGAGGCCGTGAAGCGTGGTGTGCTGCAGGCGGGCGGCTTCCCCCTGGAATTTCCCGCCATGTCTCTCGGAGAACCGTTCCTGCGGCCGACCTCGATGCTCTACCGGAACCTGGCCGCCATGGAGATCGAGGAACAGATCCGGGCCAACCCGATCGACGCCGTCGTGCTGCTCACCGGGTGCGACAAAACAACACCGGCCGCTCTGATGGGGGCCGCCAGCGCGGGCGTACCCGCCGTCGTCCTCACCGGCGGCCCCATGCTCAACGGCCGTTTCAAGGGCCGGAACGTGGGCTCCGGCACCGACATCTGGCGGATGACGGAGGAACTGCGCGCCGGGACGATATCGCAGGACGAGTTCACCGAGTTCGAGTCGTCCCTGAACCGCTCCGCGGGTCACTGCATGACCATGGGCACGGCCTCCACCATGGCCTGTCTGACGGAGGCCCTGGGCATGATGCTGCCCGGCGGTTCCGGGCTGCCGGCCGTGGACGCCCGGCGTGGCACGCTGGCCGAGGAGTCCGGCGCACGGGCCGTTGAGATCGCGGGGGGTGATCTCACCCCGCGCCGGATCATGACGCGGCACGCCTTCGAGAACGCCATCCGGATCAATGCGGCAATCGGCGGGTCCACCAACGCGGTGGTACACCTGCTGGCTCTCGCCGGCCGGCTGGGAGTGCCCCTGGAACTAGCCGACTTCGACCGTCTCGGAGCCGAACTCCCCCTGCTCATCGACCTGATGCCGTCGGGGCGATTCCTGATGGAGGAGTTCGCGTACGCCGGAGGACTGCCGGCACTCGTCAACGACCTGCGGGACGAGTTGCACAGCGACACGATGACGGTCACGGGCCGTTCCCTGACAGCCAACTGCGTGGGTGCGCAGGTGTACGACCGCGAGGTCATCCGGACATTCGACAACCCGGTACTGCCTGCGGGACAGGGGACAGCCGTGGTGCGTGGCAGTCTCGCCCCGGACGGCGCCGTCATCAAACTGTCGGCCGCCGCACCCCACCTGCTCGACCACACCGGCCCCGCCCTCGTCTTCGACTCGATCGAGGACTACCTCGCCGTCGTCGACGACCCCGCACTGGACGCCTGCGCCGAGACGGTGCTCATCGTGCGCAACACAGGCCCGCGCGGCTACCCGGGCATGCCCGAGTTGGGCAACCTGCCGTTGCCGAAGAAGCTGCTCGACGCCGGGATCAGGGACATGGTGCGCGTATCCGATGCCCGCATGTCCGGAACGGCCTTCGGAACGTGTGTGCTGCACGTGGCTCCGGAGGCGGCTGTCGGCGGTCCGCTGGCGTTCGTCCGAACCGGCGATCAGGTCAGGCTCGATGTGCCCGGCCGACGGCTCGACGTGCTGATCGACGAGACCGAGATGGACCGGCGGCGCTCCGCGTGGCAGCCACCGAAGCCGCCCGTCACCCGTGGCTGGACCTATCTCTACACCGAACACGTCACGCAGGCCGACACCGGCGCCGACCTCGACTTCCTCGTCGGATCGACCGACTCGCCCCCGCCCCGCCAAGCCTTCTGAGGAACTGACATGTCCGCACTCGTACACAAGGATCTCGACACGCTGGTACGCGGCGTCTCCCCCGTCCTCGAAGTCCCGTTCCACGATGACGGAGAGCTCGACCCCGACGGGTTCACCACGGTGGTGGACCGGGTACTGGCAGCCGGCGTCGGATCGCTGATGTTCCCCGGCTTCGCGAGCGAGTTCCACAAGCTCGACCCCGAGGAGAGGGAACTGCTCACCGGCCTCCTCCTGGGGCGGACCAGGGATCGCCACGACGTCGCCGCCATCGTCTCCGTGCCTGACCACGCCACCCGGTCGGCAGTCCGTCAGGCGCTCCGGGCCGCTGAGCTCGGGGCCGATGCCGTCAACCTCCTTCCACCGCACTTCCTCTCGCCCTCCAGGGACGCGGTCACGGCCCATCTGCGCGAGGTACTCACCGCTGTCGATCCCCTGCCTGTCGTGGTGCAGTACGCCCCGGCCCAGACCGGAACGGCACTGGACGCACCCACCCTGCTCCGGCTGGCCGCCGAGCATCCCAATCTGCGCTGGGTCAAGGTCGAGTCGGCTCCGCCGGGCAGACTGATAGCGGCTCTGGCCGCCGGCCCCCGTCCGCTGCCCTCGCTGGTCGGCTACGCCGGTCTTCAACTGCCGGACGCCCTGCGGCGCGGGGCGGCCGGCGTGCAGCCGGGCTGCTCCTTCACCGAGCTGTACGTCGAACTGTGGAAGCGCTGGGAGGCGGGCGACGAGACCGGCGCCGTCGCCCTGCACACCCGGATGCTGCCCTACCTCTCGTACTGGATGCAGAACGTGGAGCTCATCATCGCCGTGGAGAAGGAGATCTCCGTGCGCCGTGGCTGGTTCGCGTCCGCGCACTGCCGGGCACCGGGATACCGGCTGGACGAGGAGGAACTGAGAATGATCGACCGCTTCTGTGCACAGTTCGCCCCGTTGATTCCGGAGCTTGCCCGATGAGCGCCGAGGTCGTCGTGTGCGGCGAGGCCATGCTTCTCATGCTGGCCGAACCCGGGGTACCGCTGGAACATGCCCTCTCGTTCCGCCGCTCCATCGCGGGCGCCGAGAGCAATGTGGCGGCGGGTCTGGCCCGGCTCGGACATTCCGTCCGCTGGCTCGGCCGCGTCGGTGACGATCCGGCGGGACGGGCCGTGCTGGCCCAGCTCCGCGCACAGGGCGTGGACAGTTCGTACGCGGTGACGGACCCGAAGGCCCCGACCGGGGTCCTCATCCGTGACAGTCACCCGGCTCGTGCGATCGACGTGCAGTACCTGCGTGCGGGTTCGGCCGCTTCCCGGCTGTCGCCGGACGAACTGGAGCCCGACATGTTCGAGGGGGCACGGCTCGTACACATCACCGGGATCACCCCGATGCTGTCGGCCTCGGCGAACCGGGCAACCTGGCGTCTGGCCGAACTGGCGCGAGCCGCCGGGGCGAAGCTCTCGTTCGATCCGAACATCCGCCACAAGCTCGGCTCCCCTGCCCGCTGGCGTGAGGTCGTCGGCCCGCTGATGGCCCACGCCGACGTGGTGCTGGCGGGCGAGGACGAGTGGGAACTGCTCGGCATCACACATCCGGCCTCCCTGCTGGAGGCCGGGCCCGCAACGGTCGTCGTCAAGCACCGCGACAAGTCGGCCACCTGCCTGACCCGTGGGGGCGATGCCTGCCGCCGGCCCGCCTTCGACGTACCGGTCGCCGACCCCGTGGGAGCGGGGGACGCCTTCGCCGCAGGCTTCCTCTCCGGTCTGCTGCTCGGTCACGGTCCGGATCAGTGCCTGCGCCAGGGCGCCGCTGTCGCGGCGCTGGTCGTCCAGTGCCCCACGGACACGGACGGATTGCCCGACCGGGCCGGACTCGCCCGTGCTCTGGACGGCTTCACGGGCACGGGCGCGGAATCCGTCCTCCGGTGACGGCGGCGACCGGACCGCACCGGTCCGGCACACCACTTCTCGAACGGAAGCGCAGGAACGTCATGTACCGATGGGAAACCACCCGGGCCATCACCGCACAGCGCGTGTTCGGCATCATCCGCACGGCAGGGCCGGACGAGGCCGTCGCGGCGGCGGAAGCCGTGCTGGACGCCGGGCTGCACGCTGTGGAGATCGCTCTGACCACACCACGTGCCCTCACCGCCCTGACCCGCCTCGCCGAGACCCGCCCTGACGCGCTGCTCGGCGCGGGCACCGTCATCGACGCGGCTGCGGCACGCGCCGCCGTCGAAGCGGGCGCCCGCTTCCTCGTGTCGCCGTGCCTCCGTCCTGAGGTCATCCGCACGGGCCACCGCTACGGGGTTCCGGTCTTCCCCGGCGTTGCCACACCCACCGAAATGGTGCGCGCCCTGGAGGAGGGTGCTGACGCGTTGAAGCTCTTTCCGGCGTCGGCCGTCTCACCCGCCTGGCTGCGCGAGGTGCGGGCCGCACTCCCCCAGGCGCCCGTGCTGCCCACGGGAGGTGTGACAATCGACAATGCGCCGGAATGGATAGCCGCGGGTGCGGTGGCCTGCGGGATCGGTTCGGCCTTGACATCGGGCGGCGCCCGGGGCGCGGGTGACCGGGTGGTCGCTCTCCTGCGCACGCTCGCCGAACCGCGTTGACGTGCGCGGAACGGCAGAATCGGCGGGTGCCGGCGCTTTGGGAACGAGCTACAGGGAGTGGCGTGGAACTGCACGGACTGCACGGTCAGGTGGTCGAGCGGATCGGGGAGTCCCTCGCCGCGGAGGAGATCCGTGCGGGCGATGTACTGCGTCTCGAGGACGTACAGGACCGGTACGGAGTCTCACGGACCGTGGCACGCGAGGCGGTCCGGGTCCTGGAGTCGAAGCGGGTCGTCACGAGCCGGCCCCGCGTGGGAATCACCGTGCGGCCGATGGCCGAGTGGAACCTCTACGATCCCCAGGTCATCCGATGGCGACTGGCCTCGCCCTTCCGCAGCGCCCAGTTGCGCGAACTCACCGAGTTGCGGGCCGCAGTGGAACCGTCCGCCGCGGCCCTGGCGGCGGTGGGCGCATCGCCCGACACCCGGAGATCACTCGTCGAGCTCGCGCAGGCGATGGAGGCTGTCGCCGGTGCCGATGACATCCAGGGCTTCATAGCGGCGGACCTGGCCTTTCACCGGGCGCTGCTGAACGCGTCGGGAAACGGGATGTTCGCCCAGCTCTCCGAGGTCACCGAGGAGCTTCTCGTCGCCCGCCGCGATCTGCCTCTGATGCCGGACCACGTGGACGCGGACGCGGTGCGCCGCCATATGGAGGTGGCCGAGGCCGTCGCCGACGGACGCCCGGACGATGCGTCGCGGTGCGTCCGCGCGATCGTCGATTCCGCTCACCGCGAGGTGGAACAACTCCTGGAAGGGGGCGCGCACTGCGCGCTCGGCAGCAGCCCCGGTTCGGTCTGACGCGGCAACACGTCACCGGCTGTGGCCGCTCTCCGAATCGCAGGGGGAAGGACGACAGGGTGGAGTTCGTGCTGCCCCCGACATGGGCCGGAACGACCAGCATGACGGCCGGCGGAAACCAGGTGCCCAGAGAGAAGCCCGCGTGGGCGAGGCCGAACGTGAGAGTCGCGGCCAGGGTGAGCAGGCGGATCCAGCCCTCTCGCCCCGACAGGAGCCGGCGCCCCAGCACGGGGCCGATCAGCGCTCCCACTTCCCGCGCGGCGTACAGGAGACCCACTCCGGCAGCGCCCACGTGGAACACCGCAGCGCCCAGAGCAGGGTACAGAGCCGGTACCACGTTTCCCGGGGCGGTTCCCGGCTTGGCCGGCAGCGGGGCCGCGATGCGGCGGTCCTCGCGGGCGAACGAGGCAGTCACGCGCAGATTTTCCCGCACGCTGCCCCGCGCCGCCTTCCCGCCCCGGCTTCACCGCGGGGCTTGCGTACCCGCTGGACCAGAGCCGCGGACACACAGAAGGAGACCGCGTCGAGGGCGAAACACCAGTAGGCGCCGACGGCGGAGGCAGGGAGCGCACCCAGCGAGGCACCCACGGCGAGCATCACTCCCCAGGCACCTCCCCAGGCACCTCCTCAGGTGGATCAGCGCCAAGTGGCTTCATGCTGTGGCTTCCAGGTCCATGAGGGCAGACCGGGAAGGGTGCCGGAGGGGCGTGGGACGCCTTGGATCGCGTCGTCCCAGGTGGAGACCTCCAGGATCAGGTCGGCGCGGGCGGCTTCGTCGATGCGCTTCAGATCAATCGTCCAGGTGTCACCGTGGTAGAGGTCGTTCGTGATCTTGGTTCCCGCGCCGGTCAGCGTCGCTTCGCCGCCCCGGTAGTCGAGCACGAGATGGGCCTCGGCCAGGCCGGCGAGAGCCGTCGCATCGCTGTTGATACGCCACCGGCCGGCGCCCAGGGAGGTCAGCTGCGGAGCGGCCGGGGCCTTGGGGAGCTGGTAGCTGTAGCGCGTGAAGGGCTTCTCCGTCCGAGCCGCCTTCCACCCCGCGGCCGGGGCCAGGCCTTCGGCGGGGAAGATGTCGGCGGTGACGGTGCTGCCGGCGGGGCCGCCGAACCGCACGGCCGGCTGGACGCCGGTCACGTTCGCCGAGCCGGTGAGCACGAGGCGGTCGCGGCCGTTGAGCGCAGTGACCACCGCGCTCAGCGACTCGGTCTCGGTGAGCACGATGATCCTGGCGGAGGGGGCTGTGGCACCGGCCCTGCGCACCAGCAGCGAGGTGCGCTGCCCGGAGGGAAGCGTGACGATGCGCTCGTTCCCGGTCAAGGTCTGGGTGACCGTCCCCAGTTCGCCGGTGATCTCGGTGGTGCTGTCCAGGGCGAGTGTGCGGTCCGTCCAGTCCGGGGCCCAGTAGACCCAGGTGGGGACGTCGTCGCCGGTGAGCCTCGCCAGCGGTTCGAGCGTGGCCCAGCGGAGGTCGACGCCGTTCAGGTCGGTCATGACGGGGAAGAAGTTGTAGCGGCCCTCCGGCATCGTCAGCGGCTTGGCGGGCAACGTGACCGTGCCGCCGGCTGTGTTCACGCGGATCTGGACGTCGGACCGGGCCGGCAGGGTGACGTTGCGCTGGGTGTTGTTGACGAAGGCGAAGCCTCGACCGTTGGTGTCGAAGCGGCCGATGTAGCGCAGCCGGCGGGTCTGCGCCGGGTCCATGATCTGTCCGGGGTCACGGGCGATCCGCGTCCTGATGAGTTCCTCGGCGCAGGTGGTGACGAACGTGTGGAGGCGCCGGTAGTGCCGGTAGGAGTCCCGGGTCTGTCCGAACTCGCCCAGCGGGGCCTGGAAGTCGTAGGTGAGCGGCCAGTCTCCGCTCAGGCCCGGCATCTGGGTTCCCCCGTGGAACATGTAGTAGCCCAGGTAGTTGGCGCCTCGCCCCACACTGTCGTACGCGTGCGCCGCCACATAGGTGCGCTCGACGAGGAAGCGGTCGTTCCCGCGCATCGGGCTGCCCGTGCCGAGCTCGCAGAACCCGCGGGGGTAGTCGAGCGTGTCGTAGGTCGCCCCGCCGATGTCGGTGTTGGCGGTCCACTCGTCGGTGCCGTAGATGAACCCGGACGTGGCCGAGGTGCCCGCGCCCCGCTCCCATCCCCGGTAGGTGTAGGCGCCCTGGAGGGGGATCGCGGTGTCCTTGTCGAATCTGGAGTTGGCCGTGACCGTGTAATAGGGCACCACCATGCCGTGGGCGGTGCACATCTGCCGCAGGGTGGTGATGTGTGCCGGGTCGCCGTTGGCGAACTCGTTCTCGAGCTGGATGCCGACGACGGGGCCGCCGTCCTTGGCCCACATCCCACCGAGCTGAGCGGCGATCCGGGCGAAGTAGGCGTCGACCTTGGCCAGGTACCCCGCGTCATCGGTACGTGAACCCGGCAGGGCGAAGGAGGGAATTCCACCGTCCGTGGCCTCGGCGTTGATGAACGGGCCCACGCGGAGCCAGACCATCATGCCCTGCCGCTGAGCGGCAGCCGTGAAGGCTCTCAGGTCCTTGCGTCCCGTCCAGTCGAAGGTGCCTTCGGTCTGCTCGTGGTGGTTCCAGAACACGTAGGTGGCCACGATGCCCACGCCGGCGGCGCGCATCTTGCCCAGCTCCCGCTCCCAGAGTTCGGCGGGATGGCGGACGTAGTGGAACTCACCGCTCACCGGGTACCAGGGCACACCGTCGCGGGACCAGCCGTTGCGCGTCACGCCGTAGGTGACCCCGCCCGCGACGCCACCGGCGTTGGCAAGGGGCGTGTCGGGCCGCGACTCGGTGACGGTGGCGTCCAGGCGGTACGGCGCGGGCGTCGCCGTCCAGAGCTGCGCCGGGTCGTCGGTGTCGGAGCGGATCTCGATCGCGGCGCCGGCGGTGGTCGCGGACTCCACGACCGAGAGGAGCTTCCCGCTCGCTCTGCCGACGATCTTCACCCGGCCCTGCCCGGCGTCGTCCAGCCTCCACTGCTGGTTGGCGGCGCCGCTGTCGTTCCACTGGATAACCCGCGCGCCGTCGTCGGTCCGGCCGCCCGACACATCGAGCACCTTGCCCGAGTTCATCGAGGCGATGGTCACCCAGCCATCGCCCTGGTCGACCGCGGTCCATTCCTGGTTGGAGACGCCGGTAGCCGTCCACTGGATGATCGCAGCGCCGTCGTCCGACGCGCGGCCGTAGACGTCGAGCACACAGCCGCTGTGCACGTTCGTGAGGATCATCGGGGCTCCGGTCACACGGTCCGCCGCGTACGCCCGTGAGGGGCGGATCAGGCCGCCGAGGACCGGACCGACGGCAAGGGCCACAGCCCCCGCCCCCAGTATCCGGATCACGCTACGGCGGGCCGGTCCGCTGTGCGCATTGCTCTTCGGGGCGTCCATGTCGGCTCCTTCACTGGTTGCATCGTCGATGCGGGTGTCCCACGCGCCGTTCGTCCACCGGTACGCGGACCGGTCGTGGCCGGAGTGCCGGGAAGAGTGCTGAGGGGGCACAGGACCCACTGCTGGGCGGAGCTGCCGTAGCAGGACCTCAAACGCAGCGTGTTGCCTGCCGTGGTGGCGTCGTCGGTGACGTCGAGGCATTTCCCGCCGGCTCCGGTGAGAGTGCCGGTGAGAGCCGCCGCGCGAGTGCGGCGCGGCTTCACCACGCGGAGGTGAAGGACACCGGAGTGCCGTCGACGGTGAAGTCGTTGAAGCGGAACGGGGTGTCGGAGCCGGAGATGCTCTCCACCTCGGCGAGCACACCGAAGCGCGCATCCTGCAGCCACGAGGCATCGACCGGTTCGCCGAGGCGGGTGAAACCGGTGCCGTCGAGGGAGTACGAGGCGGTGACGCTGTCGCCGGTGCGCTGCAGGCGCAGCCAGAGGTCGTCCTGGCCGGGGTCGGGTGCACGGTCCGGTTCCTGTGCCCGGCCTCCCTGTTCCGAGGAGAGAGTGAGGGTGGGGCTGCCGGCGTTGTGCTTGCGCTGGAGGGCGAGGTAGTCGTCGTCGCCGCGGTAGAGGAGGAGGCCGGCTTCCATGTAGCCGCGCTGCGTGCGGCCGCTCATCCTGACCGTGGCGGTGCCGTTTCCGGAGCCGGTGCCGGTGAGGACGAGGTTGTGGGCGCTGTTGGCGCCCGCCCACAGGAATCCCCGTCCGCCGGGGGTGAGCTGGAGGTTGTCACCCGGCAGGACGGCACGGTGATCGGGCAGGTCGCGGACCACGGACCACGCGTCGGTGTTCAGGCCGAGCGGCTTGGTGCAGGCGGGCGAGGCGGGGTCCGCGCCGACGGTGAGCTTGATCGGCACACCTGTGGTGTCCCCGAGTTGGCTGTGCGTGACGGGTGTGATGACGGCCGTGCCGGTGGACCCTGCCGTGACCTTTCCGGTCGCGTCGACAGCGGCGATGGTCGCGTTGCTGCTGGTGTAGCTCGTCGTCGGCAGCAGCGGCAGCACGTGGTCGGCGCCGTTCACGACCTCGTCGCCGGTGACCTGCGCAGGGTCGGTGGCATCGAGGTCGGCTCGCAGGTTGAGGCCGTTGTCGAAGTCGTTGCCGCTGATGACGGCCCCGGAGGAGCCGCGGTAGGAGAACAGCGAGGTGGAGTACGGCGCGGCCGTGGTGACCGTACGCACTGTAGTCGTGGTGCCCGGAGCCGGGCACAGGTTCTTCGCCTCGGCGGCGAAAGAGGTGTTGCGGTCGAGCCGGGAGACCTCGTTCGACTTGAACGTGATGCCGCCCACGCTCTTGGCGTCGAGCAGTCGCACATCGCCGGTCCTGAAGGTGTTGTCCTCGATGCGGATGTTGCGGTGCACGGGGTGTGCGGGATCCACGGCCTGGTTGGTCGGCTCGACGAAGATCACGGGACCGGCCGGCCGCTGGAAGGTGTTGCGGCGGATCAGTACATCGGTGACCGGCCCGGACTCGTACCACTGGTAGGCGTCGGAGGAGATGAAGATGCTGGCCATCGACATGCCGTCGAAGACGTTGTCCTCGATGATGACGGGCCTGCGTGTGGTGACCAGGACGCCGCGGGTGGGGATGGAGCGGAAGGTGTTGCCGCTGATCTCGACCGACGGGGTGTACGTGGTGTTCTCCACCACGAAGTTCCGGGGGCTGACCGAGTCGGGGACGGTCCGGTCGAAGGTGACCGTCATGCTGGTCAGGGACTTGTCGTGGTCCTGGCCGGAGGGGCCGTCGACGGACACGACCCCGGCCGTTGTGCCGGGCACCGGCAGCATCGTGCGCTTGTCCACGATCTCCACCGTGTCACCGGGGTGGAACTGCGGGAATCCGGCCGTCTCGTTGTGCCGGTACTCCAGCGTGAGCGCGTTGGGCGCGGGCCGTCCGGTCACCTCCAGATAGGTGCCGTGGATGTTGATCGCGTCGTCGTGCGCGCCGTCGAACACGTTGTCGGTGATGGTCACCTGCCCCTTGACCCCCGACATCTGCACGAAGTCGGCGAATCCGGCCGTGGTGCGTCCGGAGGCAGGGTCCGTACGGAATTCGTTGCCCTTGATCGTGACGTTCTCGCTGAGCTGTCCCACGAAGCCGAAGCCATGCAGATAGCGGGCCTTCAGGTCCTGGACGGTGATGTCCTTCGACTCCCAGAGGAGGGCCGAGGGGGTGTCCCGCGTGGTCTGGCGCATCTGGTAGACCAGTCCGCGGTCACTCGGCGCTGTCCCGGTGCTGTAGTCGATGCGCAGCTTCTGGGCACCGAGATCGGTCATGGAGGCCACGTCGTCGAACAGCGGATTGGAGCCGCGCCAGGTCCGCTTCGCCGTGGGGTCGTGGATCTGGGTGTACTGCATGCCATTGACTCCTGACCAGTACGGCCGGCCGGTGGCCGGGCTGGTCTCCCCCAGCCAGGTCACCTGCCGGTCTCCGACCGAGAATCCGCTGCCCGCAGGGATCTTCAGTACGCGGTAGGCGTGGCCGTCGGCCACCCCGGACTCGCTGACGGTTGCGTCGACCACCTTCGGGGCGGTGTAGTCGAAGCTGAAGTTCCTGACGGAGACGCGCTGGGAGCGGATCGCCGCAAAGGTGGTCATCAGCCCGTGGAACTGGAGATGCGATCCGTCGCCGTCAACGGTGACGTCGTCCATGTCCTCAAGAAGGATGCCGATCCGCTTGTCCTTGTAGGACTGGTCGGCACCGACGGTGTTGGAGACGTACAGCTCGCGGACCTCGGCCTGCTCCGGGTAGATCTGATAGGTGCCGTGGGGGAAGACGATCCGTACCGGACCCTCGATCGTCCCGGCGTGCCGCACGGCCTTGGCGACTGCGGCGGCACTGTCGCTCCGGCCCGTCGGGTCGGCGCCGAACGCAGTCACCTCGACCACCGTCTCGGCGGCTGCTCGGGCGGCACCCGCGGGCAGGGGCCCGAGCAGTGTGGTGGCCGTGACCGCCAGAGCCGCGCCCAGCGCGAGCACGGGCCAACGGAGAAAGAACTGCATGGGGGAACTCCTGCGGCTCTGGTGGGGGAAGCTGACAGCCAGTCGGAGAGCACTGGACCTTGCGGCACGCGCGACCCGAGCGGCGTCCCGGCCACTGGTGCGCACACCACCTGGGAGCGTAAACATTCCTGAGCGTGACACGACTTGCGTGTTGGATTCAGTGCAGCACGCCCCTCAACTGGCGTCAACATCTGTGCAGTTATGTTGCACCTTGTGGAATCGCCCTCTCGGCGCATGAGACCTGCCCGGCCGGAGTCCACCCTCACCACAGGGCCGGGAGCACCCGCGCTCCCCCTTGTTCGCCGACCTCCCGGCCCATCGAGCCCCGGAAGCTTGCCATCTGCGAGTGTTCACGTAAACATGTCTGTCGACGGGCTCGTCCCGGCCACGCGACAGCGCACCTCACCTCAGCACAGGAGCACTCGTACATGCCCCTTCTTCAGATCGACGACGGCGGCTTCACCCTCGACGGCGAACCGTTCCGGCTCCTGTCCGGCGGGCTGCACTACTTCCGCGTGCACCCCGGCCTGTGGGCCGACCGGCTGCGCAAGGCCCGGCTCATGGGTCTCAACACCGTCGAGACCTACGTGCCCTGGAATCTCCACCAGCCGCGGCCCGGCGAATTCAGGACGGACGACGGACTGGACATAGCCCGGTTCATGGACCTCGCCGCCGCCGAGGGGCTGCGCGTACTGCTCCGGCCCGGCCCGTACATCTGCGCCGAATGGGAAGGGGGCGGCCTGCCGTCCTGGCTCCTGGCGGAGCCCGGCATCCGGCTGCGGACCCGCGACCCGCGTTTCCTCGCCGCTGTCGACGACTACTTCGACCGGCTCCTGACCCCGTTGAGGCCCTACCTGGCCACCCGGGGAGGCCCGGTGCTGGCCGTCCAGGTGGAGAACGAGTACGGGGCGTTCGGCGACGACACCGCGTATCTGGAGCATCTCGCGGACTCTCTCCGCCGCTGCGGGGTGGACGTGCCGCTGTTCACCTGCGACCAGCCCGACGACCTGGCGCGTGGCAGCCTGCCCGGTGTCCTGGCCACGGCGAACTTCGGCAGCCGCTCCGCACAGAGCATGGCCGAGTTGCGCACCCAGCAGCCGACGGGCCCGCTGATGTGCACCGAGTTCTGGATCGGCTGGTTCGACCGCTGGGGAACCCGCCACGTGATCCGGGACGCCGGCAATGCGGCCCGGGAACTGGACGAGCTGCTGGCCACCGGCGCTTCCGTCAACTTCTACATGTTCCACGGCGGCACGAACTTCGGTTTCACCAACGGCGCCAACGACAAGCACACCTACCGCCCCACCGTCACGTCGTACGACTACGACGCTCCGCTCGACGAGGCCGGCGACCCGACCGAGAAGTTCACCGCCTTCCGCGACGTGATCGCCAAGTACGCGCCGGTCCCGGCCGAGCCCGTCCCTCCGCGCGGCCCCAGGCTGGCGCCGACGACCGTCGTACTCACCGAAAGTGCCGGCCTGCTGGAGTGCGCGGAAACGCTCGGCACAGCCGTGGACGCACCGCGGCCGCTGACCATGGAGCAGTTGGGGCAGGACTTCGGGTTCGTTCTGTACGAGACGACGCTGCCGTCCGCGGGGCCTGCCCTGCTGGAGGTGGAGCAGGTCAGGGACCGCGCCCAGTTCTTCGTGGACGGGGTACCGGCCGGAGTGCTGGAACGCGAGAGCCACGAGCACGCCCTGACCGTCACCGCTCCCCGCGCCGGCAGCACCCTCGGCGTGCTGGTGGAGAACCAGGGGCGGGTCAACTACGGGACGGGCATCCACGACCGCAAAGGCCTGCTGGGCAAGGTCCTCCTGGACGGTGACGACATCACCGGATGGACCAGTCGGCCACTGCCCCTGACCGATCTCACCGCGCTGCCCTTCACGGCAGGGACGGTACCGGCCGGCCCCACGTTCCACCGGGGCACCTTCGAGGCCGACGCACCCGCGGACACCTTCCTCCACCTCGACGGCTGGACGAAGGGCAGTGTGTGGATCAACGGATTCGCGCTGGGGCGCTTCTGGTCGCGCGGCCCGCAGAACTCCCTGTACGTACCGGCACCGGTCCTGCGTCCCGGCACCAACGAGATCGTCGTGCTGGAACTGCACGCCTGCCACCGCGCCCGGACCGTCGGACTCCGGGAGAACGCCGACCTCGGCCCCACCGATGAGTAGCCTCCGGCAGCTGACCGGAATGAGCCGGGCTCCGACCCTTCGGCCGGAGCCCGGCTCCTCTCGTGTCAGCCCTGCCGCAGCTGCTGGCTCACCGCACCGTCGCAGGTCCGCTGAACGACCGACGCTCCGGCTGTCACGGAACCGCCGTTCACGTCCAGGCACTTGGCACTGTGCCGGGCCGTGAGCGTGAGGTTCCCGTCACTCGTCGTGCGTACCGCCCACTCCTGGTTCCGGCCGCCGTTGCAGGCGTACTGGACGACCTCGGCGCCGTCGGATGCGGACGCGTCACTCACGTCGAGACACTTGCCGCTGTGGCGGGCGACGACGTTGGCATAACCGCCCCCGGTGGAGCGCAGCGACCATTGCTGGTTCGTGCCGGTGGTGCAGCCGTACTGGACGACGGCCGCACCGTCGCCGGCCGCCGCGCCGCTCACATCGAGACACTGGGAACTGTGCCGGAAGGAGAGCGGGCCCCAGTCGTCCGGCGCCGCGCCGGGCAGGGACCAGGACTGGTTGCTGCCGGTCGTGGGCCGATAGACGCCGACGGGTGCCCCGTCACCTGTCGAGGCGTTCGTGACGTCCAGCAGTTGTCCGGTGGCGCTGTTGATCAGAGTGCTGTGGCCGTCGCCCGTGGTGGAGCGGATCCATTGCTGCGCCGTGGACGATCCGGGCGACGCGACGGTCAGGACCCCGTCCGACACGGAGAGCGCCTTGCCCGTCCCGACGTTGGTGAGGCGGTAGGCGGCGGAACTGCCCCAGTCGGTGGCGGACACCTTGGTGAAGGTCCATTGCTGTGCGCTGTCGGCCGGGGCGGAGGTGCGCTGCACGACGTTGCTCGCGCCGCTCACGGTGGCGAGGGCCTTGCCGCTGTTGTCGTTGAGCAGTTGGCGCGGCGCGCCGGTGGGGGCGGTCGTCGCCGTCGTGTTCACTCCGCCGACCGTGGGGAGTACGAACGTGGTGACGGAGCCTGGGCCGACGACGGCCTTGAGGGTGCGGCCCGCCACGGCCGCATCGGCATCACGCTGCAGGTTCTTCGTGGCGTCGGTCGTCCAGCGCTCGACGGGTCCGTCGGCGGCGGTCGTGAAGCCGTCCAGGTTCAGGGTGACTTCGCGCTCCTCGCCGGTGCTGTTGGTGTGGACGACGACCACGCCGCCGTCCGGCCGGACCGCGGCCAGGGTCTGCGGGTCGTCGGTGTTCATGATCCGGGCGCCGGGGCGGACGAAGCGGCTGTAGTTCGCCATGGCCCAGTACTTCTTGTTCTTGCGCAGCGGCTCGGTCGCCGCGTCGTCGGGGGTGAAGTCCGTCTGGATCAGTCCCCAGTTGGAGTTCTCGTGGGCCGGCGTCATGTTCTCGTAGTCCTCGACCGCCTGCCACAGGACCCAGGCGCGCGGCTCCAGCTCGCGCACGTCGTCGTTGATGCGCTGGGCGAGGTCGAGCGCGGGACTCATGGATGTGAAGCTCTGCGGGACACTGCCGCCGACGTCCACCTCGGACATCCACAGCGGTGTGGCCTCCCCCTTGGCGATGTCCCGCACCCCGGTGCGGCCGTTCGTCCCGTACGTGTGCGTGTTGAGCCGGTCCACCGTGGATCGGACGGCGGGAGCGTATGCCTCCCAGTCCGACCGGAACTTCTCCGGGTTCGTCTCGTCCATGGAAGCGATCGGAGTCGTGACGCCCTTGGCGTCCATCGCGGCGCGCAGGGTGGTGATCATGCGCGCCTGGGAGGCCGGGTCCCAGTGCGAACCCTCCTGGCGGCCGCCGGCATGCCAGTAGTCGGTGTCGGGCTCGTTGACCGGTGAGATGGAGTCGAAGGTGACGCCGGTGGCGGACTGGGCCCGCTGGAGCGAGCCGGTCAGGTAGCCGGCGAAGCGGTCGTACTGGTCGGAGCGGAGGTTGTCCTCCCAGCCGTTGGCCGCGCCGGAGGCCAGTTGGCTGTTGGTCATGAAGTACGGGGCGGAGTTGGAGAACGCCTCGAAGGTGGTGGCGCCGCGGGCCTTCGCCGCCGAGAGCCACCACTGCTGGTTCGCGTCGGCGGAGGCGTTCCAGTGGTCCGCCCGGTCCGGGTCCCACCAGTCGGGGGACTCCGGTCCGGGCCGGCTCCAGTAGCCGGGCACGTCCGCGCCGGGCCGCATGTAGGGGGTGGTCTCGGGGCTGTCGCCACCACCGATGTTGTAGCGGGCGACGGTGAAGCCGAGACCGTCCGCGCCATAGAGATCGTCCGCGAGGCGTTTGCGCTGGGCGTCGGGCCATCCGCCGGTGACACGGGCGAACCAGGCCAGCGCGGTGCCCCAGCCCTCGAAGGACGGGTGCTGGTAGCTGGGGTCGAGGCGGATCGTGAGCGCCGCGGTCGGCGGCTCCGCTGCGATCGCCGGGACGGGCACGGGCCCGGCGGCCGTGAGCGCGGTCACGGCGAGGGCCGTGGCAGCGCCCAGAGCGGCGGTGGCCCTTCGGGGCGTGCGGGGGGAACCGAACCGGAGCCTTGAGGGATCCGATCGGGTGCGGGTGGGAAACACGAAGTGCTCCTTGAGAGGCTCGGAGGCTGAGCGGTGGGGGGAAGGGGCAGGGCCACCGGGACCCTGCGCGTGCCACCCGGGCCTTCCGCGGATCCCGGGCCTCCCGGCCGGAGGCCAGGCGGCCCGGGTGTGGCACGGGTGGCTCTGGTGTGGCACGGGCGGCCCGGTGCGGTGGCCCGTTCGCCGCCGGTCCGGCAGCGGACGGTACAGCGGGACCGGCGGCGCTGCGGGCACGGGCGATCAGGCCGCCGCGCGCTCCCACTTCTGGTTGTCGCCCGAGTTGCAGGTCCACTGGTCAAGAGCGGTGCCGTCGGCCCTGGACTGGTTCACGACGTCGAGGCACTTTCCGCTGTGCCGGGCGACGAGTTCGACGGAGCCGGCCACGTCCGTCGTCCGCGCCTTCCACTGCTGGGAGGCGGAACCGTTGCAGGTGTTCTGCACCGCCCACGCCCCGTCCGCGGTCGACGCACCGGCGATGTCGAGACACTTCCCGCTGTGCCGGGCCATGATCTGGACGTAGCCGGTTCCCAGGTTCTTGATCCAGAAGTCCTGGTTGACGCCTGCGCCGCACCCCCACTGAATCAGCTGGGCGCCGTCCGCCGAGTCGTAGTTCGACACATCGGCGCACTTGCCGCTCTGGTGCGCGGTCAGCGTCTCCCAGGCGACGTTCATACCGGCCACGGTCCCGGCGGCGGTGTCGACGGTGACCTGCGGCGAGTAGTCCATCGTCATGCTGGTGCTGCTGGGGAACGTCAGCGGCAGCCAGACGTACTGGGAGTCGGAGACCGTGCCGCCCATGGCGTTGCCCCAGCGGTCCCCCATGTAGAGGTACCCGGTGCCCTGGGTGCCCTGGACCGGCAGGACATACGCGGTCTGGCTCCGGTAGGCCGTGGGGTCGCCCACGTCCTTCAGGTCGCTCCACGAGCCGGTGATGCTGGTGGCGGTGGCGTACTTCTGCTGGTTCGGGGACCAGCCGGTGGCACCGGAGGTGAGGAGGAAGTAGACGCCGTCGCGCTCGAACATGGCGGGGGCCTCACGCGACTGCCCCGCCCAGAGCTTCTGGACCTGGGACTCGACCGCCGTGTAGTCCGCGGTCAGCCGGTACACGTGCAGGTCCGCGTTCTCGTTGGCTGCCGAGATCATGTAGCCGGTGCCGTCGGTGTCGACGAAGGTCGTGATGTCCCGGGACATGTGGCCCAGCGGCCGGAAACTGCCCCGCCAGGTGTAGTCACCGTCCACCGTGGAGGACACGGCGACCGCGGCTCGCGCCTCGCCGTAGTCGGAGCCGTTCTCCTTGTGCATCCACATCACGAACTGCCGGGTGGAGCTGTTGTAGACGACTTTTGGGCGCTCGATGTTGGCATAGTCCAGTTCCGGGTCCGAAGCCTCGGTCAGGACGTTGTTGCGGAACTCCCAGGTCTTCAGGTCGGTGGAGCGGTAGGCGGAGACGTACCGGAAGGTGTTGTCGGCGTTGCGGTTCTCGCCGAACCAGTAGTAGTACGCGCCGACCTTGAGTACGCCACCGCCGTGGGCGTGCACGGGACTGTTGTCGGATCCCGTGAACTGCGTCCCGTTGGCGATGGTCACCGCGGCGGCGTGGGCGGTGCCCACGGAGGTGAGCAAGGAGAGGAGAAGTGCGGCAAGGGCGGAGAACAGAGCCGCCCTTCCGGAGATCTTGAGTCGCATGTCGCGATACCTCGTGGTGTTCGTCGGACCGGGCGCTCCGCGCGGACAGCAGGACCACGGACCGCGTGGGGCCCGGAGCGTGGGGGCATCTGAAGGACCGGCCGATGGGGAGATGTGGCCGGCCGATCCGGACCGTAACGATCACCGGGTCTACGCAATGTTTTCGTAAACACGATGTTTCCGGAAGTGTGTGAGGGCTGCGGGATACTGTCAAGGAGTCAGGCAGAGACGGACCAGGTTTTTGACCGGGCGGCGTGTTTGCGTCAACATTGCAGCGCGGGAGCACACCATGTGGGCACCCGCGCCGGGCCTCAAGAGAAGGCGGTCGACTGTGGCGGAGAAGGCGACGAGAGCACCCCGCTCACGCACGCCCCGGAAGTGGCCCTCGATGGCCGAGGTCGCGGCGAGGGCGGGAGTGTCCTCCCAGACCGTCTCGCGTGTGGCCAACAACCACGACAACGTGGATGCCACGACGCGCGCCAAGGTGCTGGATGCGATGCAGGCGCTCGGATACCGCCCCAACGCGGCGGCTCGTGCGCTGGTCACGGGCAAGTTCGGGGCGCTGGGCGTGGTCAGCTTCGATGTCGGCGCGCACGGCAACGCACGGACGCTCGCCGCCATCGCGGACGCGGCACGCGAGGCCGGCTTCTCCGTCAACTTCATGGGTATCCGCGCGCAGACCGAAGCCGCCGTGCAGCAGGCCTTCCGGCACCTCATGCTCCAGTCCGTCGACGGCATCGTGCTGATCGAGTCGCAGATGCTCGACACACCGTCGCTGCTCCTTCCGCCGACCATGCCGATCGTCGTCGCGGACGGCGACACCGGGCACCGCTATCCCAACGTCGACTTCGACCAGGCCCGCGGCACGCAGAGCGTGGTCGCCCACCTGCTGGAGATGGGGCATCGCACGGTGCACCACGTCAGTGGCCCGCGGGACTCCTTCGCCGCCCGGCGGCGCGCCGAGACCTGGGAGCGCACCGTCGTCGCGGCCGGAGCTCCGCTGCACCCGGCCCTGTACGGGGACTGGAGCGCCGAGTCCGGTTATCTGGCAGGCCGGACGCTGGCGAAGATTCCCGACGTCACGGCCGTTTTCGCGGCCAATGACCAGATGGCGCTGGGGGTGCTGCGCGCCATGCACGAGGCCGGGCGCAAGGTACCCGACGAGGTCAGCGTGGCCGGCTTCGACGACGTCCCCGAGGCCCGGTTCTTCCAGCCGCCGCTGACCACGGTCCACCAGGACTTCGATGTGGTGGGGCGGCATTGCGTGACCCTGCTCCTGGAGCAGATCGAGCACCGCGCCAACGGCCCGCACCGCCTCGCCGTCGAACCCACTCTCGTGGTCCGGGCCAGCACCGCACCTCCGCCCGCCTGACCGGCGTACGTTCACACCTCGGCCCGCCCGCGTATCCACGGGGGCGGGCCGCACTCCGTCCCGCCCGCGAGCCCTGACCCGGCTCACGGCGCCGCCGCGAGCGGGCACCTGACCCGCAGCGCGATACACCCCCTCACCTGCGGCGTTGCCCCCTCATCAGGGGCCGGTGCCCCGGGCACTCAATCACCGCACGGCACGACCACACCCTCGGCCGTCACCCAATTCCCCTGCGTTCGCTACCGCATCGTGCTTGACGCCCGTCTCGGGGTGGTGCCACCATCAGCTATCGATGATTACGTAAACATGGCTCATCGGCCCAGTCTTCTCCCGGCCCGTCGGCCCTGAGGTCCCCCTCCCCCGCTCCGTTCCCGACCGGTCGCTCAACGACGCAAGGAACCACCATGACGCTCCTGTCGACGTCCGCCCAGGCAGTCCGACCACCCCGGTCGAGGCGGCGCCGCCCTCTTGGGCGGTACGGCCTGACCGGATGGGGATTCGTCGGCCCGTTCGTCGCGGTCTTCGCACTCGTCTTCCTCGCACCGATCGGATACGCCGCCTATCTGAGCCTCTTCCGGGACCGGATGATCGGCGGCAGGTCGTTCGTGGGCATGGACAACTACCAACAGGCGGTGACCGACCCGCAGTTCTGGGAAGGGCTGGGGCGCGTCGGTCTCTTCCTGGCCGTCCAGGTCCCGATCATGCTGGGCATCGCCCTGCTGGTCGCCCTGGCGATCGACAGCGGCAGGCTGTACGGGAGGTCGTTCTTCCGCGTCGCCGTCTTCCTTCCCTACGCCGTTCCGGCCGTCGTCGCCAGCCTCATGTGGGGCTTCATCTACGGCACGCAGTTCGGGCTGGTGGGCAACCTCAACGACACCTTCGGCCTGTCACTGCCCGACCCGCTCTCCCCCTCACTCGTACTGGCCTCGATCGGCAACATCGTGACCTGGGAGTTCGTCGGCTACAACATGCTGATCTTCTACTCGGCCCTCAAGGTCGTGCCCCGCTCGCTCTACGAGGCCGCGGCCATCGACGGAGCCGGCGAATGGCGGATCATCTCCTCGATCAAGCTCCCCGCGATCCGCAGTGCGCTGGTCATCGCCACGATCTTCTCCGTCATCGGCAGCTTCCAGCTGTTCAACGAGCCCAGCATCCTGCAGAAGCTCGCGCCCAACGCGATCACCAACGACTTCACCCCGAACCTCTACACGTACTCGCTGTCCTTCGCCGGACAGCAGCACAACTACGCCGCGACCGTGGCCATCGTGATGGGCGTGATCACCGCGATCATCGCCTACGCGGTCCAGCTGCGCGGCATGCGGAAGGGCTGACCCATGACCACCTCCTTCACCACCGGCGCAGCCGGGTCCTCCCCTTCCTCACCCGGGCCTCGCCCTCGCTCCTCCCGCACATCGCCGTCAGCCACCGCCCGCCCCCGTCGCGGCCGCTCCGCACGGAAGTCCCGGCGGCCTCCGCACACACCGCTCAACCCGCGGCCCAGCATCCCGCTGACCCTTGTCACCGGCGTCGTCGTCCTCTACACACTGGCCCCGCTGCTGTGGCTCGTCGTCAACGCCACGAAGAGCCAGAGAGGGCTCTTCGACTCCTTCGGCCTGTGGTTCGCCGACGACTTCAACCTCTGGGACAACGTCACCCGCACCCTCACCTACGACGACGGCGTGTTCGTCCGCTGGTTCCTCAACACACTGCTGTACGTCACACTCGGGGCCGGGGGCGCCACCGTTCTGGCCGTTCTCGGCGGCTACGCCCTCGCGAAGTACGAATTCCCCGGCCGGCGCGCCGTGTTCGCCGTGGTCATCGGAGCAGTGGCCGTCCCCGGTACCGCTCTCGCCGTCCCCACCTTCCTGATGTTCAGCAACATGGGGCTGACGAACACGCCCTGGGCGGTGATCATCCCGTCCCTGATCTCACCCTTCGGGCTCTACCTCATGTGGGTCTTCGCCTCCGAGGCCGTCCCTGCCGGGCTCCTGGAGGCCGCGCGGATCGATGGATCCAGCGAGTTGCGCACCTTCTTCACGATCGCGCTGCCCCTGCTGATGCCGGGAACCGTCACCGTTCTCCTGTTCTCGATGGTCGCGACGTGGAACAACTACTTCCTGCCGCTGATCATGATCAAGGACCCCGACTGGTACCCGCTGACCCTCGGCCTCAACGCCTGGAACGCCCAGGCGCAGACAGCCGGCGGCCAAGCCGTCTTCGACCTCATCATCACCGGCTCCCTGCTGACGATCGTGCCGATCGTGGCGGCCTTCCTGCTGCTCCAGCGGTACTGGCAGTCCGGCCTGGCCGCGGGCAGCGTCAAGGAATGACGCCGCCTCCCCTTCTCGTCCCTTCCGCTTCCCCCTGCCCCTCTTCTCTGCCGCACCATCGACCAGGAGCACATCCCATGAGAACTCACTCCACCCGCAGACTCCTCGGCGCCCTCGCCGTCGCCTCCGCCCTCGCGCTGACGGCCACGGCATGCGGCGGCTCGGACTCCGATGCCGGCGACAGCTCCCCCAAGGACGTCAAGTCAGCACTTGAGAAGGGCGGGAAGGTGACCGTGTGGGCCTGGGAGCCCACGCTCAAGAAGGTGGCGGCGGACTTCGAGAAGAAGTACCCCAACGTCGACGTCGAGCTGGTCAACGCGGGCACCGGCGACAAGCAGTACACCGCCCTGCAGAACGCGATAGCGGCCGGCTCCGGCGCCCCCGACGTCGCACAGGTCGAGTACTACGCCCTCGGACAGTTCGCCATCGGCAAGTCCGTCGAGGACCTGTCCCCCTATGGCGCCCAGAAGTACGGCAAGACGTTCACGCCCGGACCGTGGAACGCGGTCACCGCGGACAAGGCGGTTTACGCCCTGCCCATGGACTCCGGCCCGATGGCCTTCTTCTACAACAAGAAGGTCTTCGACAAGCACCACATCGAGGTGCCGACCACGTGGGACGAATACGTGGAAGCAGCCCGGACCCTCCACAAGGCCGACCCCAAGATATTCATCACCAACGACACCGGTGACGCCGGAGCCACGACCAGCCTCATCTGGCAGGCCGGCGGCCGCCCCTACAAGACCGACGGTACGAAGGTGAGCGTCGCCTTCGACGACGCCGGCACCAAGAAGTACACCGCTACCTGGCAGAAGCTCCTCGACGAGAAGCTGGTCGCGCCCATCAGCTCGTGGAGCGACGCCTGGTACAAGGGCCTGGCCGACGGATCCCTGGCCACCCTCTCCATCGGCGCCTGGATGCCGGCCAACCTCACCTCCGGAGTCGCGGCCGCCTCGGGCGACTGGCGCGTCGCCCCTCTGCCGCAGTGGACGAAGGGCGACAAGGCGAGCGCGGAGAACGGCGGCAGCTCACTGGCCGTGCCGAAGGCCGCCAAGAACAAGGAACTCGCCTACGCCTTCACGGAGTTCGCCACCACCGGAGCCGGTGCGAGTGCCCGTGTCGCCGAAGGCGCCTTCCCGGCCACCCGCGCCGACCTGGAGTCGAAGGCGTTCCTCGACGCCCCGTTCCCCTACTTCGGCGGCCAGAAGGCCAACCAGGTGTTCGCCGAGTCGGCCCGTAACGTCGGCGCCGACTGGTCGTACCTGCCCTACCAGGTCTACGCGAACTCGATCTTCAACGACACCGCGGGCAAGGCGTACGTCTCCTCCACCAAGCTCACCGACGGCCTGAAGGCCTGGCAGGACGCGAGCATCAAGTACGGCAAGGACCAGGGCTTCACCGTCAACTAGTCCGACCGCGATTTCCAGCTGTTTGCTCTGCACCCCCAGTACGCCTGACGCCCCATCGGCAACGATGGCACATCAGGCGAACTGGGGGATTTTCGTTGGCTGTTCACAGATATAACCGATCGAACATCACAGACGCATTTCGACGCGTCACGCCTCTTGACGTCGAAGACGGTGCGTTGTGTTATGTAGTTAATCGTTTGAATGTGTTTGATTTCGACGATTCCGGTTCCCCGTCGAGGCGCTCTCAGCCCGCAGCCTCTTTCTCTCTTTCACGAACCGGCCGCCGCGCGAATGTGCAGCGGCGGCCGCTGTCAGCACAAAGGAGCCCCCGATGTTCCGTTCCACTCCCAGCCGTGCGGCCGCCGCCACCGGTCTCCTCCTGGCCCTCGGCCTGACCACCGCGTGCTCCTCGGGCAAGGAGGCCACGACCGACGACCAGGCCGGAAAGGTCGAGGGCGCGATCTCGCTCACGTATCTGCAGAAGCAGGGCGACCAGGAGTACTTCATCGGCGAGGCCGCGGGCGCGAAGGCGAAGGCGAAGGAACTCGGCATCGGCCTCAAGGTGGTGAACCTGGGCAACGACGCCAACAAGACCGTCAGCGAAGTGCAGTCGGCGATCGCGCAGAAGACGAGCGGGATCATCATCGTCGTTCCGGACCCGGCCGTCGGCCCGCAGGTCGTGCAGACCACGAAGGACGGCAAGGTCGCACTGCTGACGTCCGACGACCAGATCTGCGCCACGGGACCCGACCCGGCCAAATGCGGCAAGGACGATCTCGTCGCCCGGATCGGGTTCAGCGGCTCCCAGATGGGCGGGGAGGTCGGAAAGCGCGCCGCGGCGGAGTACAAGAAGGCCGGCTGGAAGGCCGCCGACACACGCGTCATCTCGGCCTGGAAGCAGGACGTCACCGTCTGCGGGGACCGGGTGGACGGGGCCAAGAAGGCGTTCCAGGACGCCGTTCCCGGTGTGAAGACCATCGACGTCCCCACCGACAACACACCCACCGGCGCCCAGGACAAGATCGCCGCGACGATCACCGCGAACTCCAAGGTCAAGAACTGGGTCGTCTGGGGCTGCAACGACGAGAACGTCATGGGCGGCGTGACCGCGCTCGCCAATGCGGGCATCAGCCCGGACAACGTCATCGGTGTCGGGCTCGGCGCCTACCTCGCCTGCAAGGAGTGGCAGTCCGACAAGCCGACCGGCATGAAGGCGGCCCTCTTCATCAACGGCAAGGACGTCGGCGCCCTGGCCGTCCAGACCATGTACGACAAGCTCAAGAACGGCAAGAAGTTCCCTGCCGAGGCCTTCGCCCCCACCACCATGGTCGACCACACCTCGTGGAAGAGCGCCGGAGTCACCTGCAGCTGAGTACTCCCGGCGGGCGGCCGCGACAGACGGCCGCCCGCCGGTGACCGCACCGATCCCCCGATCTTGCCTGCACCATGCCATTGAGGTGAACCGACCCATGATCCCAGCGCAACACCCGGCCGCCGCCCCGGAACCCCCCGGCGGTCCGGCGGCGTCCCACTCCGTTCCCGTCGCCGTGTCGGGCATCATCAAGCGCTTCGGTACCGTGCAGGCGCTCGGTGGCGTCACGCTGGACTTCCCCGCCGGTCAGATCACCGCGCTGATGGGTGAGAACGGCGCCGGCAAGTCCACGCTCCTGAAGATCCTCACCGGTGACCACCAGCCCACCGAGGGGAGCGTGGTCGTGAACGGGGAGCACATCGCACTCGACTCCCCCGCCCGCGCACGGGCTACCGGTATCCGGATCATTCCTCAGGAGCCGGAGATCATCCCCCACATCTCCGTGGCGGAGAACGTCTACGCCGGAGCCCTCCCCCGCAAGCGCGGGCGGATGCTGGACCGGACCGAACTCAACCGGCGCATCAGGTCCGACCTGGACCGGCTGGGCTTCTCCCACGTCCTCGACCCCACTCTGCTCGGCTCTCAGCTCACGCCCGCCCAGCGCCAGTTGGTCGAGATCATGCGCGCGCTGACCGGGAGCACGGCCGCCCGGCTGATCGCCTTCGACGAACCGACGTCGTCGCTGTCGGAGCACGAGGTGGACGCCCTGTTCACGCTCATCCGGCGGCTGCGCGACGAGGGCATCGCCATCGTCTACGTCTCGCACCGCATGCAGGAGATCTTCCAGCTCGCCGACCGCATCGCCGTCCTGCGCGACGGCAGCCTGGTGGGCGTCCAGGAGGCCCATGCCACGAACGAGGGCGAGCTCGTACGCCAGATGGTCGGCCGCGACCTCTCCGCCGCATTCGTACGCCGTCGCGTGGCAAGCGACCGTCTGGTCCTCGACGTCCAGCGCCTCACGACCGACGACGTCACCGATATCTCGCTGCAGGTGCATGCCGGAGAGGTCGTCGGCCTCGCCGGCCTGATCGGTGCGGGACGCTCGGAGCTCGCCCTCGCGCTCGCGGGCGATCTGCCCGTCCGCAGTGGCACCGTCACCCTCGACGGTGCCCCGCTGCGCAGCGGCCGGCCGGGCGAGGTGATCAGTGCGGGACTCGGGCTGGCGCCCGAGGAACGCAAGGCCCAGGCCTTGTTCCTGCAGCAGTCCATCAAGGACAACACCTCGCTCGTGGTGCTGGACCGGCTGCGGCGCTTCCGCTTCGTCCGGCGCGCGGCCGAACGCCGGCTCGCGCAGGAGTACACCGACCGGCTCCGGGTCCGTGCCCCGTCGATCGACCACGAGGTGCGCAAGCTGTCGGGCGGCAACCAGCAGAAGGTGGTCCTGGCCCGTTGGCTGGCCCGCAAGCCCAAGGTGCTGGTCCTCGACGAGCCGACCCGCGGCATCGACGTCGGCGCCAAGGCCGAGATCTACCAGATCATCGCCGATCTGGCAGCGGAGGGAGTCGCGTTGCTGGTGATCTCCTCCGAGCTGCCCGAACTCCTCGGCCTCGCAGACCGTGTGGTCGTCATGCAGAACGGCCGCATCACGGGCGAACTCGACCGCGGTGAAGCCACCGAAGAATCCATCCTCCAGCTCGCCATGGCCGATGACATCGTCGGCACCGCCCCCGGAGCCACCTCATGACCCTTACCAGTTCCCCCTCCCCGTCCGTGAAGGGATCCCCCGACAGCAGCCCCGCGCCGCGTCGGTCGAGGCTCCTTGCGGGCATGGGCGGCCAGAACGTCAGCCTGATCGGCGCGCTCGCCGTCGTTCTCATCCTGTTCGGTGTCCTGAACGACAACTATCTGAGCCTGTCGAACATGCAGGTCATCGCCGAAGCGGCGACCATCACCGGGCTGCTCGCGATCGTGCAGACCGTGGTCATCATCTGTGGCGGTCTGGACATCTCCGTCGGCTCGCAGGTGGGCGTGGCGTCGGTCGTCAGCGCCATGGCGTTCACCTCAGCCGGCTCGAACGCCTTCCTCGGTATGGCCGCGGCCGTCGGCGTCGGGATCCTGATCGGCGCGTTGAACGGCCTCGTGATCGTCTACGGCCGGGTCAACCCCACGATCGCCACTCTGGCCGGCCTCGCCGCGTACAAGGGACTCGCCCAACTGCTTTCCGACGGGCGGGCCCAGGGCTATGTCCTCAACAACGACGTCTTCATCTTCCTCGGGCGCGGCAAGATAGCCGGCCTGCCGGTCATGGTCTGGATCCTGATCGTGGTGGCCGTCACCGTCCACCTGCTGCTGAAGTACACCGACATCGGGCGCAATCTCTACGCCATCGGCGGCAACGACACCGCCGCCCGCCTCGCCGGCATCAACATCAACAAGTACCTGATCTGCGTCTACGCGCTCATCGGCGTGGTCGCCGCCATCGCGGGCATTCTGCTGACCGCGCGCACCGGCTCGGGCCAGCCCGTGTCCGGCAGCGAGGGCCTCGAACTCAAGGCGATCACTGCGGCCGCCCTGGGCGGCGCCGCTCTCAAGGGAGGCAAGGGAGGGATCGGCGGCACCCTGCTCGCCGTGGCGCTGCTCGGCTGTCTGGAGAACGGTCTCACCGTCCAGGGCATCAACACCTTCTGGCAGAACGTCGCCCAGGGCGCCCTGCTCGTCATCGCCGTCGTCATCCAGCAGCGGCGCAGCGGCGAAAGGGCTGTCGGGCTGCCTCACTGACCGCTCCGTCGTCCCCGTGCCGGCCGGGCGGGCGGGGACGACGGTCCGCCCCACGGAACCGGCGATCGGGCCGGTGATCTCTTGAGGCGTGCCGCACAAGCGGCGGGCCCTGTGAGCCGGTCAGCCGTCTGCGGCCACGCAGCGGAATCCGATGTTGCCGGCGCTGCTGTCCGGTGTGTTGGAGCTTCGGGCGTCGACCCGGTAGCGGAAGCAGTAGCTCTCGTGGCAGAGGTAGGAGCCGCCGCGCATCGCCTTCCTGCCGGTGGTACTCGGAGGGCCGGTGGGGTTCGACCGGGAACCGGTCACATGCCAGGCGGGGTGGAACCAGTCGGCGCACCACTCCCACACGTTTCCGCAGGCGTTGTGGATACCGAATCCGTTGGGTGCGAACGCGTCGGCGGGGGCCGTCCCGACGTATCCGTCGGCGCCTGTGTTCCGGGTGGGGAACTCGCCCTGCCACACGTTCATACGGTGCGCGCCCGCCGGCTCTCGTTCGTTGCCCCAGGGATACCGGGCCTGGACGAGGCCGCCACGGGCGGCGTACTCCCATTCGGCCTCGGTCGGCAGTCTCTTGCCCGCCCACTTCGCATAGGCGCGGGCATCGCGCCAGGTGACGTGGACCACCGGGTGGTTCATCCGGTCGGCGATGTCCGATCCGGGCCCTTCCGGGTTGCGCCAGTGGGCGCCCCGGACATCTCGCCACCAGGGCGTCGCGGCCACGGCGGGAGCGGATCGGAGACTCGCGTCGAGCAGGCCGTCGAAGACGAACGACGTGCCCAGCCGCTCGGCCACCGTCACCCATCCCGTGGCTCCGGTGAATGCGGCGAAGGCCGCGTTCGTCACCGTGGTGACGTCGATCCAGAAGGGATCGAGCCGGATCTCCCGGACGGGCCCTTCGCCGTCGGCGGGGTATCCGTCGCCCGCGTCGGTGCCCATCAGGAATGTGCCGCCGTCCAGGCGCACCATCGCGGTCCGGTCCGGGAGGCTCGTGCCCTGCGGCGGAGTCGTTCCCTCGGGTCCACCGGTTCGCGGCGGTGTGCCGGGCTCCGGGATCTGTCCGGGCCGGCGGGCCGCGGCGCAGCACGACATCGGGGTCGGGTCGTTCATGTGCGGTGGCACCTTGTTCCGTGCGGCGGGCGGGTGGGCCCGGGGGCGTCAGATGGACACGGGCGCGTCGGCCGCGCGGCTTCGGCGGGCGGCCTCGACGATCGCGACGATATCGAGGACTTCGGCTTCGGGAACGTTGGGCCTGCCGGTCCGGCACGCGCTGACCAGCGAGGTGAGCAGACCGGTGAGCATGGGAGGTCCGGCCTCGATGGTGAGCTCCCGCACCTCCCGCCCGTCACTGACGCGTACCTGGGTGAAGGGTGACCATTCCGCGTCGCCGCCGAGTGTGGCGACGCGGCCGTCCGGCCACGTCAGCGTGGTCCGGCGACCGCGGCGGGCGTCCACGCTCGCACAGCCGGGGCCGAGCGCGGCGACCGCGAGGTCCACCAGGTGCACCCCGTACCAGGCCAGACCGGGATGGCCGGGCTGGGTCGGCAGGGGTCCCGTGAGGTCGATGCGCCGCGGCTCGAAAGCGGCCGAAGCGCTGCGGAATTCAGGGATGAACCGCTTCGGTGATCCGGCCAGCGCAAGACATCCGTACTCGTTCGCCGTGGCCAGCATGGACCGTGCGTCGGCCGTGGACAGGGCGAACCGGGTGTCGACGTAGACGGGCTTGCCGAAGGGGGCGAGCCGGCTGAAGTAGTCGGGGTGGGTACGCGCGTCGGCGGCGACGACGAGCAGGGCGTCGCAGGCTTCGGCGACCTCCTCCGGGGTCTCGCGGAGCTCGACGCCGAGGCCCGCCACCTCGTCGGCGAAGCCGTCGATCCGGTCACGGCTGAGCGGGAAGTCGGCGGCCGCCCGGCCCTTCCATGCGCTGACGACCGTACCGCCCGCCACCGCGCCGTTGATGCCGTCTCCGAAGAGACGGGTGAAGGACGGGGCGTGCGGTGAGTCCAGTCCGATGAGGCCGAACCGCACCGGCACTGCCGGTCCCTTGCCGCCCGTCATCCCTTGACTCCGCTCGATGTGATGCTGGCGACGATATGACGTTGCAGCACCAGGAAGACGATGAGGCACGGAATGAAGCTGACCAGGGAGGCGGACATGATGTCCGCCGTGGAGACCGTCTCGGTGTGAAGCGTGGCGAGCCCCACGGTCAGGGTGCGGGCCGCGTCGGTCTGGCCCACGACGAGGGGCCAGAGCAGATCGTTCCAGTGCCACAGGAAGACGAAGATCGCGAGCGTTGCCAGCACCGGGCGGATGAGGGGCAGCACGATCGCGACGAAAGTGCGCCACTCCCCCGCGCCGTCGATGCGGGCGGCGTCGAAGATCTCGTCCGGGAGGTCGCGGACGAACTGGCGGATGAGGAAGACCGCCTGGGCGTTGGCGAGCGTGGGCATGATCAGGCCCCAGAGGGTGTTCACCCCGTCCATGCGGGCGACCAGGATGAAGGTGGGGATGAGGGTCGCCTGCATCGGCACCATGAGCGTGGCGACGATGGCCCAGAGCAGGACGTTGCGGCCGGGGAAGCGTTTGCGTACGAGGGCGTAGGCGGCCATGGACGCGGTGAGGAGGATGACCACCACCGAGACGGCCGAGTACACGAGCGAGTTCAGCAGCCAGACGGGGAACTCGCCGATGTCGAAGATGCGCGTGATGTTGTCGAGCGTGAGGGAGTGCGGGATCGCGTGCGGCAGCGTGGGGGCGTCCTTCGGCGAGAGCGCGAGGACGACCACGGCGATCAGCGGTGCGACGGTGAACAGCGAGATGACGGCGAGTGCCAGTCCTGGGCCGCTTCGGCGCAGCCGTTCGCGGGCTCGGCTGCGGTGGGCGACGGGCGGGTGGGAAGTGGTCACTTGGCGTCCTTTCCTTCGACGAACCGCCGCTGGATCAGGGAGAGGATGAGCACGATGGCGAAGAGCACCATGCCGACCGCGGACGCGTAGCCGAAGTCGAGGAACTTGAAGCCCTCGTCGTAGAGGAAGTAGATGAGGCTGTGGCTGGCCCGGTTGGGCCCGCCGCCGGTCATGACGTAGATCGTGTCGAATACCTGGAATCCGACGATGGTCTCGATGACGAGCACGAAGAAGAGGACGGGCCTCAGCAGCGGCAGGGTGATGTACCAGAACGCCTGCCTGCTGTTCGCCCCGTCGATGCGTGCCGCTTCGTGCACCTCCGCGGGCTGTGCCTTGAGTCCGGCGAGCAGGACGAGCATGGAGTAGCCGAAGCCCTTCCACACGGCGACGAGGGCCAGCGACGCCAGGACCAGCAGTTGGTCACCGGAGAGGAACGGCACCGGGCCGGCGCCGATCTTGTCCAGCGCCGTGTTCAGCGGTCCGTCACTGGCGAAGATCCACGACCAGACGATGCCCGCCATCACGAAGGAGCTGAGATAGGGCACGAACAGCAGGGCGCGGAAGGTGCCGGAGAACCGCACGATCTTGTTGAGCAGCACGGCACCGGCCAGTGCGACGGCCATGATCAGCGGGACGAAGACGAGGACGTACGTCGCCGTCGCACCGAGGCTCCCCCAGAAGTGGGGGTCGTCGAACAGCCGGGTGTAGTTGTCGGTCCCGATCCAGGTCACGTCGCCGTTGAGGCGGTAGCGCGTCAGGCTCATGGCTCCGGCGCCCGCGATCGGGAAGAACTTGAAGAGTCCGAAGATGACGAGGGTGGGGAGCACGAACAGGATGCCGGCGACTGCCTCGCGCCGGCGGATCCGGCCGATCGCGGCGCGGCCGTTCGCGGTCGTGCGTGTCGCCTCGGGACGTCGGGGTTTCCTGCCGTCCGAGACCGTTCTCGGAGGTGTGTGTACGGACATGGCGGCCAATCAGCGCTGAGGGGTGGGGAAGGGACCGGTGGCGGCCCTCGGCGGGGGCCGCACGACGCCGCGGATCAGGAGCGGGCCAGCAGTTCGCGGGCCTCCTTCGCAGCCTTCTCCAGGGCCTCGCGCGCCGACAGGTCCCCGCCGAGAGCGCCCTGGATATAGGGGGCGAGGGCGGCCATCACCTGGCGGGCGGCCGGGGAGGGCTCACCGGGGCTGGCGTACTGCAACGAGTCGTTCAGTGCCTTGAAGTCGGGCCCCGTGCCGGGTGTCTTCACGTCAGTGCGCGTGGGGAAGTTCCCTGCCGCGGCATTGAGGGATGCCTGGCGCTCGGGTGAACTCAGGTAGGCGAGTACGTCGTTCGCCGCGTCGCGGTTCTCGTCCTTGTTGATGGACGTCAGGGCGAGAAGACCCGGGTTGCCGTAGGTGGCCCGCTCCCTGCCCCGGAGGGGAAGGCCGAGAGCCACGTTGTCCTTGCCCAGCGCGGCCCGCATCTGGGTGAGTTCGGGGAGCGAGGTGACGGCGCGCATCGCGACCTTGCCGTCGGCGATGGGCGCGCCCTCGACCGCGGGGCCGTCGGTGGCCGCGTCTGCGGGCAGGCCGCCCTTCTTCTTGAGGTCGACCAGGAACTGCAGGGCGGACACGCCCGCGTCGGAGTCGAAGGCGACGTCCTTGCCGTCGTCGGTGAAGACGCTCCCGCCGGCCTGCCAGAGCAGGGGGTAGAACGAGAGGTTCAGGGTCTGCTCCGGACTTCCCGCGTAGTCCATGACCGCGATGCCCTTCTTGGCGAGCACGGGGGCGGCCGCGAGGACGTCGTCCCAGGTCTTCGGGAGGCCCAGACCCGCGTCGGCGAAGATCTTCGTGTTGTAGGCGGTCGTGTTGATGTTCTGGAAGAGCGGTACGCCGAAGAGCTTGCCGTCGATGGTGGCGGCCTTGAGCGTCTCGGGGTAGAAGGCCTTCCGCTCGTCCTTCACGGCGTCGTCGACGGGCAGCAGACCTCCCACCGTCTCGTATGTCGCGGCCTGGTCGGGGGTGATGAGCACGATGTCCGGACCGGAACCTGCGGCAAGGGCCGCGGATATCTGCGCGTCACGCTTGTCGAACGTCTGCATCTGGATGGTGAGGTCGGTGTCCGGGTGGGTCCGCTCGAAGTCCGCCTCGGTCTGCTGCCAGTACTTCTTGCCGGCCGCCTCGTCCTTGATGACCGGGTACATCCACACCGTGACTTCGGGCTTGCCGCCGTTGCCCGGAGCGGAGCAGGCCGTGGACACCACGGCAAGGGAGGCGGCCAGTACTGCGGTACGCAGTGGTCGGATGTTCATGCTGATTCTCGCTCTCGTGCTCGGGCGGGGTCCGCACCGCTGTCGGAGCGGTGCGCGTCGGGTGCGGGGTCGCGGACGTACGTGGACGGTGCGGGGGGCAGCTGCCCTCGTGCGGCCGTGGTCAGTGCGGTGAGGGCGTCGCGGTGGCGTGCCAGCAGGGGCCGGTCCGTGAGCAGGGGGTCGCCGGCCTCCCGCATCCAGCCGAGGAGCGCGGCGGCCAGTTCGGTGAACACGTCTGCGTATGCGGGCTCATCGGCCACGTTGCGGGTCTCGTGCGGATCGTGGGCGAGGTCGTACAGCTCCAGCAGCGGACTCGACCCGATGGTGGGGCCGTTCAGGTCCGCCGGCAGGCTGCGATGCACCCATGACTGGGTGGGATCCATCGCTCGCGGTGCGTTGGCGAAGTTGACGATGAGCTTGTGAGTCTCCGAGCGTGCCGAGCGCTTCGGGTCGTAGTACGTGTGGTGGGTGAGCTGCCCGAAGGTATGCGCGGGCGCTGCGGCTCCCGTCTCCAGAAGCGGGACGAGACTGGTGCCGGCGACACCCTCGGGTTCGGGCAGGCCCACGAGTTCGAGGAGCGTCGGCAGCACGTCGACGTGGCTCACCATGGGGGCGATCCGGCGCCCCTTCCAGGCGCCGCGGCCGGGTACGCGCATCATGAGTGCGACTTCGAGGCCGGGGTCGTAGAGGGTGCATTTGGCCCGGGGCAGGGGAAGTCCGTGGTCGGTGGTGAAGACCACGACCGTCTCGTCCCGCAGTCCCAGCGCGTCGAGGTGTTCCAGGATGCGGCCGACGCCCTCGTCCATGTGGCGTACGGCGCCCTGGAGTTCGGCGATCTCCTCGCGCGCACCCTCGTCGTCGCGCAGATACGCGGGGACCGTGTGGCCGAGCGAGCTGTCGGGGCTGACGGCATCACCGAGGAACCCCATCACACCGGGCCGGTCGTTCTCGGACGGCGTGCGGTGCGGTTCGTGGAAGCCGACCTGGAGGTAGAAGGGTTGTGCCCCCTCCGCTGCCCGGTCGAGCGCGCCGGTGGTGCGTTCGACGACGATGTCCCGGTCCCCGCCGGTGCGCACCCGGTCGAACCCGAGCCGGGCCGCCACGACGTCGTCGGGCAGGACCCTCGACTCGTGGTGCACGCCGATGAGTTCGGTCCGGTATCCGGCGGTGCGCAGCCGGTGGGCGAGGTGGCCAGCCGGCTCGGCCAGGTCCCAGCCGAACGGGTCGTGGGTGAGGCCGAGCACGCCATTCGTCTGGGGATAGGTGCCGGTGAACAGGGAGGCCCTGGCGGGGCTGCAGTGGGGTGCCGTGGCGAAGGCCGCCTCGAAGAGCGCCGATTGATCGGCGAGCGCGTCCAGGTGCGGAGTGACGACGGTGGGCACGGCGTAGGCGCCGAGGAACCGGCCGAGGTCGTGGCAGTGGAGTACGAGAATGTTGCGTGCCGTGTCGCTGTTCATGCCATGGACTCCATCGCCTGTCGCGTGACCGCGTGCTCCAGCGGCTCTCCGTCGAGGTGCCGTCGGATCTCGTCCACCACGATCCGTCCGGCCCGCTGCCGGGAGTCGGCTGTGGCGCCTGCGATGTGCGGCGTGAGCAGCACGTTGGGAAGGCTCCGCCAGCGGTCGTCGGCGGGCAGGGGTTCTTCGTCGAACACGTCCAGTGCCGCGTCGATCCGGTCCGAGGCCACCGCCTCGAACAGCGCGTCCATGTCGAGGATCGAGGAACGGGCCGTGTTCACCACCAGGCCGCCGTCCTTGAGGGACGCGATCTCGTCGGCGCCGATCAGGCCGCTGGTCTCGTCGGTCGCCGGGGCGTGGACGGCGAGTACGTCGCACCAGGAGAGCAGCGCCGGGAGGGTGGCCCCGAGCGGCGCGAGGGGATCATTTTCGGCCAGATACGGGTCGTGTACGCGCACTTCGGCGCCGAGCGCCCTGCACGCCTCGATGTAGCGGCGGCCGGTGCGTGACGCGCCGACGACGCCAATGTGCGCCCCCCGGATCTCGCGCGCCTTGCGCACCCCACGGGCCGCCTGCCAGTCCGCTCCCCCGCGCAGCGCGTGGTCGTAGCGGTGGGTGCGCCGCAGCAGGGACAGGGTGAAGGAGAGCGAGAGTTCCGCGACTGCGGGCGCCATCGCCGCACCGGCCTGCGACACCGGGACTCCGGTCTGCCAGAAGTCGTCGCTGATCAGCCAGTGCAGCGAGGAAGCAGCGTGCATGACGAACCGCAGATCGGGTGCGAGAGCGAGCCGTTCGGCGTCCAGCCGCGGGAAGCCCCAGGCGGTGACGAGCACGTGCACACCCGCCAGCGCGCTCCGGAGCGCCTCCGGCTCGTGCAGCGATTTCGGCTCGGCCTCGGTCACCTCACCCAGGGCGGCAAGGGCGTTCCGGGTGTCCGGGGGGAAGAACGCCTCGGCCTCGGCTGCGGAAACGCTCAGCAGGATCCGGGGCTTTTCAGGGGGGTGGGGGCCGCTGGGCGGCTCGGGGTCAGCACCGACCGTATGACTCATGTGGCGGAAACTTGCCAGCCTGCGCTACTTTTGTCAATGACCGAATTAAGTGCGGCCTGCCAGAATGCAGACGCCCCATGCCGAGCAGCCCGAAGGATCCGCCTGAGATGAAGCCACGCGCCGGGAGCAAAGCCCTGATCCGCGAGATCAACGAAGCCCTGGTTCTCGACGTCGTACGGGCCCAGGGCCCGGTGGCACGGGCGGTGATCGCCGCCCGTACGGGGCTCAGCGCGGCAACCGTCACGGGGATCGCGGGCAAGCTCCTGCAGACCGGGCTGCTCTCCGAGACCGACGCGGTGCCCAGCACCGGTGGGCGCCCGGCCCGGCTCCTGGAGCTGGGCAGCGGCACCGTGCTCGCGGCAGGCGTGCGGCTGTCCGGCACCGAGGCGTTCGTGACCCTGGTCAACCTGCGCGGGGAAATGGTCGCTTCACACCGGGAGGCCCTGCCGTCCACCAGCCCCGAAGCCGCCGAGGCCGCCATCGCCCGTGCCGTGGCGGCGGCTGCGGCCCGGCGCCCTGCGGCCACGCTGACAGGGGTGGGTGTCGCCGTCTCCGGAGTCGTCGACCAGGCGACCGGGGTGGTCCGGCACAGCGGCTCCCTGGGCTGGGAGAACGTGCCCCTCCGGGACCGGCTGGCCGAGCTCACGGGGGCTCCGGTCATCCTCGACAGCTACGTCAACTCCTTCGCGTCCGGACTCCTTCTGTTCGACGGCCGGCTGGCCGGCCGCGACCTGCTGCTCTTCAGCGTGGGCCCGAGCCTCGGCGCGTCGGTGGTGGTCAAGGGACGCATCCACCGCGGCTTCAACGGTTCGGCGGGAGGCTTCGCCCATTCCCGTGTCTGCGCCGGCACCGCCGCCGTGCGGCCGTGCCACTGCGGGTCGGTGAACTGCCTGGAGACGTGGAGCAGCCACTGGGGCATCCTGCGTGAGCTGGAACGGCGCGGCAAGGACGCCGAGACCCTGTCCGGCGACGGCGAAGAGGTCATGACCGACGCCGCGGACAAGCTCGGCACCGCCATGGCGAACGCCGCCAAGATGTTCGGCCCCGAACGTGTGGTGATGGCGTTCACCCGCGAGATGGACCTGTCCGCGTTCGCGGCCCGGACGGAGCGGATGTTCCGCCTGCAGTACGCACACGAGAACACGCCCGCCCCCGAGCTGGAACTGGCCACCGCCGACGAACCGGCACTCGCCAGGGGCGCCGCGTACAACGTCCTCGCCCGGATGTTCACCGCTGAGGTCTCGGAGTCCGACGCGGGTCCGTCGGCCGCGGTGTGAACACTCCGTCAGTAGCGCGTACGGTGCGACATTCCGCCCACGCGCGGGCTCCGGGTCAGCGGCTCTTGCGCACCCTGGCCGCAGCGCGTGCTTCCGCCGCCTTGCGCGCGTCGGCCGTCTTGCGCGACTCCTTCGGGCGGCCCGGACGAGTACCCATGCCTCGGAAGGGGGCGTTGCCGCCGCCCTTCCCCTCGATGGGCGGGCGCTTCGCCCCGGTGATGGCGGTCAGCTTCTCCTCGCCGGAGCGCACCTGGGTGACAGTCGGCCGGATCCGGGCGTCGGTCATGATCCGGTTGACGTCCCGCCGCTGGTTCGGGGTGACCAGCGTGACCACGTTCCCGGCTTCCCCCGCGCGCGCCGTACGCCCGCCACGGTGCAGGTAGTCCTTCGCGTCGGCCGGCGGGTCGACGTTGACGACGAGGTCGAGAGCCTCGATGTGGATGCCTCGCGCGGCGACGTTGGTGGCCACCAGCACGGTGATCTCGCCGTCCTTGAACTGTGCGAGCGTATGCGTGCGCTGCGGCTGCGACTTCCCGCTGTGCAGGGCGCCGGCCCGTACACCACTGGCCCTCAGGTGCCGGGTGAACTGGTCCACACCGGCCTTGGTGTCCAGGAACATGAGGACCCGGCCGTCCCGCGCGGCAATCTCGGTCGCGGTCGCGTACTTGTCGGCGGGGTGGACGTTCAGTACATGGTGTTCCATCGTGGTGACCGAGCCCGCCACACGGTCGAGCGAGGCGACTGCCGGCTCATGCAGATAGTTCTGCACCAGCTGGTCGACATTGCGGTCGAGCGTGGCCGAGAACAGCAGCCGCTGTCCGTCGGGGCGGACCTGGTCCAGGATTTCCGAGACCTGCGGCAGGAACCCCAGATCGCACATCTGGTCCGCCTCGTCGAGCACCGTGATCTGCACCTGCTGCAGATCACAGAACCGTCGCGATACCAGATCGGCGAGCCGCCCCGGCGTCGCGACGACCACTTCGGCGCCGGTCCGCAGCAGCGCCGCCTGCCGGTTGATCGCCAGCCCGCCGACCACCGTCGCCAGCCGCAGATTCAGCGCCTGCGCGTACGGCGCCAGCGCGTCGCTCACCTGCTGCGCGAGTTCCCGGGTCGGGACCAGGACCAGTGCGAGCGGCCGCTTCGACTCCGCTCGCATGCCTGCCGTCCGCGCCAGCAGCGCAAGCCCGAAGGCGAGTGTCTTGCCGGAGCCGGTCCGCGCGCGGCCGAGGACATCACGGCCTGCCAGCGCGTTGGGCAGGGTCGCCGCCTGGATCGGGAAGGGCTCCGTCACGCCGAGGCCGGTCATCGTCGCCGTCAGTTCCGACGGCAGCCCGAGTGCGTCGAAGGACTCGGCCGGCGGCAGACCAGGGGCAGCCGTCTGCGGCGTGGTGAGTTCGCCCTTCGGAGCCGGCGGCTTCGTGTTCATGGGGGGAACCTTTCTCCGTCTGGCGCCCGGAACGCGCCGGGGCCCGTACCCCTCGGTACGGGCCCCAACGGTTTCGAATCGTGCCCCCAGTTTACCAGCGGGCGCCCCGGCCCTTTCCGGCCCCGTCGGCACGCCCGACCGAGCCGAGGCGCGACACACATGGATCCGGGCCGACGCTCCCGCCGGACAGGGTGACGCGCCGACCGTCTCCGGAAGCCGGCGGTCCTGACCGCTTCCCGGGGTGTGTCGAGCCGCCGCCGCCCGATCGCGCGGGTAGCGTCGCCGAAACGCTTCCCTCATGTCGGCCCAGGGGATCTGCCCGTGCAGCAATCGTTCTTCCAACTGGTCGGCCGTCTCCTGAGCGACCCGCGGTGGCGCGCCTTGCACTTCCGCGCCGCGCTGGGCGTCACGTCGGCGACCGCCGCTGTTCTGCTGGCCGGCTCGGCGCTGGTCGTGCCGGCCGAGAGAGGCGCGGCAGGCGCCAACATCACCTCGTATCCCAAGGCGATCTGGTGGTCCGTCGAGACGGCGACGACGGTCGGGTACGGCGATCTGTATCCGGTGACCGCTTGGGGCCGGGTCATCGCCTCCGTGACGATGCTGGCCGGGATCACCGCCTTCGGCATCATCACAGCGGCCATCGCCACCTGGTTCGTCGGCCGTGCGCAGAAGGAGGCCCATGAGCTCGGCACGGCCGTACGCCGCTACACCCGCGAGGGCGAGGATGCGGTCAGCTCGGAGTTGCGGGTCCTGCACCAGAGGTTCGACCGCGTCGAGCAGTTGCTGGATCGTCGCAGCGACGAATGACCAGACCGCTTCCGCGCCCGCCGTGGAGGTGGGCGACGACGGGCCTGTGGACCGGTCCCTGCACGAGGCCCAAGCACTGAGTGTGCCCGTGCACCGGAAAGGACCACTCTGCCTGCCGAAGCTGTTCGGGCGGCCTGCCTCGTTGCCGACCCTGTCCGGGACGGTCCGACACCGACGAGGCTGCGCTAGGGTGAATTGATCTTCAGGCTCGTACGCATGGGGGCTGCAGCAATGACCACCGACGTGACGCCTGAACTGGCCGAGGCGATCCAGCGCGGCTACGACCGGCGCGACCGGGCGAACATGGCGCCGACGATCGCCTACTTCCAGTCGCTGCTCGCCGAACTCCCCGACCACCCGGTCCTCGTGTACGAGGTCGGTGGCGCCTACGACACCGCGGGCCAGGAGGAGACCGCCCGCGGCTACTACGAGCGGGCGCTCGCCCTCGGCCTCGGCGGTGACGTCCTGCGCCGGTGCCTGTGCCAGTACGCCAGCACCCTGCGGTGGCTGGGCGAACTGGACGAGTCCCTGGCGGTGCTGGAACGCGCCCGCCGGGAATTCCCCGACTCCGAATCCGTACGCGTCTTCCGCGCCCTGACCCTCAACGACGCCCAGCGGACGGACGAGGCGGTGGCTGAGTTGCTCACCGTCGTCACCGGACACGCGGGGGTCACCGACCTCGGGCGGTGGGCGGTCGGGTTGCGCGGTCTGGCCCAGTGGCTCGCCGACGGCCGTCCCGAATAGGAAGCACCCCCCTCGGCCCGGTTCGTGGACGGCCCGGCCGGCCCCCGCCCCCGGAGTCAATACGCCCCGGGGCGCGGGGTGGTGGGGTTCGGAAGGTGCAGATCAGCCGAGCGGGTCGGTGGTGTCGCGCAGGGTGGCCAGGGCCGGGGCGTACATCCGGGCCTTGATCGTCCCGAGGGTGTCGCCGGCCTTGTTCACCTGCGCCTGGGCGATCTCGATCGCGGTGGAGCGCACGGCGTCCTCGCTGACCGCCTGGTCGACGATGCCGACGGCTGCGGCGTCGGATCCGCCGTAGCGGTGGGCTGTGAGCATGGCCTTGTGCGCGGTCTGCGGGGCCAGCCGGGACTGGACGAGTGCGGCCATGCCGGGAGTGAAGGGGATGTTGATGTCCGCCTCGGGCAGGCACCAGTAGCCACGGTCGGCACGCATGACGCGGAAGTCGTGGGCGAGGGAGAACATCGCGCCGGCGGCGAAGGTGTGCCCCTGCAGAGCGGCCACCGTGACGACCGGCAGCGACAGCATCCGGGCGAACAGCTCGTGGACGGAGACGACGTAGTCCTGATGCTGATCGGCGTGGGCGAACAGCCAGTCCAGGTCGAGCCCGTTGGAGTAGAACTTGCCGGTGGCGGCGGTGACCAGGGCGCGGGGGCCTTCCGCCTTCTCCACCTCATCGAGCGCGGCGCCGACGGCGGTGAGCCAGTCGGGGTGGAAGCGGTTCTCTCCGTCTCCGAGGTCGAGAACGAAGACGTTGTCCTGACGGTCGAGCGAGGCCATGGCGACTCCTTCAAAGCTGAGCTGGCTGGATGAGGTGGCTGCGGACTACGACCGGGGTCGTGGTTCGGCCCCTGAGCGGTCACGCAGGGCGTGGAGGAGCAGGTCGTGGATCTCGGCGGCTGCTGCCTCGATCGGAGCGGTGCTCTGTTCGGCCCGGCACATGATCACCGCGCCTTCGACCGCGGCGACGACGAACGCACCGAGCCGGCGGCTGCGTTCCTCGGTCAGGCCGTGCTGGACGAAGAGGGCTGCGAGCGCCTCCTGCCAGCGGGCGAAGACCGCGGCGGCCAAGCGGGCGAGCTGGGGTGCGTCGTCGTTGGTCTCGACGGCCACCGCCACGATCGGACAGCCGGCCCGGAAACCACTGCCGACGAGCCGGTCGCGCCACAGCACGAAGAACGCATCGACGGCGTCCACCGGATCGTCCGCCTGCACGGCGGCATCGATCAGGCCCGTGATGAAGTCCCCCGCCAGTGCCACCGCCTCGCCGATGAGCTGCACCCGCCCGCCGGGAAAGTGGTGATAGACCGAGCCTCGGGGAGCTCCGCTGTGGGCGAGCACCCGGTCGATACTCGTGGCGCTCGCCCCGTGTTCACGCAACAGCACAGCGGCGCTGAGGATCATCTGGTCACGGCTGTCACTCCTGCGCGGGCTCACCCGCTCCCCCGCTTCCCGATGCCGATGCGGCCCGCCCCGCGCGAGCTACCTGTTAGTAACTTATGGGTTATGGCATAGAACATTCAAGAGGGGTCGTGGTGATCATTTACCGCTGGGACCAGCAGGCCGGCCCCCAACGGAGCACCTGGCGCCGGGTGGCGCCGACGAGCACCGCGGGCCGCCGCGTACCAGCAGCGTGTTGTCGAAGCCCGAGGTGACATGCCGGGCCAGGGACGTCCGGTCCATGGCCGCTGCGGCCAGGCCGAGACCCCGGCCGTGGACCGCGACGATCTCGGGGCTCACCTCGGTACCGTCCGGGAGGTGGAGCGACAGCCGGCCGCCTACGCCGGTGGCCGAGTTCTCCGCATAGGCTCTGAGCGCAGTCGATCAGGGGCACGTCAATCCTGTGCCCGAGGAACCGGACAAGGGAGTGTCCCGCCGTGGGGGATACACGCAACGAGGAAGTGCTCGCCCGGATCGCCAAGGGGCTCGTCTACACCGAGTCGGAAGCTGCGTTTCAGAACTCCCGGCGGCGCACGGAAGAGATCTTCGAGTACAACCAAACGCCTCCGCGCGAAGCGGAGAGGCGTCATTCACTTCTTGTTGCGATCTTCGGCTCGCTCGGTGAACGCACGGTGCTGTTGCCGCCGTTCCACGCCGGGTTCGGCAGCAACGTCCATATCGGCGACGACTTCTTCGGCAACGTGAACCTGACGTTTGTCGATGACGTGGACATCCGCATAGGCAACGACGTCATGATCGCCCCCAGCGTGACACTGACCACGACGGGACATCCGGTGCACCCTGCGCGCCGGGCCGACTTCGGACGCTACTCCGAGCCGATCGTGATCGAGGACAAGGTATGGATCGGCAGCAACGTGGTCGTCCTGCCCGGCGTCCGAATCGGATATGGATCGGTCATCGGCGCAGGAAGCGTCGTCAGCCGCAGCATTCCCCCCATGACCGTCGCACTCGGCACACCTTGCCGGGTGGTCCGCCACATCACTGACGAGGACCTCACCACACGCACTGCCGGACACTAGGGCCTCCTCGGCCGCGCAACACCATGGGCCGATTCGGCCATTCGTATGGCGTGGAACTCGACCATGGATCATGGACGACGCGTTGCGGGCGACGATCGAGCCGTTGCTGCGACCGTGGCCGGAGCGGTCGAGGCAGCGTCGGCCGGTTCGGTCCACCCCAGGGCGCCACCGTCAGAAAACAACAAAATCTGACGTTGTCATTGTGTTGGTTGTGTTCCCTTTCTAGGGTGGGTGCGTCTCAACAGGTGTTATCCGCCACACCAGTTGCACGTATCGGCACCCGAGGAAGGCCCCGCCATGCCACACTCGAACCCGACCCCCCACCCCCACCCCAATTACGTGAGCCGCCGCCGTCTCCTCGAAGCGGGCGCTGCCGTGCTCGGCGGACTTGCGCTGTCCGGCTATCTGCCGGGGACCCCCGCCTTCGCCGCCGCCGGCGACATCCCGGCCGACCGCGACGAGTGGAACGGGCACATCGACGTCTTCCGGCTCGGCACCGAGCCGCCGCACACCACTCTCATGCCGTACGCGAACCTGCGGCAGGCTCTCGCCGCCGACCGCACCACGTCCCCGTGGCGTCAAAGCCTCGACGGCCCATGGAAGTTCGCGTACGTGGACCGGCCCGCCGACAAGCAGCAGGACTTCTACCGCACCGACCTCGACGACTCCGGCTGGGAGACCACCCCGGTCCCCTCGGCCTGGCAGCTGCACGGCCATGACTACCCGATCTACATCAACATCACCTACCCGTGGTGGGGTCCCAACGGACTCGGCGAGGATGCCCAGCCGCCGGCCGCACCGACCCGGTACAACCCCGTCGGCCAGTACCGGCGCACCTTCACCGTGCCGAAGGACTGGGCGGACCGGCGTACGTTCCTGCACTTCGAGGGCGTCAAGTCCGCCCACTACGTATGGATCAACGGTCATTTGACGGGCTACCACGAGGACTCGTACACCCCCGCCGAGTACGACATCACCCCGTACCTGAAAAACGGCACCAACCACATCGCCGTCGAGGTCTACCGCTACTCCGACGGCGACTGGTTGCAGGACCAGGACATGATCCGGCTGAGCGGCATTTTCCGGTCGGTGTATCTGTACTCGACGCCCGGCGTCCATGTGCGGGACTTCAAGCTCGACACCCCGCTCGGGGACGGGTTCACCACGGCCGAGCTGTCGGTCACCGCGCAGGTCCGGGACTATGCGGGCGACGCCGGCGGAGCTGCCTACACGGTGGAGACGCAGCTCTACGACTCCGGCGGTCACGCGGTGTGGGCGCGGCCGCTGGCCCTGCGCGCGACTCCGACCGACGGTGAGGCCACCGTCAAGGGTGCACGGGCCGTTCCCTCACCACGGCTGTGGTCCGCCGAGGACCCGTACCTGTACACCGCCGTCCTCCAGCTCCGCGACCCCTCCGGCAAGGTCGTGGAGACGCTCTCGCACCGAGTCGGTCTGCGCGAGTTCGCGCTCACGGACGGCCTGATGCGCATCAACGGGCAGCCGGTCACCTTCCGCGGCACCAACCGCCACGAGATGCATCCGGAACGTGGTTCGGCTCTCAGCCGCACCGATCTGGTCGACGACATCACGCTCATCAAGCGACTGAACATCAACTCGGTCCGCACCTCGCACTACCCCAACAACCCGCTCTGGCTGGAGCTCGCAGACGAGTGCGGTCTCTATCTCGTCGGCGAGACCAATCTGGAGACGCACGGCGTCCGCGACCAGTACCCGGCCAGCCGCGCCGACTGGACAGAAGCGTGCGTGGACCGTGCGCAGAACATGGTCCACCGCGACAAGAACCACGCCTGTGTCGTCATCTGGTCGCTCGGCAATGAGGCCGGTTCCGGTTCTTCCTTCCGGGCCATGCGCGACTGGATCCGTTCCTACGATCCGACCCGCGTCATCCAGTACGAGGGCGACGACGGGCCCGCCACCAGCGACATCCGTTCCAAGATGTACGAGTCTCCGAGCCGCATCGAGGCCCGGGCGAAGGACACCTCCGACACCCGGCCCTACGTGATGATCGAGTACGCCCACTCGATGGGCAATTCCACCGGCAACTTCAACGAGTACTGGGACGTCATCCGCCGCTACGACGTCCTGCAGGGCGGCTGGATCTGGGACTTCGTCGACCAGGCACTCAGCTGGCCGACACCGACGCGCAAGCTGCTCACGGAGACCGGCCCCGCCGGACTGAAGGGTGAAGTCATCAACCCGTCAGGGTCGTTCGCCCCGGAGCACGGCGTGAGCGGCGCGACCGTCTTCGAGCGGGACGACCGGCTCGACCTGACCGGCTCGCTCACACTCGAAGCGTGGATGACCCCGCACGTCCGCGGCTTCCACCAGCCGATCCTGGCCAAGGGCGACACCCAGTACGCGCTCAAGCAGGCCGACAAGGGCCTGGAGTTCTACATCTACGCGAACGGGCAGTGGATCGCCACCTCCTGGACGACTCCTGACGACGGCTGGACCGACACGGAGCATCACATCGCCGGCGTCTTCGACGCGGACGCGGGAACGCTGACCCTGTACGTGGACGGCGAGGCCAAGGCCACGAAGAACACCGACCGGAGGCCCAGCAGCAACACCGCGTCGCTCTCGCTCGCCGGTGAGGTGGAGAACCCGACACGGGAGTTCAGCGGGACGATCCGTCGGGCCCGGGTGTACGCGCGCGCCCTGAAGGCTGCCGAACTCGCCGACGACCGCCGCGGTCCCGGCGACGACGGCGTGCGCTTCTGGTTCGACGCCCGGACGGCCCGGTACGAGCAGAAGAAGGCCCGGGCGAAGACCTTCCACGCCTACGGCGGCGACTGGGGCGACAATCCCAACGACGGCGCCTTCGCCGGTGACGGCATCGTCCTGCCCGACCGCCGCCACACCGGCAAGGCGGCCCAGGTCAAACGGATCCACCAGACGATCCGTGCGGTCCGTACGGATGGGGCGGCGCCCGGCGAGATCACCCTGACGAACGACAACCTCTTCACCAACCTACGTTCATACAATGGCAGTTGGGAACTTTCGGCCGACGGCAAGACGGTGCGGCGCGGCACGTTCGGCCGCGACCAACTCGATGTGGCGCCGATGAGCAGCAAACCCGTCACGCTGCCCGTGGAACTGCCCGACAATCCCGCGCCCGGGGCCGAGTACTTCCTCCAGCTGTCCTTCACGACGAAGGAGAGCACGCCGTGGGCCGACGCCGGCTTCGAGGTGGCGCGGGTGCAGTTGCCCCTCGACGTGGACATCCCCGCGGTCGAGCCAGTTCCGTTCACCCAGGTGCCGAAGCTGTCGTACCGGAGCGGTGACACCGAAGTCACCGTCACCGGCCGCGGGTTCGAGGTCGTCATCGACAAGTCGACCGGAGTCATCACCTCGTACGAGGCGAACGGCACGAAGCTCGTCGATTCCGGCCCGGTTCCCAACTTCTGGCGTGCCCCGACCGACAACGACCACGGAAACGGCCAGCACACCCGCAACCAGACCTGGCGGGACGCGGGCGCGCGGCGCACGGTGACCGAGGTGACGGAGCGAGGGATCGACGGGCACGCGGTCGAGATCACGGTCAGGGGCACCCTCCCGACGAGCACCACCTCGGCGTACGCCACGATCTTCACCGTCTTCGGCAACGGCGAGATCAAGGTCGACAACACTCTCACCCCGGGCGCGCCGTCCCTTCCGTACATCCCCGAGATCGGCACGATCCTGCACCTGCCCGCGGCGCTGGAGCGGCTCGACTACTACGGCCGCGGCCCCGAGGAGAGTCACTGGGACCGCAAGGACGGTACGGACGTGGGGCGCTGGTCCGGGACCGTCACCGGTCAGTGGAGCCCGTACTTGCGGCCGCAGGAGAACGGGAACAAGACCGATGTCCGCTGGGCGGCGCTCACCGACCGGCACGGTCGCGGCCTGCTCGTCAGCGGCGACGGGCTCCTGGAGGTCAACGCCTCGCACTTCACTCCGGAGGACCTGTCCGTGGGCGCTCGCCACGACTACCAGCTCACGCCCCGTGATGAGGTGATCCTGCGGGTCAACCACCGGCAGATGGGCGTCGGCGGCGACAACAGCTGGGGCGCGCATACGCACGACGCGTACAAGCTGCCGGCCGACCGGGACTACACGTACACCTACCGGCTGCGTCCCCTCACGGATGTACGGGAAGCCACGGGCCTGTCACGCCGGCCGACTGCGGTGGGGTAGCCGCCCCGGGTGAGGTGCCGGGACCCGTCCGCCGGCGGGCGGGTCCCGGCACCTCACCCGGGCGGTTCCGCGCAAGAGAGGCCACGGCCCCTGCCTTGCCCGGCTTCCTCGCGCAGCAGGAGTGGGGTCACCGACGGCGCGCGAAAGTGATCGCCGCCTGGTTCCGTACCCTGGAGGCATGCGCATGCGCCCCACTCTGAGCTGGTCCCCCACCGAAGACATGCCCCCCGCCACCACGGACCTGGCGCCGGTCGCCGATGCACTGGGCACCGGCCGTGTGCTGGTGCTCAGCGGGGCCGGTATCTCCACGGAGTCGGGCATCCCCGACTACCGGGGCGAGGGCGGGAGCCTGAGCCGGCACACTCCTATGACCTACCAGGACTTCACCGGCAGCGCCCAGGCCCGTCGCAGGTACTGGGCGCGCAGCCACCTCGGCTGGCGTACCTTCGGCCGTGCCCGCCCCAACGCCGGGCACCGGGCCGTGGCCGCGTTCGAGCGGCACGGTCTGCTCGCGGGTGTGATCACCCAGAACGTCGACGGTCTGCACCAGGCCGCAGGCAGCAAGGACGTCGTGGAACTCCACGGAAGCCTGGACCGGGTCGTCTGCCTTTCCTGCAAGGCGTTCAGCTCGCGCCGCGAACTCGCGCGCCGGCTGGAGGAGGCGAATGCGGGTTTCGATCCGGTGGCCGCTGCGATCAATCCGGACGGCGACGCCGACCTCACCGACGAGCAGGTCGGGGACTTCCGGGTGGTGTCCTGCAGCGTCTGCGGCGGTGTCCTCAAGCCGGACGTGGTGTTCTTCGGCGAAGCCGTGCCCCCGTCCAGGGTCGAGCACTGCCGCGAACTGGTTCATGAAGCGGCCTCACTGCTTGTCCTGGGATCCTCACTGACGGTCATGTCCGGGCTCCGGTTCGTCCGCCAGGCGGCCCAGGCCGGAAAGGCGGTGCTGATCGTCAATCGGGACCTGACCCGGGGCGACCGGCACGCCGTCACTCGCATCGCGCTCCCGCTGGGAACGGCTCTCACCACCGTGGCCGGCCAACTGGGCATCCCTGCCGACGACGAGGCGGCAGACCCCGCATAGACGGGTGGCGGAATCCGGGCTCCCGGTGACGCCGTCCGGCGGGGGATGCGGTGGCGGGCAGGCTTGACCTTGACACAGTGACAGGGCCTTCACTGCTTGCCGAGGAGGTGGTCCGGATGACGATCACGAAACGGGACACGGCTGCGATCCGAGCGCTCCAGGGGCTGGAGGACGGCCGTTCGTCCGTGCGACTGCGGGCTGCTCTGGAGCTCGGCACGACACCTGATCCACGCTTTGTCGACACGCTCATCGAGCGATGCGCGATCGAGCCCGAATTCTTCGTCCGCGACATGCTGACCTGGGCCCTCACGCGCCACCCGGTGGCCGTCACACTCCCCCGGCTGCTTCGCGAAGTCCGTTCGGAGCGTGCGCAGGCGCGGAGCCAGGCGCTGCATACGCTGTCCAAGGTCGGGGACCGGCAGGCGTGGCCGGCGGTCACACGGTCGCTGCTGTCCGACGCCGACCCGGAGGTGGCACGCAGCGCCTGGCGCGCCGCGGTCGTGCTCGTACCGGAAGGCGAGGAGTCCGCTCTGGCCGCGGCTCTGGCGACGCAACTGGGACGCGGCGGGCGGGAGACGCAGCTGAGTCTCAGCCGCGCGCTGATCGCCCTGGGCGAAGCTGTTGTGCCTACGCTCCGTACGGCGACGGCTGTCCCTGATGCGCAGGTGCGGGTACACGCGCTCGCCACACAGCGCATGCTGCGGGACCCGGATGCCGGATTCGAGTTCGCGGTCGAGGAGGCCAAGCGCGTCGTGGCTCTCGGCGGGCCGGGCCAGGAGGGACGATAGGACGTGTTGATCGGTGAGGTGGCGCGACGGTCCGGGGTCAGTGCCCGCATGCTCCGGCATTACGAGTCGCTCGGCCTGCTACGGCCTTCCGGTCGTACGGGCTCCGGATACCGGGAGTACTCCGGGGAGGACATCCGGCGAATCTTCCATGTCGAGAGCCTGCGGTCGCTGGGGTTGTCACTCCGTGAGATCGGGCGCGCGCTCGACGATCCCGGTTTCATGCCCTCGGAGCTCGTCGGCGACCTCATCCGTCAGACGCGCGAACGCATCGATGCCGAGACCGAGCTGCTCACGCGGCTGCGCCGGATCGATACCGCGAACCCCGCCCGCTGGGAGGACGTCCTCCAGGCGGTCGCGCTCCTCCAGGCACTGGGTTCCAAGAGCGCCGGCGTACGCCAACGCGCTGCCCTTTCCTCGGTCCACGAGATTCCGGTGCCCGTGGAGGCCCTGGTGGAGGCGGCGCTGAGCGAGACGGATCCGAACGTTGCCGGAGCTCTCCGATGGGCACTGGCGCGATCGGGCGACGACGGCTCGGCGCTGCTGGCGGAGGGCCTCGCCGCACCGGTGGCCGCGGTGCGGGAACGTGCGGTTCGGTCCCTCGCCGAGATGCCTGGGGAGGAGGCAACTGCCCAGCTGCGACAGGCCCTCGCAAACCCCGACATCGTGGTCCGCAGGTATGCGGCTCTGGCACTCGGGGCACGTGGAGCAGCCGATCTGGTCCCGACGCTCATCGACATGATCGTGGAAGGAGAGAACGACACCGATGCGGCTGATGCGCTGAGCCTTCTGGCGAGCGACACCACAACGGCGGATGAGATCGCGACCGGGCTCGTCGACCGCCTCGCCCGGGACACCGCACAGGCCCCTGCGCGTGGACGGCTGACCCAGGCGCTGGCCGCCGTCCCGGGGGCAACGGCGTCACGTGCACTGGTGGAGTTGTCGCATGACGAGGACCGTGCCGTTGCGCTGACCGCGACGTACCTTCTTCAGCGACGCGACGCGGGCTGACATGCCCCTCCGGTGGGAGGAGGCGAAGCCGCCCCGGACCGGCGCAGACTACTCGCCGGTTCCGGCCTGACGGGTCAAGGCCGGGTCCGGGACACCCGACCCGGCATCACGCCCGATCACTGCGAGGAGATCTGTCCGCGTACCCATTCAACATCGGGATTGATGTGCGGCCGGCCCCCCACGAAGACCGTTGGCACGGTCTCATTGCCGTCGCACGCTTCTCTCACCACCGCCGCTCCAGCCGGGTCACGCCAGATGTCGACCCAGTGCGCTCGGCGGGCGCTGCGACCCAGCCGGGTGCGCAGTCGCAGGCAGTACGTGCACCCCGGCCGCCAGAAGATGACCGGCCTGCCGTCGGCCGCGCTGCGGCGTTGCGCCTCCTGCGCGCCGATTGATCTCGGGAAGATCAGGGACGAGTTCACGGCTGCGAGCAGCACGAACATCAACAGAATCGCTGCGCCTTCCCCGGAGCTTCCCCCGAGGAACACACCGGTCGCAACCATCAAGCCGCAGAGCACGAAAAGCATCGGCAGAATCCACGAGCGCATCATGATGACGCAGGCTATCGATGAGCCGAAGTGCTTTCGAACCGGACCGCTCGTGCGGGCTTCGCGGGACGCTTGCGGCGTCCCGCGTACAGCTGCGCATTCCGCAGGCGGTGAGGGCCGCGCAGAGGCTCTGCGCGGCCGCCATCAGGCTTTGGCCTGCATGTTCCGTCGTGCGGGGTTGCCCTGCTCCGTTGCTTTGGGGTCCTTCGCGTCCGCCTTGGCGCGTACCCCTTGCTCGATCCGCTCGCCGATCGACTTGTCGATGTTGGACCAGTACTCGAAGGCGCGTCGCAGAACGGGCTCTGTCACCCCGTTGAGGAGGTGGCCCACGACGTTGTCCACCAGACGCTCTCGAGCCGCGTCGTCGAGGACCTCACGCACCATGGTGCCGGCCTGGCCCCAGTCGTCGTCCTCGGAGTGGGAGACATAGGCGGCCCGGGTGATGTCTCCGTCGGCGTACCAACTGGGCGGGCTGCCGTAACGGGCGGTATCGGCCGCGGGCCCGCCCTTGGAGTTCGGCGCGTAGACGGGATCGGCCGTCTTGCGGTACGCCATCGCCCCGTCCTTCGAGTACGTGTTCACAGGGACGACGGGTGCGTTGACGGTCAGCTGCTGGTAGTTGGCGCCGATCCGGTGGCGGTGGGCGTCCGCGTACGCGAACAGCCGGGCCAGCAGCATGCGGTCCGGGCTGGGGCCGATGCCGGGGACCAGGTTGTTCGGCTGGAAGGCCGCCTGCTCGATCTCTGCGTGGTTGTCGGTGGGGTTGCGGTCCAGGGTCATCCGGCCGACCTCGATCAGCGGATAGTCGCTGTGCGGCCACACCTTGGTCAGGTCGAACGGGTTGAACCGGTACTCCGCGGCGTCCTCGTACGGCATGACCTGTACGTGCAGGGTCCAGCTCGGGAACTCGCCGTCGCGGATGTGCTCGAAGAGGTCCCGGGTGTGGTAATCGGTGTCCGCCGCGGCCATCTGGTCGGCCTCGTGCTGGGTGAAGAACTCGATGCCCTGGTCGGTCTTGAAGTGGTACTTGACCCAGTGACGCTCACCCTGCGCATTGATCCACATGTAGGTGTGGGAGGTGTAGCCGTTCATGTGGCGCCAGCTGCGGGGGATCCCGCGATCGCCCATCAGCCACGTGACCTGGTGGGCGGACTCGGGCGAGAGGCTCCAGAAGTCCCACTGCATGTCGTGGTCGCGCAGGTTGTTGTCCGCGCGGCGCTTCTGGGACCGGATGAAGTGCTGGAACTTCATCGGATCCTTGACGAAGAACACGGGGGTGTTGTTACCCACCATGTCGTAGTTGCCCTCGCTGGTGTAGAACTTCACCGCGAAGCCCCGGGGGTCCCGCCAGGTGTCCGGGCTGCCTCGCTCGCCCGCGACCGTGGAGAACCGGGTCACCAGCTCGGTCCTCGTTCCGGGCTGGAACACGGCCGCCTTGGTGAAGGCGCTGACGTCACCGGTGACCTCGAAGTGCCCGAAGGCTCCGCTGCCCTTGGCATGGGGCTGGCGTTCAGGGATCCGCTCGCGGTTGAACTGCGCCATCTGCTCGATCAGGTAGGCGTCCTGCAGAAGGATCGGGCCGCCCGGTCCGACGGTGAGCGAGTGTTCGTCGCTCTCCACCGGGGCCCCGGAATCGGAGGTGGTCGGCTCACGTGAAGCGTCGGTCATCAGGCTGCCCTCCATCGTGCTGCTGTGAGTGCGTATCCGGTCACGCCAGAAGAGCGGAACGGCGTCGCGCTGGCTCGTTTCGCCCGGATTGAACGATGCCAAACATGGACGAAAGGAATATTTCGCCATTCTGCCCGACTCCTCCCTGCAAGGCGCGCCGCCCGCGGAGTCCCCCTCGTCCCGAATCGGCCGACTCACTCTTCGTAACCCCGTCTCCGTCCGACCACGGGGCTGGGCGGCGAAGCGCGGAGAGGCCGGATCCCAAGGGCGGCGCCACCGCCACGCTGCGACCGGAGGAGGGCGACGGCTGCCTGAGCCGGCCTCCACGCTCTATGCGCTCCTCGCCATGCTCGTCCGCCGTTCGGGCGAGCTGCGCCTTCGGCCTGGACCGCCCAGTCCGGTCCGCTGGAGGGCGTCGCCCTCCAGCGGAAATCGAATCGTGGGGATACACCCTTTGAATTCCGCCCGCCTGCGGCGGGATGCAAACCGGGCGACAGCGCTTTACATCTGTACGGAAAACCCTGTACGGATTCCCTGATGCCCATCCGGGGTATCCGCTGCCGAATCCATGCGCAGGCCGGATCCGGTGCGGTCTCCCCCGGACAGCGAAACGCGGGGTGTCTCCGGCTGAACGCCGGAGACACCCCGCATCGCTGACCGGTCGCCGATGCCTACCATCGGTACCAGCGGCCACGGCGGCCACCCACTCCGGCGGAACGCATGACGAAGCCGAGCAGCCAGACAGCCAGCACGATCACTGCCACGATCCACAAAGCCTTCAGAGCGAATCCGGCACCGAAAAGAACGAGAGCGAGCAGTAGAACGAGAAGCAGGGGAACCATAGTTATCAACCTCCAGAACATCGTGTGCCCCGACCGCCGCCCACCATGCACTCGAAATCAAGCGTTTCTCTCCTCGAAATAAGGGAAACAGATCTCGTTCGGCCGACTGCGCCACCGGTTCCGACTCCGGAAATCCGGAAGCCAATATGCCGCACTCCGGCCTGGAAGCCGGCGACCTCGCCGAGCTCCCACCACAGACCGGACCGGCAGATCGGCGAGACTCCGCGCATCGCTTCGCTTCGCCTCCGGGTCAGGAACTACTGTCGCGAGCATGGTCGAACACGATGCCCTCAGCGCCACTCGCGAGGCTTACGACGCTGTTGCCCTCACCTATGCGCAGCTGTTCCGCGACTCGCTGCGCGACAGCCCCCTGGACCGCGCGATCCTGGACGCCTTCGCCGAGCTCGTACGTGCGGGTGGGGGTCACGTCGCGGACCTCGGGTGCGGACCGGGTCATATCACTGCCCATCTGGACGAGTTGAACCTGACAGCTTTTGGCCTTGACACCTCTCCCGCGATGATCGAGCTGGCTCGACAGGCCCATCCCGACCTGCGGTTCGACGTGGGCTCCATGTCCGCACTGAACATTGCCGACGGCGCGTTGGCCGGCGTACTCGCGCGCTGGTCCGTCATCCACACACCGCCGCGGGAACTCCCTCCCATCCTGGATGAGTTCCATCGCGTGCTGGCACCCGGCGGCCATCTTCTGATCGGCTTCTCGGCGAGCGACGATCCGTCTCACCCGACGCAGGTCTTCGATCACACCGTCGCGCCCGCCTATCGATGGTGGCCGGATCACCTCGCCACGATGCTGCGCACATGCGGTTTGACCGAGGTGGGCCGACTGGTTCGCGAGCCTCGGCCCACCGACCGGCGGCAGTTCCAGGAGGTTCAGATCCTCGCCCGCAAAGCGCAGCCAGAAGCCGTTTGATCGACCACATGACCGCATTCTCGAAGGTTCGCGGGCCCGCACCGCGTGCAGCGCGCCATGTGGGGAATAGCGGGCGCACGTCGCTGTTGATCACCGTATGACTTCTGAGACACGTGAGACGTACGGACAGGTCGGCATCTGGAGCGGTGCGCTGCACCAGTCACGGGCGGACGACGCGGGGAAGGCGGCGATCGTGGAGGCGGTCGCCGAGCTCGAAGACCTGGGATACGGCACGCTCTGGCTCGGGGGCAGCCCCTCTGCCGACGACGCGGCCGCTGTCGTCGCCGCCACCCGTTCGGTCACGGTAGCCACGGGCATCCTGAGCATCTGGAACCACACCGCGGCGGAGGTGGCAGCCCGGATCGCGACGCTCGACGCGAGCGCCCGCGGCCGGTTCGTCCTCGGCCTGGGGGTCAGCCACGGCCCGATGGTGCCGCAGTACGCGAAACCGTACAGCGCGATGGTCGCCTACCTCGACGCACTGGATTCCGCTGCCCCACCCGTGGACTCGGGACATCGGGTACTGGCGGCGCTCGGTCCGAAGATGCTGAAGCTCGCGGCCGGTCGGGCCCTGGGAGCCCACCCCTATCTGGTCACCACCGAACACACGGCGGAGGCCCGCGAGGCACTCGGGCCCGATGCACTGCTCGCCCCGGAACTGTCCGTGGTACTCGACACCGACCTCGACCGGGCCCGCACCACCGCGCGGAACATGCTGGCGAGGTACCTCGGCCTGCCCAACTACACCGACAACCTGCTGCGCCTGGGATTCACCGAGAGCGACTTCGAGGGCGGCGGAAGCATTCGTCTCCTCGAATCCCTCTTCGCCCTGGGCGACGCCGAGCAGGTGAAGGCCCGGACCCGGCAGTACCTCGATGCCGGCGCCGACCACGTCGCACTTCAGGTGCTCACCTCCGACGAGGGCAGCGCGGGCCTGCCACGAGCCGAATGGCGCCTTCTGGCCGAAGCCTTCGGCGACGAGTTGTAGCGGACGGTCGCCGAAAGGGGGCCGCCGGGCCATGGACATCGTCGCGGCCGCCACCCCGCTCCTCTTCGACCTGAAGGTGCGTGGTGGCGGCCGTGACCGGCTGCTGCGGCCCGCCGGCCTCCTGGAAGACCGGCGTCATCCCACCTCCCACAAGGCCGGCGGACCGCCTCGGGAGGCCCGGATCAGCGGATCTCGGTGACCCGGCGCTCGACGCGCGCCGCGCAGTTGGAGTTGTCCACCGACACGTACACGTTGGCGATGCTGCCACCCCAACTCACGCAGTGGCCCTTGCCGTAGACGTAGGCCGGACCCGCGTACGACGTGTAGTTCCCGGAGTCCCCGGCCCACTCGTCGGTGTCGGGCACGTAGATGTACGTGGCCATCTCCTTGGCCGTGCCCGGGTTGGCACGGATGGTCGCAACGCAGTTCTTCCCGTTGGTGGCGTTGTACGTCAGATACACGGTGCCCAGCGAGCCGACGGGCACCGAGTTGACGGTCTTGTACGCCTTGCCGCAGACGCCCTGCGGAGTGACGTTGGGTGCCGCGGAAGCGGCCGTTCCGCACACGACCGTGGCGCCCACCACCAGTGTGCTCAACGCCCCGGCGACCGCGATATTACGCATGCCTCCCATTTATCCCCCTTATGTCTTTGAGAGCGGAATACTCCCACTTGATGTGACTCACGGACGGGGAGGATGGTTGTACCCGATACGCCCGGAGGTCGACGGCGAGGGAAGCGGGTCCCGCCCGCATCCGGGTTACGCCTTGCGCAACAGCGCGCAGACGAAGTTCTCCTCCACGGCCCGGACGCGCTCCAGCAGTTCGGGTTTGTTCGTCTTGTTGACCTGGGTGGTCAGGGAGAAGGTCAGTGACCGCTTGCCGTCCGGGGTGGCTGCGATGAGCTGCGTGTAGCCCGGGAAGTTCCCCGTGTGGCCGTACACCACACCGCAGCGGGTGGTGTACCGGAAGATCGCCAGACCGGCCTTGTTCTCCCCCGGGCCTGCGGGTTCGGATGCGCCGTCCACCCAGTTCAGCTGCTGTCGGCGTGTCCGGTCGGAGATCAGCCTCCCGCCGGCGTAGCCGCGGATGAAGGCCGTCATGTCCTTCGGCGTCGAGACGATCCCGCCCGACGCCCAGACGCCGGACGCGCTCAGTACCTCGCTGAGGTCCTCGGGCGAGTCCGGCGGGGTGACGTCGTAGCCGTGCATGTACGGCTCGGGCATCCGGTAGCCCTGCGGCAGACTGGTGCTGCGCAGGTCCAGCGGGCGGTACACGAGCCGGGCGAGCAGATCCTCGTAGCGGCGGCCTGTCACTGCCTCCGCCATCAGGGCCACGGCGATGTTGTCGGAGTTGGAGTAGGCATACCGGGCCCCGGGGCGGAACACCAGCGGCTCGGCGGCGACGAAGTCCACCAGCCGGCGGGAGTCGAAGTGGCGGCGCGGGTTCGCGGTCACCAGGTCCAGGAATTCGGGGTCTGCGGTGTAGTCCGGCAGTCCGCTGGTGTGGTTCAGGAGCTGGCGCAGCGTGACCCGGTGCCAGGCGCGCGGCAGCCGGGGAAGCACCTGGCCGATGGTGTCGTTCAGGCGCAGCTTCCCGCGGTCGACGAGCTGGAGGGAGACCGCGCCGCTGTACGCCTTGGCCGTACTGGCGATACGCATGTGGTCGGTGGCCTCGATCGCGCGGCCGGTGCGTGTCTCGGCCACGCCGGCCCGGACGACCTCGGTGCGGGACCCGCGCTTGAGGACGGCAATCGCACCGGGCGGCCCGCCGGGCGCGGTGGTCAGTTCCTGCAACTGCCTTCGCAGTGCGCGGTTGTGGTCGGCGGGGGCGTCCTCGGCGTGGGCCGGGGCATGCACCGGCCCGGCCACGCAGGCAGCGGCCAGCAGGGCGACGAGCGGCAGGCGGACCTGCGGGAAGCCGGGAAGCAGCACGGAAGGACTCCTGAGGCGTGAGCGCGGTGGAACGTCCAGCTTCGCCCGCCGATGCGCAGCCCGCGCGCGGCTCTGCTCCATCCGGCCGAGAGCGACGAGTCCTCCGATGCTGATGGAGTTCACGTCATGCTTGACGACCTTGCCGGCTCACTGCCCGCTGCGGGTCCGGGTCCGGGTGAGTGGGTGCCGATCTCCCGGGTGGTCGTTGTCATGCCTTGCCGAGCCAGGTCATCGCGGCCACGACCAGCGCTTCCACGCCGGTACTCAGAGTCGGCTCGATGACCGGTGCGAAGAGCGCGGAATGGTTGCCCGGCAATTCGTCCATACGTCCCTCGGCGAACGCGGCGACCGTCGGCTCCGTCTCCAGCCCGCCCCAGAACCAGAACACCGTCGGCACGCCGAGCGCCTCGCCGAACACACCCACGTCCTCGCTCGCGTTCACCTGTGGCATCGGCAGAATCCGCTGTGCGCCGAAGTGTTCGGAGAACGCCGCCACGGTCGCTTTCGTGGCCTCCGGATCGCTGACGAGAGCGGGTGCGGACGCGAACCAGGTGAAGTCCGGCGGTTTCTGCGCACCGCTCGTCCGCGACTCCCCCGCCACGATGCGCTCCACCGCGCTACGGATCAGGTCGCGTACGGCCGGGGTGAAAGCGCGGATGTTGACGCCCAGTTCGGCGGTCTCCGGGATGATGTTGTCCTTGGTGCCGGCCTTCAGGCGCCCCACCGTCACCACGGCGGTCTCTGCCGGTGGGACCTCGCGGGCGACGATGCCCTGAAGCCGGGTGACGACGTTGGCCGCCATCAGCACCGGATCGATCGCCGCCTCCGGCCGGGATCCGTGGCCGCCCCGGCCGTGAAGCGTGATGTTCAGCGAGTCGGCGGCGGCCATCACCGGCCCCTCGCCGTAACCGATGAATCCGGCCGGCAGGGGTCCGACGTGCTGACCCAGGACGATGTCCGGCGTGGGAAAGCGTTCGAACAGCCCGTCGTCAACCATTCCGCGGGCGCCGACGGCCAGTTCCTCGGCCGGCTGGAAGACCACCAGCAGGGTGCCGCTCCACTGTTCGCGCGCTCGGGCGAGCAGAGCGGCGGCGCCCGTCAGGCAGACGGCGTGCATGTCGTGCCCGCAGGCGTGCATCACGGGCACTTCATGGCCGTCCCCGTCCACGGCTCGGACCGTGCTGGCGTAGGGTAGCCCGGTCTTCTCCTCGACCGGCAGCGCGTCGAAGTCCGCGCGCAGCATCACCACCGGACCGTCCCCGTTACGCAGGACGCCCACCACGCCGGTGATGCCCACCTGCTCGGTGACCTCGTCGAATCCTCCGGCCCGCAGACGCTGCGCCAGCAGAGCCGCAGTTCGGGTCTCCTGAAGCGACAACTCCGGGTGGCGGTGCAGGTCCCGGTAGAAGTCGGCAAGGTCCTCGCGTATGAGCGGCAGACCCTCGGTCACCCTGCTGGCCATGTCCCGTCCTCCTCCGTGCCGGTCCGGGCACCGTATCCTCCGGACCGGCAGACCGCATGGTGACACCTGCCCCTCCTGGGCGGCCCCCACCTGCGCAGACTACGGAGCAGATGCCGGAGCGACCGGCCCTGGCTGCCGGTTGCCCGGGCCGGCGACGTCGGACGGGCCCCGCCGCCCGCCTGCCAGTGCCTGAACCTCGGCATAGGACGGGGCATTCGCATCCGTCGGCCGTCCGTCCCGGATGGCGGTCGCCGTGGCCACAGCCGTCGCGAGCGCCCTGCGGTAGAGCAGCGAACCGAGGCTGACCCTGCGCACGCCGAGCGCGGCCAGTTCGGGGAGCGTGGGGCCGGTCGGTGTGTACAGGATGTTCAGCGGTACGACGAGTGCCGAGGTCAGCTCGGCAATGCCGTCCGGATCCGACAGCCCCGGCACGAACACCCCATCGGCGCCGGACTGTTCGTACAGGGCGAGGCGCGTCGCGGTCTCGTCCTCCTGGCGGGCCGCCCAGTGGGTGTCGGTGCGTGCGTTGACGAACAGCGCAGGCACCGCGCTCTTGACCGCGGCGATCTTTGCCGCGTGCACTTCCATCGGCGCGAGTGTGCCATCGGCGCGGCCGTCCTCGAGGTTGATGCCGGCCGCGCCCGCGTCGTACAGGATCCTGGCCATCTCGGCCACTTCCTGCGCGTCGTCGCTGAACCCGCCTTCGGCGTCGACGGTGAACAGGAAACGGCCCTCTCCCAGGCGGCAAGTCAGCGCCAAGGTCGCCTCGAACGTCGCGGCCGCCCCGTCCGGCAGGCCGGCGGCAGCGGCTACGCCCAGGCTCGTGGTGCCCACGGCGGCAAAGCCCTCGGCTGCCAGTGCTGCGGCTGAGGCGTAGTCCCAGGCGTTGGGCAGCAGCAGTGGGGCGGTCCGGTGGTGCAGGCGGGCGAACGGGGTGAGGGGGCGCTGAAGCAGCCCGTCCGTCAGCGCGAGGGCGTGGGCCCGGCCGGGGCAGATGCGGGGCGGGGCGCCGAAAGCAAGGGGCACCGGGTGTGCGCGGTTGGCGGTCGCCAGATCGAGGAGCACCACGTCACCTCCGGCGATCTCCCGGCCTTTGACCGTGGTCGCTCCAACGGCGACGCGACGCATGCCACGTACCGGCGGCAGGTCCCGCAGGACCCTGGAGAGCGGAAGGTCACCGCTGTCGGAAGCGGCATCGACGAGCGCTGCCGTGGCCTCGCACGCCTGGAGCAGGAGACCGATGAGGTTGGCTGCGGACTCCAGCGCGGCCTCGTTCGACGGGGGTGGCGCCAGCCACTGCACCAGCCTGGCCACTGCTTCGTCAGCGGCTGCGTCGTCACCACCGAAGTAGACGCCGGCCACCACGATCACCGCCTCGGCCACGGCCGTGGGCCGCGGCATTCCCAGGGCTTCGGCCAGGGTACGCACGACCCTGACCCGGGTCTCTCCCGCGGGCGCCACGGCGGCCGCCCGTCGCAGTGCTTCAGGCGTCAGACGGGCCAGCTCGGCCTCGGCCAGAGCCCGCCGCCGGCGGTGTGGCTCTCCGTGGCTGAACCGGGCCACTGTGGCGCGCAGCCAGGCGACACTCGCCCCGGCCGGACCGTCGTCCGCGGCGGGCCTGTCGGGGACGAGAGCCGGGTCGGCCAGCGCAGACCGTACGTCCTCGAAACGATCGAACTCATGCGTCGTGTGCGTCATGGTTCCGACGCTAGGGCTGGAACCGTTCGGCGAGGTCCGAACCGTTGTGGGGGCATCATGGCTGCATGTCCTCGCTCTCCGAAACGGCCGCCCTGCTCGCCGACCACACCCGGGCCACCTTCTGTCAGGCCCTGCTCGACGGCCGCGCCTGGACCGCGGGCGAACTCGCCCGGGGCGCCGGGGTCAGCGCTTCCACCGCGAGCGAGCAGCTCTCCCGTCTCGTCGAGGGCGGGATCCTGGCCGAGGAGCGGCAGGGTCGGCACCGCTATGTGCGACTGGCCGGCCCGGAGGCGGCTGCCCTGATCGAGGCGGTCGCCTCGTACGCCCCGAGCAGCCCCCGACCGCGGAACCTGCGCCAATCGGTGCAGGCGGGCGCCGAGGCGCGAGCCCGGACCTGCTACGACCACCTGGCCGGTGAACTGGGTGTGACCCTCGCCGACGCCATGGTCTCCCGGGGGCTTGTCTCCGACGATGCCGGGCCGGCCGTCACCCCGGCAGGCCTGGACTGGCTGGCCGACGCCCTGGGCTACCGGCATCCCGAGGGCGCTCGCCGGCCCCTGGTGCGGAGTTGCCTGGACTGGACCGAGCGCCGGTCACATCTGGCCGGAGCGGCGGGAGCGGCCCTGTGCGCCACGGCGTTGGAGAGGCAGTGGGTGCGACGGATCGGCTCAGGGCGGGCGGTGAAGGTGACTGAGGTGGGGGCCGAGGCGTTCCGGGAACTGCTGGGAGCGGAGGTCACGTGAGGCGGCACGGGGGAAGAAGCGGCGAGGCGGGGGTCCGGCCGTGGATTACCTCCCAGGTAATCGACGGCGCTCGCCTCTCCCGGCAGGATCGAGCACAGCGACGGGAACCCCCGCCGGCAGCCGGCCCCAGCCGCCAGGAGCCCACCATGAACGTCACTCCCCCTACCCGCACACCGAGTTCGGCACCGATCGAGATTCCCACGGCTGACGCCACCCGGGCTGTCGTACAGGAGTTCCTTGCCGCCCGGCTGGCAGGCGACACCGAGCGGATGGTCGCGCTCTTCGCCGATGACGTCGACTGGCTGCTGGCCGAGAACCCCGTGGTCCCGTGGATCCGGCCGCGGTCCACCGCCGCCGAATGCGCAGCCCAGGCGGGCGAGCTGGCGGCGCACACGGTGACCGAGGATGCGCGCGCCTCCGTCGATACCTTTCTCGTCGACGGCACCGACGCCGTCCTGATGGGGCACCTGTCGGGAACCGTACGGTCGACGGGCAAGTCCTTCGAAGGTCCGTTCGCACTCCACCTCACCGTCGAGGGCGGCCGCGTCACCCGGCACCACCTCTACGAGAACAGCCTGGCGATCGCCGAAGCCTGCACCCCGTGAGGGCGGGGCGCGCCCGGGTGGTCCGCCCGGGTCAGCCGAGGGCCGGCGGGGAGAGGTGCTGCCACAGGAACGTGTGCAGCAGAGCGTTGTTGTGGGCGGACTGTTCGTTGTCGCCGGCGCCCGCGTGACCACCGCCGGTGTTCTCGTGGAGCAGGACCCGGTGGCCGAGTTCGCGCAGCCGTGCGGCCGCTTTACGGGCGTGGCCCGGGTGGACGCGGTCGTCACGGGTGGAGGTCGTCAGGAGCAGCGGCGGGTAGGCCCGGCCCGCGGCCAGCCGGTGGTAGGGAGACAGCCCGCGCAGGTGCTCGCGGTCGTCCTGGTTGTCGGGGTCGCCGTACTCGGCGATCCAGGAGGCACCCGCGAGGAGCTCATGGAAGCGGAGCATGTCCAGCAGCGGGACCTGCGCGACGATCGCGCCGAACAGTTCCGGGTAGCCGGTGACCATCGCACCCATGAGCAGTCCGCCGTTGCTGCCCCCCGTGGCGCCCAGCATCGCCGGGGTGGTGATACCCCGCGTGACGAGGTCGGCGGCGACAGCCGCGAAGTCCTCGAAAGCCCGTACCCGGTCCGCACCGAGCGCCGCCCGGTGCCAGCCCGGCCCGTACTCACCGCCGCCCCGGATGTTCGCGATCACGTAGGCTCCGCCGCGCTCCAGCCACGCCCGGCCCGTCACCGCGCCGTAGTAGGGGGTGAGCGAGATCTCGAAGCCGCCGTATCCGTGGATCAGGGCGGGGCCGGGGCCCGTGCGGGTGCGGTCCGGGCCGATCACGAAGTACGGCACTCGCGTGCCGTCCTCGGAGATCGCGAAGAACTGCTCCACGGTCAGGCCGGCCGCGTCGAAGCGGGCCGGAGCCTGCTTGAGGATCTCCGCGCGGCTCCCGATCGTCCCGCGGTAGAGCGTGGACGGCTGCAGGAAGCCCGACACGTCCAGGAAGAACTCGTCGGAGACGTCCGGGTCCGTGTCCACCACGGTGACGGCGGACAACGCGGGGACGTCCGCGAGCGGCTCGCGCGCCCACCCGGCGCCGGGGGTGGGGGTGAGCACCTCGATGCGGGTGCTGACATCGTGCATCGTCGCCAGGATCAGGTGGTGGCGGGTCCACGAGTGCCCGGCCAGAGCCGTCCGCGGGTCCGGGGTGAACAGCACCTCCGGGGCCCGGTCGCCCGCCAGGAAGGCGTCGAAGCCGAAGGCCAGCAGTGAGCCCGCACGCTGTCCGAGCCAGTCGGACTTCAGAGTGACGATCAGATGCTCGCGATGGGCGTACGCACTGGCGTCGTCCGGGACGTCGATCCTGACGAGCGAGGCGTCAGGGGCGAGGAGATACCTCTCGCTGTGGTGGAAGTCCATCGACCGGAAGACGAAGTCCCGTTCGAAACCGGGTGTGGGGTCGTGCCAGCCCCCGGCCGCCACGTCCCGCGCCTCGCCCTCGAAGACCGGCTCGGCCGCTTCGAGCGGTGTGCCGCGGCTCCATCGGCGGACCGTCCGCGGGTAGCCGGATTCGGTGAGCGAGCCGGGCCCGAAGTCCGTGCCGACGAAGAGGGTGTCGGCGTCGATCCAGCCGATCCGGGTCTTCGCCTCGGGCACCTGGAAACCGTCCTCGGGGAAGGTCCGGGTGCCGAGGTCGAACTCGCGGACCACCACGGCGTCCCCGCCGTCGCGCGAGAGGAAGACCAGGGCCCGGCCGCAGTCGGGATGGCGGACCCGCGCACCGGCCCATGTCCACTTCGTGTCCTCCGCGGCGGCGAGCTCATCGACGTCGAGGAGGACCTCCCACCGGGGAGCGTCCGTGCGGTACTGGTCCAGTGTCGTACGCCGCCACACACCCCGTGCGTGTTCCGCGTCCCGCCAGAAGTTGTAGAGGAACTCTCCGTGGCGCGAGGTGTAGGGGATCCGGTCCGGCGCGTCCAGTACCTCCAGCAGGCGGTCCTTCAGCGTGGCGAACCCGGCGCCGCCCGCCAGCGCGGCCTCCGTCTCGGCGTTCCGCTCGGCCACCCAGGCGAGCGCGGCCTCGCCTTCGATGTCTTCCAGCCACAGGTACGGGTCATCAGTGATCACCACAGAATTGTGCAGGCTCTCAGGACTCGGCGGGACCGGATCCGCCTCATGGAGCCCGGAGACCGCCCGGTTCGGGATCCTGGTGCTGTCGTCGGTACCGAAGCCGACAGCCCAGTTCTGCGCAGATCTGCCGGGCGTCCGATCATCGGGCCATGGTCCCGAATCCTTCCGGCCCTCTCTGGTCGCCGCCGCCGATCGCACCGATGCTGGCCGTGCCGGGTCCGCTGCCCGTGCCCGACACGGACTGGGCGTTCGAGACCAAGTGGGACGGTGTCCGCTGCATCCTGAGCACCACGGGCGACGGCTCGGTGCGGCTGACCTCGCGGGCGGGCAACGACATCACCGTGACCTATCCGGAACTGCAGGCCCTGGGCGACGAGCTACGCGGTCGCGGTGTGGTCCTGGACGGTGAACTCGTGGCCCTCGACGCTTCGGGGCGGTCCGACTTCGGCCTGCTCCAGAGCCGCATGGGCGTGGTCAACGCACGCCGCGCGGGCCGCCTCGCGCTGGACTGTCCGGCCCATTTGATGATCTTCGACGTCATGTACATCGACGGTCATGAGCTGCTCGACACCCCGTACGGCGAGCGCCGCGAGGTCTTGGCCGTGCTGGGCCTTGCCGGAGCACACTGGTCGGCACCCTCGTATGTGCACGGCCGCGGGGCACAGGTGTGGGAGGCGGTGGTCCGTGAGGGCCTGGAGGGTCTGGTGGCCAAGAGGCTCTCCTCGCCCTACACGCCGGGCACCCGATCGGCTCACTGGCGCAAGACCAAGCGGGTGGAGACCCTGGACGTGGTCATCGGGGGCTGGACCCAGCGACGGGGCGCCGATGCGGGTGTGCCGGGGGCGGTGCTCGTCGGCGTGGCCGGTCCTGCCGGGCTGCGGTACGCGGGATCAGTGGGATCGGGAATGTCCGAGCGTGAACAGAGCGAACTCAAGGCGTACTTCGCGGTCATCGCACGATCGGCATCCCCGTTCGCGGACCCGGTCGACGTGACCGGTGCGCACTGGGTGGAGCCGCGGCTGGTCGCCGAGGTCACCGCGACGGAATGGACCAGGGCCGGCCGTCTGCGCCATCCGGTCTGGCAACGGCTGCGGCCGGATCTGACCCGGCTGGACTGACGGATCGGCCGGCGGTCCCGCTCGGCACATGAACCGGGGCCGCCCTGACACCCGCCCGGAACCTGCGGAAGGTCTGCTGATCACTCACGACGGGCACCCCGGACGATTCGTTCGACGCCGGTCAGGCCTGCTTCCGGCGCCCCACCAGCCAGGCCGGGTCCTGCTCTCCGACCAGGCCCTCACTCCGGCGCCGAGGTCCTGGCCAGGGTGCGCCGGATCTCGGCTGCAGGGAACAAGGTGCGCTTGCTCTCCTTCACCAGTTGACGGTGAAACTCGTCGAGCACCACGGCCTGCGGGGCATGGCGTTCGATGATCGTGCCGATCCCCGGGGGTACACCGGTCGGGCGGCGTCCGGCGATCCAGTCCCGGAGGAAGGGCCCGAGCTCCGCCCCACCACCCACTGCTTCGGGCAGGTGGTGGCGCAGCAGGTGGCAGGGGGCGTAGGCGCGGTCGTACAGGAGGTGGTCGGTGAGAAAGGCGGTCTCCTGCCGCGAGAGGTCGAAGCCGCGGCTGAGAGCGAGGCCGAAATCCGCGAAGTAGACCTGCCGGCCATCGGTGAGCACATTGGCGAAGTGCGTATCGAAGTGCACCAGCCCGCGTGAGCTCATGAACTCCGTCCCGCGCAGGAGCGCGTCCTCCACCCACACATAGGAAGCGTCGAGGTCCGGCTCCGTCACGGTCCCGTCGCGGGCCGCCCGGAGCCAGGCTCCGAGCGTCCGGGGAATGTGTTCCAGGAACAGCACCAGGCTGGACGAGGACCTCCCGATGGCTTCCAGCCGACGGCGTACGGCAGAGGACCCCTCCCAATGGGCCACGGCCCCCTCAATGCCTCCGAACTCGTCGACGAAGCCGTCCGGTGCACGATCCGGCAGGACCCGCCAGTGGTACATCAGCGGGAATCCCGTGTGCTCGCCGCTCAGGACCCAGTCAGTAGTGGTCAGGTGAGCCGCCAGCTCACGCCAGGCGCCGAATCCCGCCGAACCCACGCCGTACTGGTAGTAGAGGGGGAGCTCGAACAGGTTGGCTGTCGAGCGGACGTGCTCCGACGACAACTCCACATCGGTCAGGGGGACCCGCTTCACGAAGACGCGCACACCTGCCACCTCGGTCTCGGCCCGCCTGCCGCCGATTCCCGAACCGAGTTCCGGCGCGGCGGCGACCATCTCCCCCAGTGCGCGATCGCTCAGCAGGGACAGTTCCTCCCCCACCGCCGTGTGGGCCGCTGCACGCGCGAAACCCGGTGCCTCGTAATTCTCCATGGCGACTCCTGCCCGGCATGAGGTCCGATCGCCACCGATCGTGCCAGAGGTCGTCGCGCGGCTCACGAAGTCGTCGTAGCCCACGGATACGGAGAGGTGGTGAGCGCCGCCGCAGTCTGACGCCCGCACACCGCAGGACCCGAGGGCGCCTTCCGGACGGCCTCCCGGCTTGGGCCCGTACCCCGCTCCCATCTGCGGCTTCTGGCAGGATCGCACCATGGCCGAACACGACACGGAACACGGATACCTTCTGGACAACCAGCAGTCCGAGGCAGGAATCCGCTTCGGCGCTCTCAGCGAGCTGTTCGATCCGGTGACGTTCCGGCATGTCGACCGGCTCGGGATCACCACCGGCATGCGGTGCTGGGAGGTCGGTGCCGGCTCCCTCTCCGTACCCCTGGGGCTGGCGGAGCGGGTCGGGCCGGCCGGGGCGGTGGTCGCCACGGACATCGATGTGTCGTGGACCCAGGGCGTCACCGACGGCGTGATCGAGGTGGTACGCCACGATGTGGCCGCCGACCCGCCGCCTCCCGGCGGTTTCGACCTCGTCCACGCCCGTCTGGTCCTGGTGCACGTCACCGATCGGGCCGAGGCGCTGCGCCGGATGGTCCGGGCGCTGCGGCCGGGCGGCCGGCTGCTCCTGGAGGATGCCGACCCGGGGCTGCAGCCGCTGCTGTGCCCGGACGAGTCCGGCCCCGAACAGCGGCTCGCCAACCGGCTGCGCTCCGGCTTCCGCGCGTTGATGGCTGCTCGCGGCGCGGACCTCACGTATGGACGGACCCTGCCCAGGCTGCTGCGTGAGGCCGGTCTGGAGGAGGTACAGGCCGACGCGTACTTCCCGATCACCTCGCCGGCGTGTTCCGTCCTCGAGGCAGCGACCGTTCGGCAGATCCGGCCCCTTCTGGTGTCGGAGGGGCTCGCCACCGACGAGGAGATCGACCTCCATCTGGCCAACGTCGCCACCGGACGTCTCGACCTGGCCACCGCTCCCATGATCTCCGCGTGGGGGCGTCGCCCCTGACGCACCGTTCGCTCGCCGGTGCGCCCGAAGGGTCGACGGGTGCGGGGAACGCCCGTGCGAAGATCGCGAGATGAACACGCTGCTCTTCCGTCCTGCCGTTGATGTCGACCTTGCCGCTGTCGTACGGCTGCGCGACGACGCCGCGCGCTGGATGCTTGCCCGGGGCATCACGGGCCAGTGGCAGCCCGGCGAGCTGAGCGAGGACCACTTCCGCCGGATCTCGGAGACCGGAGAGGTGTGGCTCGCGGAGGCTGCCGGTCGCGTGGTCGGCGCCTGGGAGGTGTGGTGGGAGGACGAGGATGCCTGGGGGCCGCAGTCGCCGACGGCCGGCTACGTGCACCGGCTCATGGTGGATCACAGCAGTGTCCCGACCGGGACGGGCCTGCAGCTGCTGCGCATGGCGGAACGCCGCGTGGCCGAGGTGGGCCGCCCGTTGGTACGTCTGGACTGCCTGGCCGGTAACGCCCGTCTGAAGGCGTACTACCTCGACGCCGGGTATCGGGTTGTCGGGCACAAGGAGGGCAAACCCCAGCCGGGTGGTCCGCCCAAGTCGTTCACGCTCCTCGAAAAGGCTGTACGGGACGGTGGACAGCAGGGGCGGGTTTGAGAGCGGGAGGCCGCCGCGTCCGGGAAGAAGACCGAGGAACGGGGCGGGATCGGTCAGGAATCAAGAAGCGCGGGTCCCAGGGGCGGCTCTAGCATGATCGTCATGGACATCAGCATTCACACGACCTTCCTGCCGCACGACGACCCGGACGCGTCCGTGGCCTTCTACCGCGACGTTCTCGGCTTCGAGGTCCGCAGCGACGTCGGACAGGGCAAGATGCGCTGGATCACGGTCGGGCCCGTCGGCCAGCCCAGCACGTCCATCCTGCTGGCGCCGCCTGCCGTCGACCCCGGCATCACCGAGGACGAGCGCCGCACCATCACCGAAATGATGGCCAAGGGCACCTACGGATGGATCCTGCTGGCCACCCCGGACCTCGACTCCACGTTCGAGAAGGTGCAGGCGGGCACCACCGAGGTCGTCCAGGAGCCGACCGAGCAGCCCTACGGCATCCGCGACTGCGCCTTCCGCGATCCCGCAGGCAACCTGGTCCGCATCCAGGAGCTTCGCTGAACCGTCCGGTCACCGGTCCGGCCTCCTTGGCCGGTGCCGCGACCGCCGGCAAGGAGACCGGTGGCCGGCCCCCGCCCGCCCGGTGCCCGCATTCCGGGCAGGCACGGACGTCGACGAAACGGAGCTCGCATGTGTCAACCCGCGTGGGCGCGCGCACGCATCGCGGCGCAGCGCCTGAGCGACCTCGCACGGCTGCGGCGCGTCCGCGACCGGATCGACCGGGAGTACGCACAGCCGCTGAACGTCGAAATACTGGCCCGCAGCGCGAACGTGCCGGCCGGGCATCTCAGCCGCCAGTTCCGGCTGGCCTACGGCAAGTCGCCGTACGCCTATCTGATGGCCCGTCGCATCGAGCGCGCGGCTGCGCTGCTGCTTCACGGTGATCTCGGCGTCGCCGAGACCGGCCGCACGGTCGGCTGCCCCTCACCGGGCGTCTTCCGTACGCACTTCACCGAACTCGTCGGCGTACCGCCCCATGTCTACCGGCGCCGTGTGACGGGCACCACCGCGGGAATGACACCGCAGGTGCCGCATCAGGCGACGCGACCGGTCGCGGGGCAGGGGATTCCTGCGGTCGGGCCGGACCCGGCCGCTGCGGCGCCTCTGCCAGGATGACGTCATGTTCGATTTCGGTATCGCGGGCTACCGGCCGGCATGGCTGGACGGCCGTAGTGACATCGTGCAAAGACATGGAAATCGGCTGCGTGGCCTGGCCGGCCGGACGCTCACGAGAGTCTGGATGGTCTGGGACCTCAGGGATGACGAGTGGTTCAGCGACTGCCCGGTTCTGTTCGACTTCGACGGCGAGCAGGTCGAGATCAACCACCACAGGCTCGGCGATCTCTCCCTCACGTGGAACATGATCGACCCCACCCATGCTGTGTGTTGGCCCGGCTTCGACCTGCAGTGGCGGCCTGAACCTCTTCCCGAGGTCCAGGCTCTGCGTGGGCTGCCGCTCAAGGGAGCCGAACTGCTCGGCCCGGGGCCTCACAACCCCCTGGGTCCGTCGATCCGTTCGCGCAGCAGGTCGGCGTGTCCGTTGTGGCGGGCGTACTCCTCGATCATGTGGACCAGCACGCTGCGCAGCGACACCGTTCCGCGCCAGGAGTCATGGCCGTTGATGTCGAGGTGCGGTGCCTGGCCGACCAAGCGATCAGCGAACGCCACCTCGGCCCGCCAGGCCGCCCAGGATGCCGCGACCGGCTCAGGACCGGAAGTCACCGCATCGAAGTCACCGTCGGCGTTGTCCTCTGAACAGAAGAGGGGCGGGACATCCTGCCCGGCCAGTACCCGGCGGAACCAGCGTCGCTCCACCTCCGCCAGGTGCCGGACCAGGCCGAGCAGCGACAGCGTGGACGGCTCCACGGACCGCAGGGACAACTCCCCCTCCAGACCGGCACACTTCATCTCCAGCGTCGCGCGCTGATCCCCGAGGAAATCGACCAGCATGGACCGTTCGTCGCCGGTCGTGGACCCGTTGAACCGACGGTCGGGCTCGGTGCCGACGAATACCTCGGCTCGTCTACTTGATGTGGTCATGCCCTCATCGTCCACCCGGGCCGGGGGCCCGACAGCCGGACGTCGAAGCCTTGAGTGAGGCGGTTCTTCTCACCCACCCGCCTGTTCGGCCGGGGCGCAGTCACTACCGCCGAAAGAGAGCGACAGGGAGTACCCACCTCTCGCCACTCTCAATTTATAGCGCAGTGGGGGGCTTGCCGCAAGGCCCCCGCCATACCGCACAATCACTCGTCGATGCCAGAAGTCGCGGAATGGGAGATCCACGGAGTGCATATGTTTTTGCCGGTTCGCGGGCTGCCCGGCGACGGCGGCCCGGTGGGGCCCGCCTTGCGGTGGAGGGCACCGCACACCGACGCGCGGAAGTGCGCACCGACGGAATTCCCGGGCTCGACCTCGGATCGGAACTGCTGACATGAACCCACTGACCACCAGCGCGTTCGACCTTCCCGACCGCCTCTCCCCCAAGGCCGACCCGAAGCTGACCGCCGGCGACGAGAAGCACTTCGCGGCCATCGCCGAGTGCCTTGAGCAGTCGATCGCCGAACTGTCCGCGCGCCTCGACGCCGCGCGCAGGTCGCCCGGCGGCATGGGCCGTCAGGCGATGGACCGGGACATCGAGATCCACCGGCTGACCGGCCGGCTGCGTACGCTGCGCAGGTTCGGCCTCGACCTGTGTCTCGGGCACATGGTCGGCACGGACGACCCCGAGCCCGTCTACGTCGGACGGCTCGGGCTCACGGACAGCACGGGCCGCTGGCTGCTGCTCGACTGGCGCTCCCCCGCGGCCGAGCCGTTCTTCGGAGCCACCCATGCCAACCCGATGGGGCTGGACAGCCGCCGCAGGTATCGCTGGACCCGTGGCCGCATCAGTGACTACTGGGACGAGGTGTTCACCCCGGGCGGAGTGGTCGGGCACGCGGCGCTCGACGACCAGTCCGCCTTCATCGCCACCCTGGGCGGCAACCGGTCGGCACGAATGCGCGATGTACTCGGCACCATCCAGGCAGACCAGGACGCCATCATCCGGGCGGGATCCCGTGGCGCACTCGTCGTCGACGGCGGTCCGGGGACCGGAAAAACCGTCGTCGCTCTGCATCGTTCCGCGTACCTGCTCTACTCCGATCCCCGCCTCGGCCACCACCGTGGCGGCGTGTTGTTCGTCGGTCCGCACGAGCCCTACCTGGGCTATGTGGCCGACGTGCTGCCGAGCCTCGGGGAGGAGGGCGTGCAGACCTGCACCCTGCGCAACCTCGTCGCCGAGGGAGCCACAGCTGTGGCCGAGGCGGACCCGGACGTGGCCCGTCTGAAGTCCTCCGCGGATCTGGTGAAGGCGATCGAGCCCGCCGTCAGGTTCTACGAAGAGCCCCCCGCCAAGGGGATGACGGTCACGACCCAGTGGTCCGACATACGGCTGAGCGCCGACGACTGGGCTGTGGCGTTCGAAGCCGCGCCCGGCACCCCGCACAACGAGGCGCGTGACCAGGTCCTGGAGGAGCTGGTCACGATCCTGGTGGACAGGCACGACGGCGATGTTCCGGATGAGCTGCTCCACAAGTCCCTCCTGCAGAACCGGGAGTTGCTCGCGGTCTTCGACCGCGCGTGGCCGCTGGTCGAAGCGGCCGACCTCGTCGCAGACCTGTGGTCGGTACCCGCCTACCTGCGCACCTGTGCCCCCTGGCTAAGCCGCGACGACGTGTCACGACTGCAGCGCGCGGACGCCCAGGCCTGGACCGTGTCCGACCTGCCGCTCCTGGACGCGGCACGTCAGCGGCTCGGTGACCCGGAGACGTCGCTGCGCAGGCGCCGGCACAACGCCTCCGTCGCCGCCGAGCGCGAGCACATGTCCCACGTCATCGACGCCCTGCTGGAGGCCGATGCCGATGGCGAAGGCGCGGTGACGATGCTGCACGGGCAGGACCTGAAGGACACCCTGGTCGACGGATCCTCGCTGCCCGGCGGGGAGCCGGACCTGCTCACCGGGCCGTTCGCGCACATCGTCGTGGACGAGGCCCAGGAACTGACCGATGCGGAATGGCAGATGCTGCTGCTCCGCTGCCCGTCGCGGAGCTTCACCATTGTCGGGGACCGCGCCCAGGCCCGGCACGGCTTCACGGAGTCATGGCAGGAGCGGCTGGAGCGGGTCGGTCTCGACCGGATCCACCAGGCATCCCTGAGCATCAACTACCGGACGCCGGAAGAAGTGATGACGCAGGCCGAGCCGGTCATCAGGGCAGCGCTCCCCGACGCCAACGTGCCTGCGTCCATCCGCAGCAGCGGTATTCCCGTCGTCCACGGATCGGCTGCCGAGCTCGACACGGTCCTCGGCACGTGGCTTGCCGCACATGCCGAGGGGATCGCCTGCGTCATCGGCGATCCCGCGTTCCGGGCGACGCCCCGGGTCCGCTCGCTGACCCCGGAGCTGTCCAAGGGGCTCGAATTCGACCTGGTCGTCCTCATCGACCCGGAAGCATTCGGCGAGGGCATCCAAGGAGCGGTCGACCGCTACGTCGCGATGACCCGGGCGACCCGGCAACTCGTCATCCTCACGTCCTGACGCCGGCCGGTATGACCGCCACAGCGGTCATACCGGCGTCGCATCCACGTGCGCCGCTTCCCGCCATCCGTCCGGATCCGTCGCTGCCGGATCCGGACAGGCGGTGCGAGAACTGCCGCTATCCGGCGTAGGTCTCGAACTCGGCGATCTTCGGGGTGCCGGTCGAGCCGGTGATCTCGAAGGTGAGCTTGCGCAACGAGGTCTTCGGGATCGTGATGGCGCCCGCGCCAGTGCCGGAGGTCAGTACGGCCCCGGTGTCGCCGTTGACCACCTTCCAGGATCCGATGCTGCCGGCAGAGCCCGAGGCCTCCCGGATGTTGACCGAGGAAACGGCAGTGGCCGAGGCCCACTTGACCGAGATCGAGCCGGTGGCTCCGGCGGGCGACCAGTAGGTGCTCAGGTCACCGTCCCGCACATTGCCGTAGCTCGTGCCGTCGGCCTTGCTGGTCCCGTCCGAGCCTGCGCCGATGCTGAGGTTCGTCCCGGCCGGGTCGGTCGGGTCGGTCGGGTCCGGAGTGGGGTCGGTCGGGTCCGGGGTCGGGTCGGTCGGGTCCGGGGTCGGCGTCTGCGTCGAGCAGTTGCCGTCCGACACCTTCAGCCCCTTGTTGGCGCCGGCCGTCTGGGCCACGATGCCGGGCACGCAGGATGCCGCGTCGAGGCTGTAGGCATAGGGGATGCTGACGGTGGTGTTGGACTTCGGGTCGGGCCCGGCCGGGTTGTTCTCGGCTCCGGGGGCGGACCACGTCACGTTGTCGAAGGTGTTGCCGCTGACCTGCCAGTACCCGGCCGCGTCGGTGTAGAAGGTGCCCAGGACGTCCTTGGAGTCCTTGAAGTAGTTGTTGTCCACCTTGGCGCGGGCCCCGGCCCGGGAGTTGATCCCGGACTCGTTGAGCTTCACGTAGTAGTTGTTGTAGATGTGGGCGATGCCACCGCGCAGCAAGGGGGTGCGGGAGTCCAGGTTCTCGTACAGGTTGTGGTGGAACGTGACGAAGCCGTTCGACAGTTCGGTCTCGCTCGACCCGATGAGGCCACCGCGTCCGGAGTTGCGCAGGGTGCTGTAGGACAGCGTCACGTACTGCGTGTTGTCCTTCATGTCGAAGAGGCCGTCGAAGCCTTCCGACTCCCCTCCCGATGCTTCCAGGCTGGCGTGATCGACCCAGACGTTGCGGACGTCGCTCTCCATGCCGATGGCGTCACCGCCGTTGGACGTGGGCGAGCCGGACTTCTTGACGTTCTTGACGGTCACGTTCTGGATGATGATGTTGCTGGACTGACGTATGTGGATGCCCAGTTGGTCGAACACGGCGCCACTGCCGACACCGACGATCGTGACGTTGCTGATCTGCTTGAGCTCGATCACACCGGCCGCTGTGTTGCAGCTGTCGCCGGACACCTTGGCAGTGTTGGCGTGGTTGATGGTCCCCTCGACCTCGATGACGATGGGGGTGCTGCTGCTGGCCCGGCTGCACAGGGCCTGGTGGATCGCGGTGCCCGTGGTGGCCCGGACCGTCTGCCCGCCGGCGCCGCCGGTGGTGCCGCCGTTCTGGGTTGCGTAGCCGGTGGCCCCGCCGGTCGCGGCCGATGCCGAGGGCATCGACACGACGGCACCGGTCGCGGCGGCAAGAGCGGCCGTGGTCAGCGCCGCATACAGTCGCAGTGCGACTCGCCTTTTCATGAGGGTTTCTCCCTGTTCGTCTTCTGGGCCGGAGCGCGAAAATGGCATGCCCATGACATTCAGTAGCGCGGCGTTCGCCGGCTACCGACTCTTTGCCGGACAAGCTCTGATCGGCGCGGTTGCGGGTGCTCTTCTTCGGTGCGATCGAACGGGCCGCGCCATTGCGGCCAGGAGCTGCGCGTACGTCGGCGCCGGCTGCGGGATCACCGCCACCGTCACCGCAGGAAGCCGCCGCCTTTTGAAACCGTGCAGAGTTACACGGTGCGCCGTCGTCATGGCGCACATCCCCGACCCCACGGCATGTCGACACCGTGGGTACAGCCCGCACCGGATCAATGGCGGCTCGCTCGCGAGGTCGCGGCAGCCGCCGTGGCCTCACTGTCACCGGAACGGAGTTCTGAGAAATGGAAAGCGCTTTCTCGTCGTGAGAATAGGACTGCTTCAGCTGGGCTGGCAAGGCTCTGGACACCCCTGCCCACGGAAGCGCTCCAACTCGTGCACCAACTGCCCTACGATCGCTGGATTTAGAGGTGGATTCACGGCACGGTCAGAGAGCTCCGAGGCCATGGTTCCCGCATCACGCCGGATGATCCACGCGAAGCAAGCGCGTTCTTTACGCTCGTTCCATGCGTGCCGGTCGTCTCATCGGGGTGAGCGGTGATTGACGGAAGCACGGGGCAGTGTGACGATGCGCCGATGCCTGGCCTACATGCACGGATGGCTGTTCGCAGCGGCCATCTCACCGCGACCGTGGTCGCTCGCTGTGCTGCGGAAGTACCGTTCTACGGGGAACTGCCGCGACGCACGCTCGACGGTGAGGTGACGCGGTCGATCACGGCGGTACACGAGCTGCTGCTGCGCGCCCTGCGCGATGACGGCGCCATGGACTCGGTCGACCTGACCCGGCTCATCGAGTGGTCCGGGCGCCGGGCCGAGGAGCGCGTGCCCCTTGAGGCCGTGATCGCCGCCTATCTCATCGGTGCCGAGGTCTGGTGGCAGGTCCTGGCCGAGACGGCGGAGCCCGAAGAGCTGGCCGGGGCGGGTGCTCGACTGCTGGCCTGGCTGCACGCGGCCATGCCCGCTGTCGTACTCGCTCACCGCAACGCGCAGGAGGACATCCACAGCGAGGACAAGCGGGTACGACGCGCACTGCTGACCGCCCTGCTGGCCGGTCGGCCGTACGAGGAGCTGGCGGAGGCGGCCGGGGTCACAGTGACCGGCGAGCACGAGGTGATCGCCTTGTCATTCGAGTCGAATCCGCCGGCCAGGCTGGTGCAGTCTTCTCTGGAGGCCCGCGCCGGTGTCCCGGTGCTGATGGATCACGTCGCCGGGATCGCGCTGCTGCCGGGTGGCTGCGACGTGCTCGGCCTGCCGGCCTCACTCGGGAAGGAGGTGGGACAGCGCGTGTTCGCCGCTGCTGCCCCGGCCGTTGATCCGGCGGCTGTTCCCGCAGCCGCTGCGGAGGCGGGGCGCGTGCTGGAGCTCGTACAGCGGCTTGACCGCCCACCCGGGTTGTACCGGCTCGATGACGTACTGCTTGAGTACCAGCTCGCGCGCCCCGGTGACGCCCTGCTGCGGCTGGCCGCCAAGCTTGACCCGCTGGAGGAACATCCGTATCTGCTGGAGACGCTGCGGGTGTTCGTCGACCATGGCCACAACCGCCGCCGGAGCGCCATGGAGCTGTGCGTCCACCGCAACACGCTTGACTACAGGTTGCACCGGGTGAGCGCGCTGACCGGTCTCGACCTCGCGGTCCCTGCCGAGGCGCGGCTGCTCCAAGCGGCGCTCGTCGCCAGGGATCTCGCCTGACAGGTGACCGATCGGGCCGGGCCCGATGCGGACCGGACCACGACGGACCGGCACCGCGGCCCGAGGGAGCCGGGTGGCCGCTAGAGCCAGGCCTGCAGTTCCTCCTGGCGTGGCGCGAGAACCACACCCGTATCGGGATGGTCGAAGACCATGACCGGCCGGCGCGCGTCCCAGGCGGACCAGCCCGGGTCTCCCGAGGAAGCAAAGGCGATCCATGCCCGGTGCATGACGTCGGCCAGCGGCTGAGGCGCATCCGGTCCGGTGAGCCCTTCACCGTGGCGAAGGTTGTCGAAGACGAAGCCGATCTCCAGCGCATGGCACGCACCGAGTTCCAGTACGGGCGAGCGCCAGGCGAACTCGTACAGAAACGTCCGTGCCGGCCGCGCGTCGGCAAGACGGTTGAGGGGCCCTCGCAGCAGCAGGTCCGTAGCCATCTCGCCGAGGATCACCCCGGGCTTCGCGCCCGGTCTGGCCGCCCTGTACAGCCGGGCAACACGCCCTGGGATCCGGAACTTCAGCAGGGCCAGCCGCAACGAGAACCCGCTGACGCGGTCCACCGCCCCGCTCGGCACGAACCACAACCGGTACTCCTCCCGGTTGGTGCCCATCAGCAGATCGACCGTGGGCAGCGAAGGTTCTGCCGGGACCACGTCGTCGTCGACCACCAGGTGGAATCCGGGGCCGCCGCTGATCGGATCGGCCTTGCCGATGATCTCGTTCTGTACGTCCAGCAGCATCGCGCGGTCCACCTCCGCGAACGCCTCCGCCGTCGCGGGCACCCGCAGCGTCTTCGCCATCGCCTGCACGGTCTTCGCGCCCCGGCTGCGCGGCACCGTCTGCGGAGGTCCGCTCTGCAGGATCGCCCGGTGGAACAAGCCGGCCGCGCGAGGGCTGGTCATCAGGGCGGCGATGCTGATGGCCCCGGCCGACTCTCCGCACACCGTGACGTTGTCCGGGTCGCCGCCGAAGGCCTCGATGTTCTCCCGCACCCAGGTCAGGGCAGCGATCTGGTCCAGCAGGCCCCGGTTGTCAGGTGCGTCGGGGAACACTCCGAACCCCTCGACGCCGAGCCGGTAGTTCACCGTGACAAGGACCACGCCGTCGCGTGCGAAGGCCCGGCCGTCGTACAGCGGCACGGAGCCCGAACCGTTGCGCAGGGATCCTCCGTGGATCCACACCATCACGGGAAGCTGTCCGCCACCGGCGTCCGGGGCCCAGATGTTGAGGTTGAGGCACTCCTCCCCGGGGATGTCCACGTCGGGAATCAGCTCGCCGAGAGGCGGCCGGTAGGGGCGCTGCGGCGCGGTCGGCCCGTATTCCAGCGCGTCGCGCAGCCCCTCCCAGGGTTCGACGGGTGCCGGGGCGCGAAAGCGGTGGGCTCCGAACGGCGCGGCGGCGTAGGGGATTCCGAGGAAGGTGGAGATTCCTTCCCGGACGCGGCCGCGGACCTTGCCTTGGCACGTGGTCGCGATGACGTCCATGTCGGTCCTTTCACAAGGTGTGCCCGCCTCCCCCGTCGCGGGAGCGGACAGGGGAGGCGGATACGGAGGGAGAGCGGGCACCACAGGCATTGTGATGCCCTCACGCGGAGGACGCCCGTTACGGGGTGACGGCCGGGATGTTCAGGGCCAGGTCGTTGCGGCGGACGTCGGACCAGGTGGTGGTGTCGGTGCAGATGCCGCACGCGGGGCCGAAGAACTGGGCACGGGCCGTCTGGTCGCCCATGAGCTGGGCACGGAACCACGCCGTGGTCGGCGCGGCAAACGGGCCGGCGTCACCCACGACCGTGAAGTGGTCGGCTCCGCGTACTTCCCCGTACAGGGCCGGTATGTGGTCGGCCGCGTTGTAGAAGGCCTTCACGAGGAAGGGGAAGACGATGCTGTCCTTCTCACCGGCCATGAGGAGCGCGGGGACGTGCACGGAGTTGATGTCGGCCAGCGGGCCGGGCTGGATCGGCAGGATGGTGTCGATACGAGGGTCCGAACCGACGACGATGGCGGCCGCGCCACCCTGTGAGTGCCCCGATGCGCCGATGTGCTCCAGGTCGACGTGGTTGCGGAAGATGCTGTCCGGGTCGGCGTCCCTGCGGGTGAGCATGTCGATGCCCGCCCGCATGGAGATGCCGAGGTTGGACTGCGGAGTGTTCGCCGCGGCCACGATGAAGCCCTGGCTGGCCCAGTGCAGCAGCAGGTCCCGGTAGACGACGGGGAAGGCGAACGTGCCGTTGCCCCACACGATCACGGGGTGGCGGCGGTCGCTGTCTGCGATGTCGCGCGGGTAGTACAGGGTGGTGACGGCCCCTACTTCCACAGCGGTGGCGTACGGCCCGGGGGCACCGAAGTCACCGGCGGCCGACGCCGTGGGGGCACTGGTGGGTGCGGGTGACGGCGCTGCGCCCGCGCCTGCCGACGCGGACAGAACGAGGGTGAGCGCGGCCAGCGGGACGAGCAGTTTCCTTCTCCACAACACGGCGACTCCTGACGTCGGGGCGAGCTGATTGATTCATCCGGATCACATCGGTGCCTGATGGCACATCCTGTGGGAGCGATCGGCGGCCGTCTCTGCGCAATCGCGGCAATCACCGACGGCGGAGTTTGTGCAATGTGCCGAAGCCGTCGGTCGTGCGTCGGTGGTGCCCTGCCTTGCCGGGCCGCGGCCTCGTCGGCGGATGCCGGAACCGGGCGTCCTCGTGAGCGGCGCTCGCGTACCTCTGCAGGAGGTCAGGCGGGCCCGGCTCCCCCGCCGGCCTCCGCGGTCAGTTCACGCTTGAGGATCTTGCCGGTGGATGTCAGGGGCAGGCTGTCGCGGAACTCCACGCTGCGGGGGTACTTGTAGGCCGCCATGCGCTCGCGGCACCAGGCGATCAGTTCCTCTTCGCTCAGCTGGGCTCCGGGCGCGGGAATGACGAACGCCTTGACGTCTTCTCCGTGCGTGGCATGGGGTACTCCGACCACGGCGGCCATGCTCACGGCCGGATGCGTGATCAGGACCTCTTCGATCTCGCGCGGGTAGATGTTGAAGCCACCGCGGATGATCAGGTCCTTGACCCGGTCCACGATGTAGTAGTAGCCGTCCGCGTCGCGCCGGGCGATGTCTCCGGTACGGAACCATCCGTCACGCACCACCGTGGCCGTGTCGTCGGGCCGCTGGTAGTAGCCCTTCATGATGTTGTGACCGCGGATCGCGATCTCGCCCGGACCGTCGCCCGGGACGGCCTGCCAGGAGTTGTCGATGAGCTTCATCTGCACGCCCCACACCGGCCGGCCGATGGACCCGGGCCTCGGCGGCAGTCCGGGCGGGTTGAAGCAGGCGACGGGCGAGGTCTCCGACAGTCCGTACCCCTCCTGCACTCCCACCCCGAAGATCTTTCCGAACTGCCGGAGTACTTCGACGGGCAGGGCGGCTCCCCCGGAGACGGCAGTACGCAGGTGCGCGGGCGGTGCCTGTTCGTCGAGGGCTCCGAGCGCGCCGAGCAGGGCCCAGTACATCGTCGGAACCCCCGCGAAGAACGTGACGCCTTCACGGTGCATCAGCCGGAGGGCCTCCTCCGCGTCGAAACGGGGCTGCAGGACGAGGGTGGCGCCCCGGAGCAGGCCCGTGTTCATCACCGCGCTCTGACCGAAGGCGTGGAACAGCGGGAGCGAGGCCAGCATCACCTCGTCCTCCGCCGCCGTGAACAGCCGGTCGGCGACCATGGCGTTCATCGCCATGTTGCGGTGCGTGAGCTCGGCTCCCTTGGGCCGTCCCGTCGTGCCGCTCGTGTAAAGGATCACGGCGGTGTCCTCTGCCTCGGTGGCCACCATCTCAGCGGGCTCGGCAATTCCGGAACTCGTGTGCTCGATCCGGTGCAGCAGAAGGAAGTGCTCGCAGTCGGGCGCCTGGTCGAAGCCCGCCTTCCCCATCTCGGCCAGGGGCAGCTGGGGTGTGCCCTCGAAGCAGAGAAGAGCTTTCGCACGGGAGTCGGTGAGGTGGTAGGCGACCTCCTGCGGGCGCAGCAGCACGTTGAGAGGCACCACGACCGCTCCGGCTCGGAGTATGCCGAAGTAGGCGGCCGGGAAGTCCGGCACGTTCGGACAGGACAGCGCCACCTTGTCGCCCCTTCCCACGCCGAGGCCCCTCAGCGTGTCGGCGATGTCCTTGGACCGTGACAGCAGCTCGGCGTAGGTCAGGCGGGTGTCACCGAGGACCAGCGCGGTTCGCTCGGGGTACTCCTGGGCGCTGTGTTCCAGCAGGGACGACAGGTTCAGCATCAGTTCTCCTCAGCGGCTCGTGAGGAAATGCTGGGGCACAACAGGCCCCGTGCGCCGTGGGCGGACGACCTCGGATCAGGCAGCCGCCTTGTGCGACTGCACAATTGCGGTCCAGTCGGTGAACCGTATGCTGGCCGGCATGCCAGAGCAGCATGCCGATGGCGGCCTGATCGTTCCTCCGCTGTTGTCGGTGTGTGCCGCGGAGCTGGTGGAGCGGGTCGATGCCCTCGCTGACGACCTGTTCCGTGCGATCACCGCCGAGATCGCCCCCTACGCGCAGTTGAGCGAGGAGGTCCGGGCCGACGTACGCGACTTCAACGAGCGCAATCTGCACGAGCAGCTGACGTGCATGGCCGACCACCGGCCGGTGCGCACGGACTCCACCCGGCAGTGTGTACGCCGTCGGGCCACGCAGGGCGTTCCGCTCGACGCGGTCCTGCATGCCTTCCGCATCGGCTACCGCTTGATGGCCCATGCCCTCATCGAGCGCGCCACACAACAGCCCGGCACGACGATGGACGACATCGCCCAGGCCTCCATGTCGATCTGGTCCTTGCTGGATGCCGCATCGCAGACGGTCAACGACGTCTACCGGGAGACCCTGGTCGGCCTGGCACGGGCCGACGAACTTCAGCGGCTGTTGCTGCTCGACGCACTCCTCACCGGCAAGACGGCCGACTGGGCGAGACTCGGCGGCACCGCAGCCTCCCTCGGTCTGCCCGAGCAAGGGCCGTACATCTGCGTCGTCGCCGAGCACAGCGACGTCACCGCGATGGAACAGGCCCTGCTGCGCAGCGGACTGCGTTCGGCGTGGCGGCCCCGCCCCGATGGTCTGGCGGGCATCGTCGCGCTGCCCGACCCCGCGCTCTCCTCCGGTTCCGCCCGTGTTCCGGGACCTGCGCTGGTCCTGGAGGCGGTCGGCACCGCGGTCACGGGGCGCGCGGGCCTGAGCCCTGTGTACACGCGGCTGAGGGAGAGCGCCGACGCGCTTCGCCTCGCCACGCTGGCCCGGGCCTCGCTGCCTTCCGGGACGCACCGGGCGGTCACACTCGATCACGACCCGGCCGCGGCCCTGGTCGCGGCGGGGCACGACCTGGCACTGCGGCTGAGCATCACCCTGCTCGATCCGGTCCTGGCCGCACCGGACCGGAAGGACCTCATGGAGACGCTCACGGCGTGGCTGGACTCCGATACCGGCTCCACCACCGAAATCGCGGAGGCCCTCTACTGTCACCGCAACACCGTCCGCAACAGGCTCGACCGCGTCTCCCGTCTCACCGGCCGCTCCCTGCTCCGGCCCGCCGACGTCGCCGCGCTCTACGCCGGAGTGCGGGCTCTCAAGCTCGGCACGCACTGACCCGTCCGCTCCACCGGCGTCAGGATGCTCGTAAGGCATGCAGTGTGTACGGGGCGCAGCCGTTCGCGCGCACGTGTCCCGCGCCAGGGAACTGAAGCCGGTGGCGGCGCGGTGGTGTTCCTGGTGCTGAGGGGCGCTGCGATCGGACCGGTGTTCATGACCACCCGGAACGCGATGCCGCTCTGCGCACCGGGCCGCACGGATGTGGCGCTCGCGGCCCACTCCGGCTGCTGCAACGCCGGGATCGCGGCGGGCGCGGCACTCGGGGGGGATGATCCTGTCGTTCGCCGACATGCGGGGCGCGTTTCTCGCCGGCGGGCTGCTGACCGTCGGCGCGTGCACGGTGCTGCTCGTCGGAGGGTTGCAGCCCGGGCAGCGCGCGGTCCGCCGGTGTCAGCGAGAAGATGCTGATCCTGTGTCTTCGGCAAAGGGAGGACGGGCTCGTTCATCGCGAGATGTGCCCGAGGTGCGGCCGAAGGACGCGTACTCGCTGCGCTTGTTCCTTGGCCTCTGCCCCGTCAGTCCAGCAGGGCAGCGGTGAACACCTCACGGTGAGCCACCAGCCACTCCTGTATGCGGTCCCATCGTTGCCACCCACCGCGCTCGGTCAGCGCCCGGGCGTAGACGGGGTCGCCTTCGGCCACCCGGTCTTCGACGAAGGCCCGGCAGGATGCGGTGGCCTGTTCGATGACGCCGGGCAGTTCAGCCCGCTCCTGGGCGGCGAGACCGTAGCTCTCGGCGAGGATCCGCAATCGCGCCGGAACATCCAGCCCTTCGGGATGGACACCTGCCGCGGACACGGGATCGAGCATGGGCACCCAGTAGCGGGCCGTCATGGCGACGTCCCACAGTGGTCGGCCGGGTGCCGCCAGGTCGAAATCGATCACGGCCACGGCACGGCCGTCGCGGAAGACGACGTTCTCCGGGCACACGTCGTTGTGGCACAGCATCGTTCCTCCCTCCGGATCGGCCAGGGCCCGGGGCCATTCGGCGCATGTGTCGACCGCAACGGACTCGCTGACCTCGTGCAGGCGCCGCAGCAGGCTTCCCACCGATCTCAGCGCGGTCTGCGTCATCACCCAGCGCGGAAACGGCGGCAGAGCGACGTCGCCGGGGATGAACGTCAGCTGCTCACGGCCATCAGAGGGGAGACCTACGGGCATCGGAGCGCCGTCGAAGCCCTGTTCCCTGAGCGTGAGGAGGTGGGCGTGAAGGGCGCGCGCGGTGCGCGGTGCCGGGCGTTCCACCAAGGCGCCTCGGCGGAATACCGCGCCCGCGTTCGCCATGCCGCCGACCAGTGCTTCGGCCTCTGTCTCATCGCCCTCGGCTGTCATGCCGATCACGCTATCGTCAGGTCGGGCATGTGAGGGACGGTCTCGGGCCGGGCTTCGAACTCGGTTGCCCACCTGGGCATTTGCCGGACGTCGAGGCGGCCTTCAGCTGATCGTGCCGCCGGTGCGGCTGCCCCTTCCCGGCGACAGAAGCAGACGAACCACCCCACCGTCGAGGCCGGGGGCTCGTGCCCGGTTCCGGGACCGGGCACGAGCCCCGGAACCGGGCCGAGATGTCTCGTACACCCTGTCAGCGGTCCACTGCCGTGGTCGTGAAGCGGTCGCCGCAGATGTGGAGCTGGGAGGCCCGCAGGGTCAGGGCGTCCTTCGAGCCGGGCGGGTATACACGCAGGTAGTCGGGCCGGCTCCAGCAGCCCGAGTCCGTGATGCCCTGGTTCAGGGTGTGCAGAGTTACCTCTGCCTTCTTTCCGGGACCGATCACCGCTCGATCCCGCATGGCGCCCTCGCGCTCGGCCGGCACACCGATCGCGCTGCCGTCCCGCCTGATCAGTGAGACACCGGGGAAGCCACGCAGCGTGCACGCAGTTGTGGACTTGTTCGCGAAGGTGAGCCGGTAGTAGATCTGTCCGGCGCCCGCGTCGGCGCGGCCCAGACGCATGGTCAGGCCGTCGGCCGTACAGCGCCGGGCAGCCGAACCGGCCCCGGCAGTGGTTCTGCCGGCGGCGGGATCCTGGGCAGTGGATTCTTCCGGGGCGACGGTAGCCGAGGCAGGGGCGGAGGAGGCCCCGCCGGATGGGATTTCGGCCTCCTGCGCGGAACCGCCGGACACGGAGCCCGTCGCCCCGGGCGGTCCGGCGGAGGCCGAGGTGCCGTCGCAGCCGGCTGCGACAACCGTGAACGACACGATCGCGACCGGGACAAGGACATTCCGGCGGAGTATGCGAGCCCTCCGGGCTGTCCTCCCGCTCCGCGGCCGGCGCAATCGCTCGGACGGTGGTGAAGTGGTGCGCGAGAGTGAACTCATACCTCTCACCTTCTCGATTTCGCGCCGTTTGAACCTGCCCCGTCACCCATCGGCACAACAGACGGAGCAGAAGGAACAAGCAGAGAGCCACTGTCGGCAAGGAGTCCCCTTCTGCGGGGAATTCGTCGGCCCAGGCGGGTGACTCGGGCCGCCAGGGACTACCGCCCGGGCAGGACGGCGGCTATCCCTGTCGTTCGTGACCAAGAACCTGATGCGCACTGCTGCGGCAGTCACGTCGACCGCCCTGTCTCTCGCCCTGGCCGGCCCGGTGCACGCCACGGATGGCTCCGCCCCGGCGCAGGCGGGCCCCTGCGCGTCCGTCGCCGCGCCCACCGGGTACGTCTGTGTCCCCGCACCCAAGCAGTGCATCACCACGCCGTGCCCGCAGTACGACGTCGTGCCGCTCACCTCCGAACCGTGGTGGGACGTATGAGCCTGCCGGTAGCCCACCCCGGAACGGTTGGCGGGATCCGAGCATCGCGACTCATGTCCCGTCGGGGCCCTCAGGCCGGTTCCGGCGCCTTGTCCCGGCCGGTCCGGACCACCAGCCCTCCGATGACCGCAAGGCTCATGAGGACCACGCCGAACACTGTGGCACCGCCGGTCAGGCCCACGGCGTCGCTGAGGTAGCCGGCGGACACGGGCAGAACACCCGCAAGGACGTAACCCCCCACATTGAGCGCGGCGTTGGCCTCAGCAAGGCGTTGGGGAGGCACGGCGGAATTGAGCAGCGACAGGCCACCGAGCTGTCCCATACCCTGACCGGCCCCGGCAAGCAGCGCCGAGGCGAGGAGGATCGGCGCCGACGAGGTGCGCACCGCGACGATCAGCGTGATCATGCTCATCGCGGTGCCGGTCGCACCGGCCGTGAGAATGGCGTGCCGGCGCAAACGCCGGACGGCGAACTGCACTCCGGTGGCGGTGAGGAACATGGCGAACGCCATGCCGCCCGCGACGATCCGGCTGGTGGTGCCCAGCAGTCCGGAGAGGAGCGAAGGGCCGAGCGAAAGCACGAAGGAGGTTGCGGCGAGTCCGGGCGCGAACACGGCAACACCCTGGATGAGTTGACGGCCGTGACCTCGCGGCACGGAGGGCACGCGCATCCAGGCTCCCTTCGCGGGCGAAGGAGAGCGCTGGATCGGCATGCGCAGCACCACAAGGACCGCGGTGACGAGCAGCACGGCCTCGACGGCGAAGACGGTGACGGTCGGCGCGGGCAGGGTCTCGGAAAGGATCCCGGCCAGGAACGGGCCGAGGCCGGCGCCGAAGACCATCGCGCACGAGGCGAGCAGGGCGGCGAGCCGCTTGCGTTCGGGACCGGCCACGTCGGTCACCGCAGCCATCCCGGCCGAGACCACAGCGCCGACAGCGACGCCGGCGAGCAGCCGGGCCACGATCAGCGCGGCCACGCCGGTGGCAGTCGCGAAGACCAGGCATGCGAGCAGGGCAAGCACCAGGGCGGGCAGCAGCACCGGCTTGCGCCCGATCCGGTCGGATACCACACCGGAAACGAGGAGCGAGCCGATGAGGCCAAGGATGTAGAACGCGAACACGACGGTCAGGGTGCCCTTGGAGAAGCCGAAGTCGCGCTGCCACAACACGTACAACGGCGTTGCGGCGTTCGAGAGAACGAACACGGCCGTGACCGGCCACGCGGCGAGCCACACCCACGACAGCGGGGCAGCGGTGCGCCCGTCGGTCTGTACGGGGCCGCCTTGGCGACCCACGCGGCCGACGGCACGGACGGATGCGGTCCGAGTTCTGGACATGACTGTTCCTCCCGAGTCCTGCAGTACGAGTTGAATCGAACTTAACATGCAGTACGATTGAAGTCGTACATAGGAATCGAGCCATGAGGAGCGACCGTGTCTCCGACCGCCCGCACCGCAACCGTCGCCCACAAGGTGCTTCCGGAGCCGCCCGGCCTGCCCGAGCCGCTACCGGAACCGGCTGTCGAGGACCTCCGTCTGGAGACGGTTCTCGCCGCGCTCAGCGACCCTTTGAGACTGACGATCGTCCGCAAGCTCCTCCTGGAGTCGGAACAGTTCGACCACCCCTGCGGCTGGTTCGGCTTCGACCGGCCCAAGTCCTCTCTCACACACCACTTCAAGGCGCTGCGGGAGGCGGGAATCACCCGCCAGCGGCAGTACGGGCTGGAGCGCCGCAGTCATGTACGCGTCGACGACCTCGACGCCCACTTCCCGGGGCTCCTCGACCTGGTCACAGCGTGGACCCCGCCGGCCTGACGGTCGGACCGCCCGGGAGAGCGACGGTCCTTCAGGCGGACTCCGTCCGCTCCTTGAGCCGGGCCAGGTCGGCAGCGACCATGTCGGCGTCGCGCCGCATGTCGGCGTCGCTCATCCCCGGCTGCCGCCGCAGGGTGAACACCACTTCGCTTCCCGTGCCGTCCGCAATCACACGAACCGGGTTGTGGACGGTTTGCCCGGAGGGCAGCGTGACGTCGTGGTCGAGCACGCCCAACTCGTTGTGGGGAGTGAAGGCGACGACGACCCGCCCCATCGGGGAGGATTCCGCGACCCACTGGCCGTCGATCTCCTCGATGGAACCTCCCAGCCCCTGCGCCCACTTCGGGAGGTTGGCCGGATCGGAGGCGTAGGCGTAGACAGCCGCGACGGGGCTGTCGATGTGGATGCCGATATGGCGCGATTCTCCTGCGGTGCTGTTCATAACGGCGAGAATATCGGTCGCTTCCATCCTTCTCTTGAAGAAAACGGACGCAGCCCATCGCGCGATCTCTCCGGGGCCGGCATGACGCCGCCACGGCCTGGAACAAACACTCGGCCGCATGACCGAGCAGCATCAAAGCACCGCGCCGAACGATCCCCTGCACTTCTACGCGGCGCATTCTCCCGATGTGGTGCGGTCCGGATCCCTGCAGAACGCCGTGCAAGCCGAGTGCCATGAGCGTGGCGAAGCCGTACCGGCGCGCTGACGCCGACTGCGTGAGTCCACCACGCGCCGACAGGGCACCATGCCGCATCAGCTCGTCGAGGCCGCCCATGCGGAGCCGCTACTTCGTGCCCTTCAGGGGGGGAGGTGAACGGTGCGGCCGAGGCCGTCGCCCTGATCCTGGCCGGCCTCCCCGACGACGTTCGCCAGGGGCCTCAGGGCACTCAGGGCCCATGACACGCTTGCGGCTCAACGCCCCCCGAAGCCCCGGCAGCCCCGGTCAAAGGACGGCCGTGAGGCGCGCGTATGCCACGACATTGCCGTCGTAGCCCGCCTTCCGGGAGAAGCCGCCGCCGCAGGTGAGCACGCGCAACTCCGGGTCGGAGGTGTTCGCATAGACGCGGTCGGCGGGGAATGCGGCCTTGTTGACGACCTCCACGGCGTACACGGAGAAGACGGCCGTGGTGCCGTCGGTGCGGCGGACCTCGATGCGGCGCCCCTTCTCCAGTGCGCCGAGTCCGTAGAAGACCGCAGGGCCGGCCTTGTTGTCCACATGGCCCACGAGCACGGAAGTGCCGCGTTCGCCGGGAGTGACGGAACCGTCGTACCAGGCCGCCAGGTTGTCGTCCGTCAGTGGCGGTGCGTCGATCCAGTCGTCCACGCCCAGGCCGACCTTTCCGACCGGGGCGTCGACGTCGAGGAAGGGAATCGTGATCCGTTCGGGAAGCGAGCGGGTGAGGGGGTCGGGGGGCGATCCCTTCAGCCAGGTACCGGCACCCGAGGCGCCGGTCCGGTCGCCCATGGCCGACGCGGGTTGCGGGGGACCGTCGTCGCCTCCGACGCCCTGCCGGATCAGGGACAGACCGAGCAGCAGGGCGACGACGAGCGTGCCCCAGCCGGGCCCGCGCCGGGCACCACCCCCGTCGCCTCCGCCCTTTCCATCGGCGGCGGCACGCCGGCCGAACAGGCCCCGACGTGCCCGTTCCGGAGGTTCGGCGGGTTCGATCCACTCGTGCCACACGGCTCTGTGCACGTCTTCACCGCATTTCGGTCCTGTGGTGCCAGGACCGGGCCCGCGAAGGCCCGGTCCGTCGGCGCTCTCGCGGTCAGGCGTTGCCGCCGGAACGGCGGCGCATCTTGTGGGCGCCGAATCCGAGCGCGCCCACGACGAGTGCGGCTCCCGCGCCGACCTCTCCCGGGCTCATGCCGGAGAGGCTGCCACCGGCACCGGCACGGACGCCGTTGCCGGGCATCACCGAACCCGTCTGGTCGTGGTGGCCGGAGCCCTCGCGAATGGTCAGCGGTGTGGTCCCCTTCTCCCCCTTGCAGTCGAAGGTGACCTCGTACTCGGCACCGGGCTTGGCGTCGTCATCGACGCGTGCGGTGGCCGAACGCCCCTCCTCAAGAGTGACGGTGTCGAACACACCCGAGGTGACGGTCACGGACGGGACCTCGCACCCGGTGGCGTTGAGGGTCACGGTGCCGCCGGGGGCCACCGTCGACGGGGAGACGGTGAAGCCGAACGACGTGATGTTGTGGTTCCCGTCGTCGGCAAGGGCCGCCGGAGCAGCGACTCCGAATGCGGCGGCACCGAGCAGGGCGACAGAAGCAGCACGTATCACGCGCATGAGGTTCTCCGGATTCTCGAGCGGCAGCTGTGGACCTTTTGTCCGCACAAGCGAGCAATGCCCCTCGACTTGGGCGACGCTAGGTGCCCCCCGGACGGGCCGCCACTCGGCCGCGGCCGCGCGGCGCCGAATGGAGCAGCACCTCCGCGGCCCACGCGGATCGTCGACGCGCCCCGCCCGGCCACGCACCGGCTCCCTGGCGCGGCGGCCCCTCCGGCGGTCGCCCTCATCAACGAGGGAACCAGCGGAAAACCTTTACACGGACGGGACTTCGAGGCGGCCGAAACCGGAGTCCCGCCCGTCAGCGGTTCCGGCGGTCGACAGCCGGAGACCCGACCCCGCCGCCCCCCGACCCGTCCCACCGCTCCAACCAATAGGTTAGGTTAGGCATGCCTAAGTAACCGGATCTCGCCATCTGCCCCTCAGGAGACCTTGGATGCGCCCTTCCAGCGCCAGCAGCCCGCAGCCGACTCCCGCCGAACGCATGCGGTCGATCCTCATCGCAGCGCATTCGATGACGGTGGTGAGTGACGGCCTCGACCCCGTCGAGGTCCACCGCCTCGACGGGACGGGCGCCATGGGCCGCATCCACCTCCACGAACCGTCCGGGACGGGCCCCGCACATCCGTCAGCGCCCGTCCCGGTCCGGCTGGAGTTCACGGACATCGCACCCACGCCCGTACGCGACCGGCTGCGTGCCCGCGTCACGCTGACCGGGCTGCTGGCCGCCCACTACGACGCCGATGCCACAAACAGCATCTGCATGGAGTTCGGCCAAGCGGTTCTCGACGACGACAGCGGCCGCACGTTCGTCCCGCTGTCCGCGCTGCAGTCCGCAACCCCCGATCCCATCACCACACATGAGGCGGACATGCTGACCCACCTCATGGACAGTCATGCAGAACTGGTTCCGCTACTGCTGCGTCTCGTCCGCCCCAGGCCGGACAGGAGCATGCTGCGCGCCCTGCCCGTCGCGCTGGACCGGTACGGCGTCACCCTGCGCTTGGAGTACCGCCGGACACGGCGCGACGTACGGCTGCCGTTCGCAACGCCGATGACCGAGCTGGGCCACGCCGGCCCCCGGATCCACGCCCTGCTGGCAGCCGCCCGTCGCGCTTCTCACCCCAGCAGGCTGTTCGCCTGACCGCGCACCAAAAGCGGTGCCCAGCCGTGTCCGCGGCGGGCAGGCGACGGTTCCCCACGCCTCGTCGGCGCGGCCGCGACACGGAACGCTCTCAGGCGTCCAGGGTTCCCTGCAGTTCCTCCACAGCGGCCCGCGCCGCCGCCCCGATCACGGCGTCGGCGCGGGGCAACTTGCTGTCGGCACGGGCGGCTTGGGTGAACACCACCGCCGTGTAGGTGCTTCCGTCCGCGAGTTCGACGACACCCGCCTCGTGGCGCATCGCACCGAAGGTGCCGGTCTTCCCGTAGACGGTGACGTCGTCATAGGGGAACCCGGAGGCGAGCCGGTGCGTCCACGGCTGGCTGCGCATGACCTCGCGCATGTAGGCACAGCGCTCTTCGGAGGCGGCCCGGCCGGTCCAGATCGCGCGCAGAAGTCGGGCCATGTCCGACGCCGTGCTGGACGCCTTGAACGCAGGGTCGTACACGTCCACCGGCACGACGGCGTCGTTGTCGCTCACGCGCGCCATCGCAGCGTCCAGCGACCGGGCACCCGTTTCGGCGACGAGCCGGCGGAGCGTGCCGACGACGCCCCCGTGGATGCGGGTGTCAGGCATGCCCAGGTCCCGGCACATGGCGTCGACCACGTCGGCGCCGACTGCCCGGAGAACGGCGGCGGCCGCGGTGTTGTCGGAGATGCTCATCATCTGCGTCACCAGGTCGCGCAGTGACATGGTGACGGCGTCGCGAAGGATGGAGACGCCGGTCGGGCCGGGGACGCGGTCTGCGGGCTCCAGGGTCAGCCGACGGCAGGGGTCGATCAGACCCGCATCCGCGAGCCGGCAGAAGGCCGCCATGAGCGGCACCTTGTAGACCGAACCCATCGGCAGTTGTTCGTCGGGGTCGATGGCCACCTGGGCCGAAGGGCGGTGCAGTTCCGCCACGTGGAGCCAGCCCCGGACACCCGCGTCGTCGAACATGGCGCGGATGGTGCGCTCCACACCGATGCCGCGCCGCATTTCCTTCACAGCGCCGCCTTCCGGGCCAATGCGTTCTCCAGCAGTTGCGCCGTCCTCGCCGTCTCCTTCGAACCCGGACGTCGCGGGTTCCACACCACGCGCAGCCGCAGAGGCAGCGGGGGCTCCGTCGCCGCGCGGCGCACGACTCCGGAGGCCGTCAGCGCGCCGTCCGCCGTCACCAGCACCGCCTGACCTGACGCGACCATGGCGAGACCGGCGCGCTCATCGGCGACCACCACGGTCTCCACCCGGCGCCCGCGGCCGGCCAGGGTGTCGATGAACAGGTCATGGGCCGCCGGCGCCTCGGCGCGCGGACGCACGGCGACCGGGAGTCCCAACGGCACTGCGCCACCGGCCTGTTCGAGGCCGTCGGGGACAAGAACCCAGGTCGGCAGAAGGATCACGCGGCCTGCGGACAGACCGTGCAGAACCGAAGGATGCCGGATCACCGCCAGGTCGAGACGCCCGGCCTCGACGTCGCCGAGCAGCGTGGCCGTCGACGCCGTCACCATGCCGATCCTGGTCCGCTCGCCGGCCCGGACCGGCGCGGCTGCCGCATCGGCTGCGAGCGGCGTCGGCACCTCGGGGGTCAGCCCGAGTCGGAGCCGACGGCCGTCCGCGTGCTCGCGGGCGCCGGTCTCCCGGAGTTCCGCGAGCGCCGCCAGAGCCCGGCGGGCGTGCGGAAGCAGCAGGGCCCCCTCCTCGGTGAGGAACACCCCCCGCTCGCGATCGAACAGGCGAACACCGAGCAGTGCCTCCAGCCTGCGCAGGCCCTGCGAGAGCGGTGGCTGGGTGATGCCCACCCGCTGGGCCGCCGTGCCGAAGTGTTCCTCCTCCGCCAGCGCGACAAAGATTTCCAGGTGCCGTTCTGTCAGCACTGCGCCCCCCTGACATGCAGCGATACGACTTGCGAATCCCCTTGATGTCGAGAGCGTATTCGACATTCGGTCGGGCAGCGGGTTTGACTCCCGGCGGGGGTTGCCCGCGAGGGCTTCGGCAGGGCCTGCGAAGACCCGCCCGCACGGCTGCGCCCCCGTGGACGCCGGGGGTCGTCTCCGGCAGGCCGATCAGGCCGGACCCAGAACGGAGAGCACCTTGACGCGTGCCGGCAGCCGGAACACTCACACGGGATACGGGCCGCGGCGCCGCGGAAGGCGACTGCTCAGCATCGTCGCCGCCCTTCTCGTGCTGGCCGCAGGCGGTTACGTCGCCTTCAGCCTCTTGGGCGGCGACGCGGAGGAGGACGATCCGCAGGTGACAGCCGCCCGGAAGCCCATGACGGCATTCCTCGCAGCATGGGCGGGGCACGACGCCAAAGGGGCCGCGCGCCATACCGACACACCCGACAACGCCGCGTCGCTCCTCACGTCGGTCCTGACCAACCTCAAGCCGTCCAGGACCACCCTGGTGAGCGGCGACGGCCAGAAGAAGGAGGACGGGAAAGTGCTCTTCCCCTTCTCCGTGGCCATGGAGGTTCCGGGTGCGGGCGAGATCACCTGGCGCTCCCGGGCCGAGGTGAACCGCACGTCCGGGACGTGGAAGGTCGAATTCACCTCGCCGATGATCCACCCGGAACTGAGTCCGGGGCAGACACTCGCGCTCAAGACGGACGGCACCCGGGCCAAGGTCCTCGACAGCCGGGGGCGGCCGCTTCAGGCCGCGTCACTCGTGGGCATCGTCGACCCGGTCAGCGGCAAGGGCACATCGGGGCTGGAGGCCCGGTACGACAAGGTGCTCTCCGGCGGCAGGAAGGCCGGCAAGTCCCTCGTCGTCGCGGACCGGCAGAGCGGGCTCGCGATCAAGAACCTCGGCTCAGCCGCGCCGGCCGAAGGCCGTCCGGTTCGTACCACCATCGACCCGCGCATCCAGACCGCGGCGGCCGATGCCGTGGCCGAGGTCAAGAACAACGCGGCCATCGTCGCCGTCAACCCGCGCAATGGCCACATCCTCGCCGCCGTCAACCGGCCCGGTGGCCTCAATCGCGCGCTCGAAGGGCGCTACCCGCCCGGCTCCACCTTCAAGGTCGTCACCACAGCGGCTCTGCTGAAGGGCGGCACCCGGCCCACAGATGCCGCGGCCTGCCCCAAGTTCGCGCACGTCGACGGTCAGCGCTTCGAGAACCAGGGACAGTTCTCCCTCCCTGCCGGCTCGACCTTCACCGATGTCTTCGCCCAGTCCTGCAACACATACTTCGTCAACGCCCGCAGCCAGCTCTCCAGCACCGATCTGCGGGACGCGGCCCAGGCGTTCGGAATCGGCGGCAGCTGGGACGTCGGCACGACCACGTACGACGGCAGTGTCCCTGCCACGACGAGCGACAACGACAAGGCCGCCGCCACCATCGGTCAGGCACGTGTCCAGGCGTCTCCGCTGGTCATGGCGTCGATCGCGGCCACCGTCAAGAGCGGAACGTTCAACCAGCCGGTGCTGGTGCCGGACGCGGTGAAGAAGAGGTTCACCGCACCGGCGGCGCTCGGCGCCGAGGTCACCGGTCAGCTCCGCGAGCTGATGCGCGCCACGGTGACCTCGGGGTCCGCCCACGCGTTGCGGGAGCTCCCCGGCAGCCCCCACGCGAAGACCGGAACGGCTGAGTTCGGTACCGGGAAGCCGCCCCGCACCCACGCCTGGATGATCGGATACCAGGGCGACTCCGACCTCGCATGGGCAGTCCTCCTGGAGGACGGGGGGTCCGGCGGTGCCGACGCGGGCCCGGTCGCGGCACGGTTCCTGCGCAATCTGGCCGGCTGAGCCGACTGCGGTACCCGGACGGGGCGCTGGCCGCGGTCGAGACCGGGGTCAGCGCCCCACGCCGTTCGCTGCCGCCCGGCTCAGCAGAGGTTCGACCAGCCCCGGTTCCATGCCCATGGCCAGGAACGCCAGGCGTCCGGCCCCTCGTCTCTCGACCTCGAACCGGTGGAAGGCCATCAGGAGCGACCCCGTGACCATCACGTTGAGCGCCGTCACCTCGCTCCATGCCACGACCCCTCGCGGCCGGCCGAACAGGCCGGTGACGACCAGGCCGCCCGGGAACAGGTAGCACCTGCGGAGCCCCAGCCGGGCGGACACCAGGCCCCATGCGCGGGTCAGCCCCCACACGGCGAGCATGATCCCGGTGACGACAACGCCCTTGGCCAACGCCCCCGTGGGCTGCTTGACGGCCAGGAGGACGAGCAGCACCAGACACAGCGTCATGAGCATCCGCCTTCCCGTCTGCGCCAGCGCGCCACCCACTCCCGCGACGGCGTAGTCGCCGCACGCCTCGCCCATACCGAACCCGTTCACACCTGGTCTCATCCGAATCGTCTCCTTGGAGGATGTGTCACGGTCCACTTGCCCGGCACGAAGAAGCACCTCATCGCCTCGTACGCGCGACGAGTTCGGCGAGCAGCTGGGCCCGGGGAACCATCCGGGTGACATCGACGTACTCGGAGTCCGCGTGCGCTCCGGCGCCCACGGCTCCCAGTCCGTCCAGCGTCGGACAGCCCAGCGCCGCGGTGTAGTTGGCGTCGGATGCGCCACCGACGGACGCCCCCCTCAGCGGTTCCTGCCCCTGTTCGACGGCGATCCTCGACGCCAGGGCGAACAGCACGGCGGAGGACTCCGGGCCCATGGGCGGCCGCTGTCCACCGCCCCGCACTTCCAGTCGCGCACCGGGGATCCGGGGTGTCAGCCCTCGTACCAGCACGTCGATCGCCTCCTGCGTCGCCGCGCTGGGCGCCCGTACGTCGACCGTCAGCCGCGCCTGTGCGGGAACGGTGTTGCGTGCGCTTCCCGCCGACAGGAGCGTGGGCGTGATGGTTGCCGGGCCCAGGGGGCCACCGTCCGCGGCCGTGGCGGCAGAGACTCCCAGGCCGGCGACGGACAGTACCTGGTGAGCGGCCTCTACGGTGGCGTTGATTCCCCTCTCGGGTTCCTGGCCCGCGTGCGCGGCCTTGCCGTGCACCACGATCTCGTAGCGCGACGTGCCCTTGCGGGCGGTCTTGAGCGCGCCCCTCTCGTCGGCTGCCGCCTCCAGCACGAACGCGGCCGCGCACCCGGCGGCGGATTGCTCGATCAGCTGCCGGGAGGTCGTGGAGCCGACCTCCTCGTCCCCGTTGACGATCACACACACCCCCTCCGGTGAGGGGAGGGATGCCAGCGCGTGGAACATCTGCACCAGACCCGCTTTCATGTCCAGAACCCCGGGCCCCCGCGCTCTGCCGGCCGCCACCGACCAGGGACGGCTCCGGATCGAGCCCATGGGCCACACCGTGTCGTGATGCCCGACCAGCAGGACCTTCGGGGTGCCGAAGGTCCATCGCAGGTGGCTCACGCCCCCGGTCACGATCCGTTCCGGCGCGACACCCAGCAGCCTCGCCCCGAGGGCGCCGACCACCCGCGCGCTGCGCGCCACCGCCACCAGGTCGGACGAGAAGGACTCGCACCGCACGAGTTCCTCCACGTCGGCCAGCATCGTCGGCAGGGAGAGGACGCCCTCCCTCTCCCCCGTCACCGGGTACACCTCGTCATCGCTTGCCGTTGTAACAACACACTTCTCCCTAGGGCTACTTGGACCGTGGATGAAGGGGCGGAACGCGTATCAGTGCTGCAACACCGCCGTGCGAACGACGTTAGGGCGGGGCATGGCATTCCACCAGCGACGGGATTGCATGGAAGCCATGCGTCCGAGGAATGCGAGGGGCGAGAATGACGGGCGAGGCAGTCGATAGCCGGGAGGTGGTGAGCGGATGTTCGAGAACGAGGCGCTACGGCTGCTCGTGGCCGTGGCGAAGTGCGGTTCGTTCACACAGGCGGCGATTCGGCTCAACTACACGCAGTCCGCCGTGTCCCGGCGGATCGCGGCGCTGGAACTGCAGGCGGGCGGCCCGCTGTTCGACCGGCTGCCCCGGGGCGTACGACTCAATCCCGCCGGTCGCGCGCTGCACCGGCACGCGACCGACGTGCTGGACCGGCTGGCGACGGCTGAACGCGAACTGGCCGTTCTCCACGCCGGTCAGGGCGGGCTGCTGCACGTCGGTGCGTTCGCCACCGCCAACATCTCCCTGGTACCCGGAGCCCTTCGTTCGCTCCTCGACACCCGGCCGGGTGTCGAGGTCGCGGCATCCGAGGGTCCGACCGACATCCTCATGCGGCGGCTCATGGACGGCGCCCTCGACCTGGCCGTCGTCAGCGACTACCCGTCCGGATTGCCGCAGGCCGACGGTGTCACCACGACGGTGCTGTGCGAGGACGAGTTGTGCGTCGTACTCCCCCGGGGCCACAGGCTGGCGGAAGCCGGTACGTTCGGCCTTCGCGAACTGCGGGACGAGGCCTGGCTCCAGAGCGCGTACGGTGACCGCCCGACGATGCTCGCGGACGCCTGCGCCCGAGCGGGCTTCACCCCCAGGAAGGTCATCCGCATCGCGGAATGGACCGGAAAGTTCGGCTACGTCGCCGCGGGGCTGGGGGTGGCCCTGGTCCCCTCGCTGGCCGCACGGGCGGTCCCCGGCACACTGGCCCTGTGCCGCCTCACGGACCCCGCTCTGCGCCGGACCGTACACGTCGCACTGCCCACCACCCCGCTCCCGGCCGCCCTGGAACTGCGCGACCTGCTGCGTGCCGCGGCCGGCTCCCAGGATCCGGCGCACAGGCCGGTCCGCTGAGCGCAGCCCGACCGCTTCATCCGGCCTGCCGTTCCGTGTGCGCACAGCCTCGACCCGTCGGCCAGGTGCGCACTCGCGATCAAGGCCGTTGCACGGCCCCGGCCCCTCGGCCAAAATGCATGTATGACGGGTGAACTGCAGTCGGCCGACGACTCTTCAGGACATGGCACAAGGCCCGAGCTACGGGCATCCGACCGGGATCGGGACCAGGTCGTGGAGATCCTTCAGGTTGCCGCCGGGGACGGCCGGCTCACCGCTGACGAGCTGGACGAGCGCCTGGACGCCGCCCTGTCTGCTCGCACCATGGGCGAGCTGGCCGGGCTGACCGCCGACCTGCCCCCGGAGGGAATGCCACCGCAGGCGAAGGAGGTGGTCAGGATCGACCAGCGTTTCGGCGATGTCAGCCGAACGGGCCGCTGGCTCGTTCCGCGCCGGATGGAAATCCGGCTGATGTTCTGCGACGCGAAGCTCGATTTCACCGACGCGGTGATCACCCACAGCACTCTTCACATCGATGTCGACCTGCGCGTCGGGGGAAACCTGATTCTGGTGACCAGGCCGGGCATCGTCGTCGACACGGACGGCCTGGTACGCAGCAGCGGGGAGATCAAGATCAGTCCCGATTCCGGTCAGGGTGCGCGCCGCTCCCTGCACGTACAGCTGACCGGACAGTCCCGCGGCGGCGACATCATCGCCCGGCCCCCGCGGCGGAGGTTCTCGGAACTGATACGCCGCCGTCCTCCGAAGGCCGAAGGCCGCTGACACGCCCCGCGCGTCCGAGCGGGGGATAGTCGTTGTACCCCTCCTCCCCGTGTACGTGCATCAGGAACTCCGGGCGGATCTCGTTGAGCGGTGCGCCGGTGCGCAGTCGCTCCACAAGGTCGGGATTGGCGAGGAAGCCGCGGCCCAGCGCGATCAGGTCGGCGCCCTCCGCCAGGAGCCGTTCCCCTCGCCTCATGCCGCCGTCGGCCGCTGCCTCCTCGCGTGACAGCGCCGGGTTGGCGATCAGCGTGCCCGGCCATGCCTTGCGGATCTCCGAGAAGAGGGGCAGGTCCGGATCGGCCCGGACCAGATGCAGATAGACCGGGGCGATGCGCGCGAGTGCGGGCAGAAGCGCCGCGTAGATGGCCTCGGTATCGCCCTCTTCCACGCTGTTGACACCTGCTCCGGGCGAGATGCGTACGCCGACCCGTTCCGGGCCGATCGCCTCCGCGACGGCCCGCACCACCTCGACGGTGAAGCGGGTCCGGTTCGCTGCCGGGCCGCCCCACTCGTCCGTCCGGCGGTTGGTGTTCCCGGCCAGGAACTGGTGCAGCAGATGGCCGTTGGCGGAATGCACCTCCACACCGGCGAAACCCGCTTCGACGGCGTTGCGGGCGGCCGCGGCAAAATCGGCGATGGTGGACCTGATGTCCCGCGACGACATCTCACGAGGCGCGACAGCTTCCTGGAGCCCGCTCGGTGTCGTCAGCGTCTCCGGACAGCGCACGGCTGACGGTGCAAGCGGGACGTGGCCGCTGGTATCGGGGTGGCCCACCCTGCCGCCGTGCTGCAACTGGAGGAACATCGGGCTCCGGCCGGAGGCCGCACGTACCGCTTCGGTCACCCGGCGCCATCCGGCGATCTGCGCGGGACTGTGGATGCCCGGGATGCGGGGGTAGGTCTGCCCGACGGCGTTCGGAGTCGCGGCCTCGGCGATGATCAGGCCGGCCGAGGCGCGTTGTGCGTAGTGAGTGGCCATCAGCTCGCCAGGGACGCCGTCGGTCCCTGCGCGGTTACGTGTCAGTGGAGCCATGACCAGGCGGTTGGCGAGTCCGAGGCCACCGAGCCGGGCGGATTCGAAGAGACGGGATGTGGCGGGTGCCTGCTGCGTGTGCGTCATGCCGGTACCGTAGAACCTGACATTGATGTGAGATTCAAGTCGTGGGGGTGGACATGCGGATCGGTGAACTGGCGGCTCGCACAGGTGTCGGTGAGCGTTCACTGCGTTACTACGAAGAACAAGGGCTGCTGGCGGCCGACCGGACCCCGGGCGGTCACCGTGACTACCCCGCGAGAGCCGTCGACCGGGTCATCCGCATCCAGGAGCTCTACGCGGCCGGTCTCCACAGCTCGAAGATCGCACGGATTCTGCCCTGCATGCGCGACGAGGACGGCGGTCCGTCTCTGCACGCCACCCCGCTGCTGGTCACCGAGCTCACCACCGAACGGGACCGCATCGACTGCATGATCAACGATCTGGTCCGCTCCCGCGAGGTCCTGGACGCGGTCATCGACACGGCGGCAGGCGCCCCTGGGGAGCAGGCGTAGACCGGGCCCTCCTCCGCCGATCGCCCCGGTCGTCGGGCTGCGCGCGCTCGGGCGGGCGGCTCACCGGCCGAGAAGCGGGAACAGCCGGGTGACCACGGCCACGGCCTCCGTGCCGTCGGGCCGGAGGCCGGCGAGCCCCTGGTCCCGGTCGCGGTAGCCGGCCAGCAGGCGGCGTATCGCGGCACCGAGTTCGGCCATCTCCGCCGGGGTGAGGTGGACCACGGCGCTGAAGGACTCGTCGTGCTGCCACTCCTCCGGTGCCTGCTCCCGGTGATCCAGCCAGTGCTGATGGCTCGCGTCCTCCAGTTCGCGTGCCGACGCGGCACCTTCTTCCGGCTCTTCCGTGTACGGTCCGCCACTCCTCCCGGACTGCTCCCAGCGAAGCCGCCACGGCCGCGCGCGGCCACCGTTGTGCGGCGCTTCCTCGATGAGGCCGTGCCGGGCGAGCTGGCGCAGATGGAACGAACACAGTCCGGAACTGTGGCCGAGGCGGACGGCGGCCTCCGTGGACGTAACCGTGCCGACCTCGGCGAGCAGGTCCAGGAGGGCAACACGCAGCGGGTGATCGGGCAGTTGTCGGCGGGCGCGATGCAGCAGTGGGTCCACGCAGGGAACTTGGCGGTTCTCGTCGCTCATTTTGCAAAGAGTGCTACTTTGCAAAGCAATCGGTCAAGCTGCCCAGCGGAATGGCCGCGGCCTACTGCTCCGGCCGCCGTCCGAGCGGGTGCGAAAGGCGTTGATGTTCCATGACGGTTCGGCTCGACAACACTGCCCAGGACCGCCGGGTGCGTGTCCTGGGAGAACCGGTGGAGTCCTATCCGCGGCTCGCTCCGGAGGTCCGACGCGGTTCGGTGCGACGCATCACCGTGGTCGGGGAGGAGATCCTGCGGCGTCGGTGTCCGGAGGTCACCCGGTTCGGCACGCCGGAACTGTCGCAACTGATCGACGACATGTTCGCCACGAACCAGGTGGCGGAAGGCGCGGGACTTGCGGCCAACCAGGTCGACGTGGATCTGCAGTTGTTCGTGTGGGACATCACGGACGAGTGGGGAGTACGTCATGTCGGGCACATCGCCAATCCGGTCCTGGTCGAGGTTCCGGCCGGAGAGCGCCGTCTGGTCGAGGAGTCCGAAGGGTGTCTGTCCGTTCCGGGTCCCTACCGGATGGTGCCCCGCCTCGACCGTGCCGTCGTACGAGGCCGGGACAAGGACGGCGCACCGCTGGTGATCGAGGGCCGGGGCTATTTCGCGCGATGCCTTCAGCACGAGACCGACCACCTTCGCGGTCAGCTGTATCTGGACCGGCTGGCCCAGCGGGAGCGCAGGGCGGCCCTGCGGGAGATGGCGGCGTCCAAGGACGAGATGTTCGCCCGGCGGGCGGCCGTGGCCGAGAAGCTGGGCAAGTAGCGCCGTTCGCAGGGCCGGTCCGCCGACCCTAGACGCGCTCCAGCGGCCGGAGCGGGCCTGCGGGCAGATCGACGCCGACCGGGTCGCCGGGTCGTACCCGGCCTCCCTGCCGGACCACGCCCATGATCCCGGCCTTGAAGGTGAAGTCCCCGGTCGCACGATCGATCTCGAACATCTCGTTCAGCAGGCCCGGCCGAAGCGTGTTGATTTTCGCGCACGGGTTGCGCAGCCCCGTGACTTCCACGATCGCTTCCCCGCCCAGGTTCAACAGCGCGCCTGTGGGCAGGCCGAGCAGGTCGATCCCCCGGGTGGAGATGTTCTCGCCGAGCTCACCCGGGGCAACGGCGTACCCTTTTCCGGCGAGTTCGTCGAAGAGTTCCTCGTGCATGAGGTGCACCTGGCGCAGATTGAGCAGCTCCGGTTCGTACGTCATGCGGAACTGGTGCCTGATGGTCTCCCCGGCATGGACGTCGTCCTCGACGCCGAGACCGGCGAGCAGAGTGATGCCCGCCCGGTTCGGCTTGCTGAACGCGTACGTCCCGTTGCTGCTCACAGCTGTCACGCGCGCCGTCATGGCACTCACTTCTCCGTCACGTCGAGGGGGCGCAGGAAGCGGCGTTCGTACCGTCGGATGCATCGCGTGCGGCGTGCCAGCTCGAATGCGGCCTGGCACTCGGGGTCGGTGGTGCTGTCGGTCCGGTAGCGCTCGTACTCGGCGAAGCCGGGGAACGAGAAGAGCGCGTACGCGATGTCGCTGTCACCCTCGCTGGGCAGGAAGTAGCCGTGGTGGGTGCCGCCGAACCGGTTGACGAGTACGACCCATCGACGGCCGTACTCCTCGAAGTCCTCGATGCGGTCGGGGTCGATCTCGTACTTCAGATGAATGGTGATCACCGACGACATGATGCCTCAGCGGAGGCACATCCCGGACGGGTGGATGCCGCGGACGATGCGGAGATTCAGCCGCGGGGCAGATCCCAGGCAGACTCACCGCCGTCCGACGTGTGTCCTGCTGCGGGCGCGACCGACTGAACACGGCAGAGTGCACGTCCCCTCTCTCCTCGGTACGTGCACTCCGTCCGTGCTCGGATCACCGGCGCGGGCCGCGGCGGGGCCCGTCGGCGGTCAGCTCTTGACCGGCCATTCCAGCGGCTCGGCGGAGAAGCCCTGGCTCAGCTGGACCGCGGCGGCCTTCTGCCCCTCGGGGATCAGGAAGGCCTTGCAGATCTTCTCCGACTGCCCCGCGCTCAGCTTCTTGATCCCGTCGGGCGCCGGGCAGTTGGGCCATTTGGCCTCGCCCATGATGACGATGAGGGCCCTCGTGCGCTGGCCCTTGTCCGTCTCCACGACCAGGTCGTCGTCCATGTCGCCGACTTCCATGGCCTTGCCGCTCTTGTGCGTCACGGTCGCCCACACATATACGGGGACCCTGGGACTCTTGTCCTTGTCCGTGTCCAGACCGGACTTGTCCAGGTCGGCCTTCGTTCCCGTCTCCACCTTCGTGGGCGTGACCGTGTACGTGCTGTCCTTCGACTCCTTCATGGTGCTCTTCTGCGGCGGGCTGGCCTCACCCAGGCTGTAGACCTTCTCGCCGCCCCCCTCGGAGCCGGATCCCTTACTCCCCTTGGCCGAATCCGTGCCGTTGCAGCCGCTCAGCACCACGGCCAGCGCCAGAGCGCCCATCGCCGCAGGCATGACGCGAGTCCACGTACGCATATCTTCCTCGTTCCCCGTTCAACTTGCTCGTCCACCCGGCGGGAACTTGCGACTCCCGGGCCCGGGTGGTGCGTTCAGGCGCACGATCCTGCCAGAAGGTGCGGCCCGGGCCGCACCAGGGTCCGGGGCCGACGTTCTCGGCCCGGTCACCCGCCGTCGTCCGGTCAAAGAGCGTCTCCCCCACAGGGGTCGCAAGGGGCCGCTCCGGCACGACCGGTTTGCGCGCCGCGTTCCGTAGCGGCGGGTGACCGTTCGAGATGCAGGTGTGCGGGCGCGCTGATTCGCTGGTGTGGTCGGCTCTCCCCCCGAGACCCAGGAGCGATCATGAGTGTTGCGGATGAAACCGGCGGCCGCGCGGAGCGTATACGCGCCAAGGCACAGGAAATGAAGGAGGCGGCCGAGCGTGTCTCCGATCCGCAGGAGCGCCGGCGTCTTGAGGACAAGGCGCGCCGGCTCCAGGAGCGGAGCGATCAGGTGTCCACCAAGGGCGAAGGCGGCACGAACCCCCTCTGACCTGCCCGGGTCCGCCCGGTCGCCCGCCGGCCGGCTGCCCCTCGTGCCGGTACGAGGGGCAGCCGCCCCGTCCGTGCGGGTGCCGCGGGAGGCGGACCCTTCCCCGGCACGGTGGCCCTACTGCGTGAACCGGGGCAGCCACTTCACCAGGTAGCCGGGGTGCCCCGCGTGTTCTGCGGCCATCTGCCGGACCACGAACCCCAAGCCGAAGGCCCGGCCCGAGGGGAAGTCGCGCTCGGGGCGGTCGACGTCCAGGGCGGCGACCTCCGCGTACTCGTCCAGGAGCACCCGGCTGGTCTCGATGCGCTGGAGGGTTCGCGCGGGATCCTGCAGGGCGATGTGGTGGTCGTAGCCGTGCGTCCTCAGGGTGAACGCGATGGCACCGGTCCGGTCGTGGATCTCGCCGGGTACCTCGGCCGGGCACCGCCAGCCCTGGCCGCCGGCCGCGCGTGCGACCTGTTCTTCCTCGTCGAGGCGCGCCCGGACGAACGCGACCAGCTCGGAGTTCTCTGTCATCTGGTTGTGCATCCTTCCGCTCGGCCCCACGCCTCAGGAGCCGTGCTGGAGAGTATCCCGTCGCACTGCCCCGCGCCGGTGCGCAACGGCCGGCCGGCAAGTGTGGTGCCCCGGCCGGCTCCGCGCAGTCCGACGGGCCGGCCGCATCCCTGCCGGGTCGCGTTCGGCCCGTCCGCACCGGCCCGTGTCGCTCAGTGGCCGCCGTCCACGGGCTCCAGGACGAGGACCGGGATCTGCCGGTCGGTCTTCTCCTGGTAGTCGGCGTAGTCGGGATACGCGGCGACGGCACGCTCCCACCAGAGCGCCTTCTCGTCCCCGGTCACCTCACGGGCGGTCATGTCCTGGCGCACCGGGCCGTCCTGGAGTTCGGCGCGCGGATCGGCTGTGAGGTTGTGGTACCAGACCGGGTGCTTCGGAGCCCCGCCCAGTGACGCGACCACCGCGTACGAGCCGTTGTGCTCGACCCGCATCAGGGGCGTCTTGCGGATCTTCCCGCTCTTGGCACCCAGTGTCGTCAGGACGATCACCGGCATGTCCCGCATGGTCGTCCCCTCCGTCCCGCCCGAACTCTCGTACTGCTCGACCTGGTCACGCACCCAAGGGGTGGGGCTCGGCTCGTACTCGCCCTGAAGCGGCATGGCAGCTGTCCCGTCGTCGACGTCCGTCCGCGGCGTCCTGTCGGCCGCGGACCCTCATCATGGCTTCAACAACACCGACCACCGAAAAATCCCGGTCCCGCCGACGTGTCGGTTCCATCGAGCGGCCGACGCGCGTCATTCGGTGTCGGCGTAGCCCATGGTCCGGTTCATCCCTATGGCGCTGTCGTTCGCCGGATGGTGGAAGGTACGTATCCTGCGCACGCCGCACACCGTGGCGAATCGCATCCCGAACGTCTTCATGGCGACGGAGATGCCCCGGCCGCGGTATGACGCCCGCACCCCGGTCATCTCGTTGAAGAGGAAGTCCCCGTGGCGGGAAGTGGCCGCCATGCCGATCCAGTCGTCGCCGTCCCGCGCGATCACGACGCCGCGTGGATCGTAGGAAGGGACGTCGAACCGGCGCGTGCAGAATTCCTCGTACGAGAAGAACTCGCCCCGTTCCGGGATGTCGGCCGAACACTCCTTGTTGAGTTCGTACAGCGCGCGCCGGTGCTCCGGGGTGTCGCCCAGCTCGGCGAGCGTGGTCAGGCGGATGCCTTCGTCCCGGCACTTGGTCACGTACTGCTCGAACCGGTTCGCGTCGAATGCGCTCAGGTCGAGTTCCAGCCTGACCCACTGGTCGGCCATGGTGTCGTCCTCCGTCCGCCCCGCACATCGAGTCGCGGGCCGTATCCCGGCGACGCCGTCGGAGCCCCCACCCTACGCAGGGCGGGGGCTCCTGTTCTTGCCGGTGTCCGTGTGACGGGTGGTGCGGGTGTTCAGCTGACGTTGACGTCGATGCACGCGTAGAAGGCGTTGGACGTGTCGGCGATGTTCCACACCGCGAGGACCTTCTGCTTTCCGGTGTGGCTGCCGAAGTCCACCTGGTGGGTGACGGTGGCACCGGGCTGCGCGCCGTTGTCGTTGAATTCGGCGATCTTCTGGCCACCGGCGAAGTACTGCCAGGTGCTGGTGGAATGACGAGCCGTCAGCACCCACTGGAAGGAGGTGCTCCGGCTCACCGGAGTGACCTGCCAGCCCTTGGAGTCGTCGTCGAGTTCGGCGAACCTGCTGTTGCCGCCGCTACAACTGGTCAGCCCCTTGGGGCCTTCCACACTCTGGGGTTCGTACTTTATGTCGCCGCAGCTGACCGTTCCGGCGGCGCACTGGGCCTGCCTGCTGGGGGGTGACGAGATGTAGCCGTGGGCGCTGGCGGAGCTCGCCGGGAGGCTCAGGGCGAGCACCGGTGCGAGTAAGGCACCGATGACTGCGGCAGTCTTCCTTTTCGCGTGCATGCTTCTCCTTCACATGAGGCGTCGCTGCACGCGGGCGGACTGTGGGGAAGCCCGGAAGCGGCAGTCCAGCCTCTCAGGTGTGGGGCCAAGAGGCGCGAAGGGCACGGCAGGATTGCGTGGTCGGACACACCCCGGAAACGGGGCGTGTCCGACACCGGCCCTGCACTTGGACTAGACCATACCTATCGGGGCGTGGCCGTCAAGTGCACGGCAGGGAAAGGGAGTTCGGCGAAGAGAGGCCCAGCGCGCGAAGTGGCTGGATCGGTAGGGCTACGCACGCGTGCGGCTCCGCGGCCGCGCCGACTCCGTTCGCGGTCCCCTCAGTCCCCGGTGACTCCGTCCAGCCGCTCGCGCACCAGATCGGCGTGGCCGATGTGGCGCGCGTACTCGCCGATCATGTGGACGTGCACGAGGCGCAGCGAGAAGACCTCTCCGTTGTGGACGAACGTGTCGTCGAACGACGCGCCGGCGACGATCTCGTCCGCCAGGCGGCACTCCTCGACGAGCCGGGCGTAGTCCTCGGCGGCCCGGGCCGGATCGAGGTCCTCGAAGTCCGCGTCCTTGCCCTTCTGCGGGTCGTACATCGGCGCGAGGTCCTGACCGGCGAACCGCTGCCGGAACCAGGTGCGTTCGACCTTGGCCATGTGGCGCAGGAGTCCGAGCAGCGAGAGGTTCGACGGCGGTGTGGTCCGCTCGGCAAGCTGCTCGCCGGTCAGGCCGGCGCACTTCCGGAGGAGGGTGGCGCGGAACCAACCGAGGTACCCGGTGAGCATCTCCCGCTCTGCGGCGACGAGTGATCCGCCCGTGCGTGCGGCTTCAGGTGCTGTCCATGTCATCGGGTGATCATGCCTGTCGGCGGGTGGTTCGCACGAGGCCTTTACGCCTGCATGTGGTAATCGGTGTCGTCGGACGACGAACGGGTCACGGACGTCGTGATGCTGCCGATGAGACCGAGGACGAGGAAAAGGACCAGCAGCGCCTTGCCCGCGGTGCTCATGACCAGAGGCCTGGTCGCGGAGCGCCCCTGCTGTTCCGGTACGGAGAGGGCGTCCTCGCCGAAGAATCCCTTGGGGTAGGCGGGGCTGAGCATCGACACGTACGCGGAGACGCGCATCTCGTAGCGGAGGGTGGCCGCCGTGGCTTCGAAGAGAGGACGGGGCATGCGTCCGAGGATCAGGGTGATCAGCCACCACACGATCGCCAGGGCGTACCAGCCGTAGGTGGCCAGGCTCTGCACGATGGCGGCCGGAATCACCAGGATCAGCCGGAAGAAGACGGCCAGCCGGTTGAGACCTGTCGGACGGACGTCGATCCGGACGGGGTGGTCCGGCGGCTGGGTCAGGGTGAAGGGCGGATAGCTGTCGACGAGGAGCATGCCGCTTGCGGCGACCCTCGTGCGGTAGGCGAGGGTCGCCGCAAGGAAGCGGAAGACGGGCTCGGGGAGCCGGCCCAGGACAAGGGCTGCGAACCAGCCGAACACGACGGTGAAGAAGGCCGCGACCTCCAGGAAGAACAGCACGATGAAGTGCGGGATCAGCAGCAGGAGACGGAACAGGACGGTGAGCCTGCGCTGGCGGGCCGGCTCGATGATGTCCAGCACCGGCAGGAACTCCTCCGCGTCCCCTGCACGGCGTCCCGGACTCCACTGCGCGTCGGCCATGTCGCTCCCCTTCGGCGGGTGATCCGTACGCCTACGGCACGCTGTGGCGTCACCCCACGCTGGGACCGCCCGTGCGGACCCGCAATCGGCCACGGGCCGATCGAGTGGCCGGCCGGCTTCCGGTCGGCTGCCCCGCCGTCGGGCCCATCCGTCGGGCCCCGTCTCCGGGTCATCCCTTGCGGACTCGTCTGCGGGTGACTCCGGCCCGCACTCCCTGCCGCATCCGGGTCCAGGTCGCGGTCACCCGGCCGGTCCGCTTCGTGGTCCGGGGGCGGGCGGGCTTCGGCCGCCGGGTCCGGGCCGGGGCGGCCTTGCGCCCCGGTTCGGCCGCGAGCACGTGGTAGCGGTGACTCAGACGCCGGCCCAGCAGCAGATAGCCGAGCAGCGCGCCCGTCGTGTTGAGTATGACGTCGTCGATGTCGAAGGCCCGCCCCGCGACCAGCGCTCCCTGAACCAGTTCGACCACGACGATGACCAGGACGGTCAGCAGGACCATGCGGACCATGCGCAGCCGTCGTGGCACGAGAACGGGCAGCAGCACGCCGAACGGCATGCCCAGCACGAGATTGCCACCGGCCTGTTTGCAGGCTGCGAGGAAGGTGTAGTCCTCGGCGTACTGCCGGAGCGAGCGTCCCGGGTGGAGATTCGACGTCACGAGATCCTCCGAAGCGGGCGACGGTGTGAGCGTCACCTTTGCCAGCACGACGGAGAATCCGACCATGGCCACGAAGGCCGTCACCAGGATGGTGATCTGGAGCAGAACATGGCCCCATGCCCTGTGCCGTGTCACGTTGCGCGTGCCTCTTCCTGCCTCTGCGTTCATGGGCGACAGGTGCCCCCGACCGGCCGCGGCACACCTGCCCCGCCGCACCGGCGCATGCGACGCGGGCGGACGCGGGCCAGACTGGTCGCAGCGGCCGGCACGCGAACGGCCCGGCGGGCACGGCACGACGAACCGATGCGGAGATCTCATGACGAGCGACCGCGGGAATGAGCCTCACTGTCTGGTCACCGGCGCCACCGGCTACATCGGGGGGCGCCTGGTCCCGGAACTTCTGGCGGCGGGGTACCGGGTGCGCTGCCTGGCCCGCAGCCCGGAGAAGCTGCGGGACTACCCGTGGGCGGGCGAGGTGGAGATCGTCCGAGGCGACGTCACCGACGCACAGTCGCTCGCCCCGGCCATGCGGGGCATCGACGTGGCCTACTACCTGGTGCACGCCCTGACGGCCGGCGGCGGCTTCGAGGAGACGGACCGCAGGGCCGCCACGGTCTTCGGGGAGCAGGCGCATGCGGCGGGGGTCGGCCGGATCGTCTACCTCGGTGGCCTCACTCCTAACGACGTACCCGAACAGGAGCTGTCACCGCACCTGCGGTCGCGGGCCGAGGTGGGCAGGATCCTGCTGGATTCCGGCGTCCCGACCACCGCTCTGCGGGCCGCGGTCATCATCGGATCCGGGTCGGCCTCCTTCGAGATGCTGCGCTATCTCACGGAGCGGCTGCCCGTCATGGTGACGCCCAGCTGGGTGTCCACGCGGATCCAGCCGATCGCGGTGCGGGACGTGCTGCGCTATCTGGTGGGCAGCGCCCGGATGGAGCGGGAGGTGAGCCGCACCTTCGACATCGGCGGGCCCGACATCGTCACCTACCGCGACATGATGCAGCGCTACGCGGAGGTCGCCGACCTTCCGCACCGGCTGATCCTCCCCGTTCCGATGCTCACCCCGCGGCTGTCCAGCCACTGGATCGGCCTGGTCACCCCCGTGCCGCGCTCGATCGCCCGCCCGCTCGCCGAGTCGCTGCGGTACGAGGTGGTGTGCCGGGAACACGACATCGCACGGTACGTCCCCGACGGCCCCGGGCAGCCGTTCGGCCTCGACAAGGCGCTGCGGCTGGCACTGCAACGGGTCCGGGAGGCACGGGTCACCACCCGGTGGTCCTCCGCATCCGTGCCCGGGGTGCCCAGCGACCCACTGCCCACGGACCCCGACTGGGCCGGCGGCAGCCTGTACACGGATGTGCGCGGACTCGACGTCAACGCGTCCCCGGAGGCGCTGTGGCGGGTCGTCGAGGGGATCGGCGGCGATCACGGCTGGTATTCGTTCCCGCTCGCCTGGGCGGTACGCGGGTGGCTCGACCGGCTGGTGGGGGGCGTGGGACTGCGACGCGGGCGGCGGGACACCGACCGGCTGCGCGTGGGTGACTCGCTGGACTTCTGGCGCGTCGAGGAGATCGAGCCGGGCCGCCTGCTGCGGCTGCGCGCCGAGATGCGGCTGCCGGGCCTGGCCTGGCTGGAGATGTACGCGGAGCCCGACGGCCGGGGCCGCTCGCGCTACCGCCAGCGGGCGCTGTTCCATCCGCGCGGGCTGCTCGGCCACGCGTACTGGTGGAGCGTGTGGCCCTTCCACTCGGTCGTGTTCGGGGGGATGGCCCGCAACATCGCCCGTACGGCGGCGGGCTCGGCGTCACCCGAACCGGCGAGCGCCACGGTGTCGCCCTGACCGGTGCGCCCGCGGACGGCAGCATGGCATGTCCCCGGCCTCCCAGGAGTTGCGCCATGACCGTAGCGGTCGTCCTGTTCACTGCCGATCTCCGGCTGCACGACCATCCACCACTGCGGGCGGCGCTCGCTTCCTCGGACGAGATCGTGCCGCTGTTCGTCCGTGACAGCGCGATCGAGGCGGCCGGGTTCGGCGCCCCGAACCGCCTGGCGTTCCTTGCCGACTGTCTGCGGGATCTCGACGCCGGGCTGCGTGAGCGGGGCGGCAGGCTGGTGATCCGTTCGGGCGATGTCGCCGAGGAGGTGGGGCGGATCGTCTCCGAGACGGGTGCGGCGGACGTCCATCTCGCGGCCGGCGTCAGCGCGTACGCCCGTCGTCGCGAGGAGCGGCTGCGCGCGGCGCTGGCGTCCGGCGGGCAGCGGCTGCACGTCCACGACGGCGTGGTCACCGCGGTCGCGCCCGGCGCCGTGACGCCGGCGGCCTCGGACCACTTCGCCGTGTTCACGCCGTACTTCAGGCGCTGGTCCGCGCAGCGGGTACGCGAGACCTTCGCCGCGCCCCGGGCCGTGCGGGTCCCGGACGGTCCGGGGTCGGAAGCCGTGCCCGCCCGCAGCGCGGTCTCCGGGGTGTCGGAGGGTCTGGCCGAGGGCGGGGAGCGTCAGGCCCGCACACGGTTCACCGCATGGCGGCGTCACGGGCTCGCGGCGTACGAGGAGGGTCACGACGACCTGTCCGGCGACGCGACGTCCCGGCTCTCGCCGCACCTGCACTTCGGCACCCTGTCCCCCGTCGAGCTCGTCCACCGGGCCCGCACCGTTGAAGGGGCCGGGGCCGAGGCCTTCGTCCGGCAGTTGTGCTGGCGCGAGTTCCACCACCAGGTCCTCGCGGCCCGGCCCGCCGCGGCCCGGCAGGACTACCGCACCCGGCACGACCACTGGCGCTCCGAGACGGATGCCGCCGAGGACATCGAGGCCTGGCGGCAGGGACGCACCGGCTACCCCGTGGTCGACGCGGCGATGCGCCAGCTGCGCCACGAGGGCTGGATGCACAACCGCGGACGGCTGCTCACCGCCGGCTTCCTGACCAAGACGCTGTACGTGGACTGGCGCATCGGCGCACGGCACTTCCTGGACCTGCTCGTCGACGGCGATGTCGCCAACAATCAGCTGAACTGGCAGTGGATGGCCGGGACCGGCACGGACAGCCGCCCCAACCGGGTACTCAACCCCGTGATCCAGGCCAAGCGATACGACCCGGACGGCAGCTACGTCCGCCGCTGGGTGCCGGAGCTGGCGGAGGTGTCCGGGTCCGCCGTGCATGAGCCGTGGAAGCTGCGGAGGTCGGGGCGTGACCGGCCGGACTATCCGGAGCCGGTGGTGGGGCTGGCCGACGGGCTGTCCCGCTTCAGGCGGGCACGCGGCCTGGACTGAGCGCCACCGCGCTCCGGAGCCGGTGCCGCCCGCTCCCACAGGAATGCTCCGGCGCCGGGTCCGCCGCGCCACGCCGGGGACAACGCCGCCGGGCAGGCCGGGGCGGCGGCGAGGATGCTGACGTGCCGACTCCCAGCGCATCCACCGAACCGGCCGGCCGCGATGCCACGGACGGTTCCCGCGCCCATGCGGCGCTTCTGCTGCTGTCTGCGGCCTCCGGAGCAGCGGACGCCTTCGTCTTCATCTGCGTCGGCCAGGTCTTCGCCGGTGTGATGACGGGCAACCTGGTACTGCTGGGCGCCGCGGCCGCGGGGGCCGGCGAGGAGGGAGTCGCGCTGCGTGTGGTCACCGCGCTGGTCTCGTACGGGTGCGGGGTGGCCTGGGGCGCGGTGGCCGGGGAGCGGGTGTGGTGGCGGCTGCCCGTCATGCTGCTGATCGAGGTGGTGCTGCTCAGCCTGGGCGCGGCGCTGTGGGCGTGCGGCCTGATCACGTCGGACGCGGACCGGCTGGGGTTGCTGGTGGTCATGGGACTCGCGATGGGCATCCAGGGCCGTGTCCGGGCCACGCCCACGAACTACTTCACCGGAACGCTGACCTCTCTCGTCGCACGGCTCGCCCGGGCATCGTGGCGTCACGATGACGGCTGGGTCGCCGGCCGGCTGCTCGCCGTCGTGGCGGGCGCGGCACTGGCCGCGCTGACGGTGCGTCTGTGGCCTGCTTCGGGCGCCGTGTCCGCCGCGGGTCTGGCGGCCGCCGCTCTGTTCGTCGAAACTGCCGGACGGAGGGCCGTCACGGCAGCGGCCCGGGCGTAGGCCACGGACAAGGGGAAGCCCCGGCCGGATCGGGGGAATCCAGCCGGGGCGGCTCTGGTGTGGGCGCTCAGCGCGTCATCCACATATAGGTGAACGATAAATCATCCGGTCCCGTTCCCGGGAATCCGCACCCCGAACTGTGATCCACGGCACGGACAGCCGGGCCGACGATGCGGCGTCACGCACCGGTGGCAGGGGCCTCGGCGCCGTAACGGCGGTTGAACTGCTCGATCCGGCCGGCCGTGTCCAGCACCTGCCGGGTCCCCGTGTAGAACGGGTGACTCGCCGACGAGGTCTCCACATCGATGACGGGATAACTCCGGCCGTCCTCCCACGTCACCCGCTGATCGGAATGCGCGGTGGAACGGGTGAGGAAGGCAGCCCCCGCGGCACGGTCACGGAAGACCACCGGACGGGAGACGGGGTGAATTCGGGACTTCATGGGCATTCCTTCCCTGGTGCGAGAGCGGACGGACGGCGCAGGCCGCCCGGCGTCGGTCGGGGCTACGGTCAGCGTTCCTCGCGGAACAGGACGTGCTGCCCGGCTGCGGGGTCGTACTTGCGCAGGACCAGGCGGTCGGGGTTGTTGCGACGGCTTTTCCGCGTCACATAGCTCTGACCGGTTCCGGCGGTCGAGCGGAGGGTGACGACGGGACGGGTTTCACTGCGGGCCATGAGCACCTCCGGACTTCTCCAGCGATCCCGAACCCTTGATGGGAACGGGATTCGTTTTCGTTCTGGTCGTGTAACGCGGGCGCACCCGGGAGCATTCCCACCCCGTCGAACACTCCGCCACCAGGCTTCCGGGCGCCGCACCCGAACCTCACAGCACTCGCCGGCCAGCCGTCACGTGGGGCCGCGACGCTCGTTGATCGCTGTGCCCGGCATCGCAGCCGGCCTCCCGAGGAACGTGAGCCATGCACCTGAAGAACACCCTGACCAC